>JALHOJ010000100.1 GCA_022843045.1 Phycisphaerales bacterium
GGAGCGGTCTTCTCCTCAGCGTGAGCCACGGCGTAAATCGCGACAAAAAGGCCGACGACGGAGAGGAGGATGGTGAGCCAGCGGAGCCAGTTGGACATGGGGGATTGTTGGGGAGGCCAGGGGAGGGGGGCGGAGTAAGAGTGCGAAAGCAGAAGAGCGAGGAGCGATGCAGCAAGGAGCGAGCCACGTGCGTTGGTGGCTCGGGGACTTTTGGAGGTGTGATGTGTTGGTTTCGTGGAGCTTTGTCTGACGGCTTCAACGGCGCCCGATTCTTCGAGAGGTTTGGCTCGCTCCCCGCTGCTTCGCTCCTCGCTGTTTCTCCCCACACTTTCGCACCTTCGCACCCTCACACTTTCGCACTCGCCGTTCGCCTCCGTACCGTCCCCCATGGCCACCACGTATCTCAACGGGCAGTTCGTCGACGCATCGCAGGCGATGGTGAGTGGATTCGATGCCGGGTTGCAACATGGCGTCGGGCTGTTCGAAACAATGACGGGCGTCGTGGTCCGAGCGGGAGCCAGCGCAACAACGCGGGAGGAACTGCACGCGAACTTTCGGGTGATTCATCTGCACGAGCACATGACCCGGCTGGTGGACTCCGCGAAAGCACTGGGTTTGTCAGATTCGCTGCGGCGGGATGCGCTCGGGGAGGCGGTGGAGCGGACCCTGGCCAAGGCAAGCGAGGCGCATCCGGATGTGGAGCGGTTTCGGATTCGGCTGACGATCACGGGCGGCGATCTCAACATGCTCGCGCGGTCGAGCGCGGGGCCGGGGGCCGGATCTGGCGCTCGCGATGCGAAGGGGCAGCGCGAGCAGTTGCCGACGATTCTGATCCACGCCCAGCCCGCGACGCAGTACCCGGCGGAGTTCTTCGAGCGGGGCGTGGGGGTGATGATCGCGGACCTCAAGGTCAATCCGTTGAACGTGTTTGAGGGCCACAAGACACTGAATTACTGGCCGCGGTTGCGAGCCCTGCAGTTGGCGTCGGCGAGCGGGGCGAGCGAGGCGTTGGTGTTCCAAGTGACCAATCACCTCGCCGGCGGGTGTGTGAGCAATGCGATTTTGGTCAAGAACGGCATCGTGATCACGCCATGGGCACAGGGCGAACGCGAAGCGCTCGCGGCGAGAGAAGAGGGCGTCATGGGCGAGGAGGACGCAGCACGCGGTCAAGCCGCGAAGGTCGCGGCACCCACTTCGCCCGCCGGGCCAAGCGGCGCACGACTGCCCAGCCCGGTGCTTCCAGGCGTGACGCGGCGGTGGGCGTTGGAATGGTGCGAGGCGCAGGACATCACGGTGTCGCGGAAGATGGTGACGATTGATGATGTGCTGGGGGCGGATGAAGTGATGCTGACCAACAGCAGTTGGGGCGTGCTGCCGGTGGTGGCGGTGGAGAAACACAAGGTGGGTGAGGGGCGCGTCGGAGCGCTGACGAGGCGGTTGGTGGAGGCGTGGCAGGGGATAGTCGGCGGGTCGTGATCGGCGCGGCGACGGTGGTCAGAGCGAGAGCGCGTCCGCAATCACGCCGAAGACGGCGAACAGCATCAAGAACGCGATCATCGTGGCGACCGCCGCGCACACATGCCCCAGCAACAAGATTGGCACCGCGCCGATGCTCTCGATCCAGCCCTTTCCACGCGGAGCGTCGACCCATGCAATTCGCACAGCCCGCCATCCGAGGAACAACGCGAGCACTCCAAAGCCAGCGACCCCGCCCCAAAACCCGACCAGAGCCACCACTCCGCGTGGGATCGAAAAGAAGCTAAGCAGACTGCCGACGCACGTGGCAAGCGATGCCCACGCCCACGGCACCCACGATGCCAGCGCGACCGCACCGAGCATTCGGTCGGGCTTGGGAGGCGGCTGCATGAGTTGCACCAAGCCGCACTCAGGGCACCGGCGCATGGGCTTTTCGCCTCCGAGCAGGGGCTGAGTGGCGGAGAGGTCGTAATCGCAGGCGGTGCAGCGATCCTCGAGGGGCGATTGGGGGCGGGGTTGAGAGGGTTCAACGGCCACGCGGGAAAGGGTAGGTGAACGATGCCCAACGCTGGGCCAGGAGGTTGAGAAGAACCGGGCGATCGCTTAGGGCGGTCCTCAGGCCCGAAGGACCGCTGGGGTGTAGCCACGGGTGGAGCGCTGCGTCACGTCACTTCATGACCACGAAGAAAATGATCGCGAGCACGGCGAGAACAGCAGCGGTCGTGGCGGCGAGGCAGATCACGGTCGCGAGCAAGGCGCGAGACCGTAGCGTGGTGCGGCGTGTCGGCGCGAGCGGCCAAAGCGAATTGGAGAGTCGCAACTGCATGAGCGGACCGAACGCGGCGATCGCAAGGCCCGCAATCACCGCAAACGCGCCGCAGATGAGCAAGGTGGGCGCGGCGAAGCCGAACGCGACGTTCCACCATCCTTTCGAACCATCGAAGTGGTGCCACCAGAACGGCAAGGCGCAGAGGGCAACCGTTCCGCCCGCCCCGGTGACAACACTGCGCAGCAAGCACGCGCGGAGGATCCCCTTGAGACTCCTCGCCACGCTCGCGGCTTCGTACTCGCCTGGCTTGGTGCGCGTGGAGCACTCAGGGCATTGCACTTCGCCTTCCGTCGCGTCAATCGAGGGTGAGATGCCTGTGAGGTCATAGTCGCATGCAACGCATCGCGGCACGGCGGGCGGGACGGTCGAGGCTGGGGGCGAATGCTGCATGCGTGAGCGCGATCAGTTCGCCCACGCTCGCGCGTGGGGCCAGTTGGGTTATTGCGGCGGATCGATCACGTCGTTGGCGGTGGTGTGGTGTCGAACGCGCACGTTCTCGCGTTGGTCGCGCTGCACGCGAAAGTCAAAGCCGGGCGTCCCCTTGAGGATGCCAATACGTTGCAGCGCCCGGCGACCGAACGCGATGCCGACAATGAGCAGGACAAACAGCCCAAAGGCAATCAGAATCGCCAGAGCGATGGGCAGCGCAACAGCGAAGACCAGCACAATCAGGGCGATGGCGGCAACGAAGATCAAGCCCGCAACGACGCGGATGCCGAGGCGCTTGAAGAAGCTGGTGCCCGGGGGCGGGGGATAGACCTGGTGGGTGCTTCCACCATCGCCATTGCCCCCACTGCCGCCGCCCGCGCTGGTCATGATGGTGATTTCAGTCGCCATGCAGGATTATTCGTGATCGGGAGCAGGGCGTTGCGGGGATACCAAACATGCGGCCCGACCGTGAACGAGGGCTTGGCACGTCGGGTTGTGACCGAACGAAGCCCTCCCTGACGGTCGGGCTGCCTGTTGACGAAAAAACGCCCGGCGTGGGGCCGGGCGTTTGGGAAGTGTGAGATTGTGTCGGTTCCGCCATGGGCTTGCGCCCCTCGGTTCTTATTCGCCGCAGGGGGTGCAGGGGCCTTCGCTGTAGACGGTGAGGAAGGAGTTGATGTCGCAGGGGTCAAAGAGCGAACCATCGTTGTTGAAGTCGATGTCGTTGCACGCAGCGGTGTCGGGGATGCAGGGGCCTTCGCTGAAAACACTCAGGAGTGCGTCGATATCGAGAGGATCAAAGCTCGAATCGTCGTTGTTGAAGTCGATCGAGTCGCAGGGCGGCTCGCCGCCCACGATCACCGCGCGACGAGAGATGGGCTCCCACTCACCATCGCCATCCAAGTCCGCTTCGATGATGACGTTGTTGTTGCCGACAGGGTCGGGCACGTCTGCGAAGGCTTGAGCAGCGAAGGACCCAGTGCCGTTGGGTTGCAGCATGAAGTTGCGGATGACGGGCTGGCCAGGCGGGAGGCCGTTGAGGCTGACGCGGTTGTAGGAATCATCGAGGACTTCGCCGTCGGGGCCTTCGGGGAAGGCGCGGAGGCGGGCGCTGATGACTTGGGGCGCGCCAGAGCTGTTGGAGACGGAGGCGGTGGGCGTGAGCGTGTCGGTCAAGGGCGGAAGAAGGACGATGTCGGTCGCGCTGCCGCTCAGGATGCCGCAACCTTGCGTGACGGTGCCGCCGCAGGTGAAGATGCGGCCGGTGGTGTTGTTGGTGAATTCAACGCTGAAGCAGCCGGTGTCGCCGATCGCAGCCATGCCGGCGGGCTTGGTGACGCTGATGACAATCGGAACGCACTGACCCGGATTCACAACGCCCGTGACGCCGCTGCCTGGGGCGAAGGTAGTGGGACCGACGACGGAGCAACCGGGGCCGACGCCCGAGCCCTGCGCTGTCCAGCCGAATGTCGTGGGCGCGGTGCCGTAGTTGCACGTCCAGAGGGTGACGTTGGTCGTCAGTTGCGTCGCGGTGCAGTACGCACCCGCGCCGGAGCGGCAACTGTCCTTGCACTTGCCGGTCTGACGGGCATCGCGCAAGCTCGCAATATGGGCGGGCGTGAGGGCGGTGCGGAAGAACTCGACTTCGTCGATGTAGCCGCGGAAGAGGGAGCTGGGCGCGCCCTGCGCGCTGCCGACGCGGAAGGGAACGGTCGCGCCCGTGTTCTTGTTGCCCGCGGCGGCGGCTGCGGCCAAGGTCACGGAACTGCCATTGACATAGAAGGTCGCGCTGTTGGTGCTCGCGTTGTAGACGAAGGCAACGAAGTTCCACGCGTTGACGGGCACCGCGATCCCTGAGTTCAGCACCACGGGCGGCCCGCCCGCGCCGAGCACGGCCTGCAGCGTGCCACCCTGCAGGTAGAGCGAGTAGCCGCGGAAGACGCCCGGGCCAAACTGCTGGAACTTGTTAGCGATGACCTGCGGGATGACGCCCTGCGGGTTGATCCACGCGTCGATGGAGAAGCTGCCGCTGGCGGGCTCGACGCCGCCATAGCTGGGCACCTCCGTGTAGTCGTTCGCGCCGTCATAGAAGCGGCTGTTGGCGACAAACTGCCCCAGGAAGGGAGCCGGGCCGTTGATGTGCGCGCCGGCGAAGGCCGCGGCGGCGACGTTGGCAGCAACTGCGCCAGCCGGCTCGTCCATCGGCAGCCAGAGCGTGAGGGCGGGCGGCGTCGGCACACACGCGCGGATCTCGGCGCAGATGTCGGGCTGGGGACCTTCGATGAACTGACGGTTGGGTTGGAAGTCGATCTGGGGCGGCAGGGGCGTGATGTTGAACGCGCGGGTGAAGGTCGGATCGTCGGGCACCACCTGCACGCCCGCCTGCTGATCACATTCGACCGGACTCGTCAGGTTGACATTGGTCTTGACCTGAATCATGTCGCGGGTGGCGGTGTATTGCTGGGCGTCGCCCGTTGCGCTTGCGCCGCCGTCGGGCGTGCCGATGACTTCTTCGAAGAACTCGCGGCCATTAGGAAAGGCGATGTTGCTGTGTTCGCGAACGGCGACCACAGCGCCGTTGGGGCCTTGCGTGCGCATCAGCGCGCCATTGAGCAGCGTCGCGGGCGGAAGCTGCGCCGTCGAGAACTTCCCACCAAGCAAGGTGCGCAGGCCCGGCGTGAACCGAACCGACTGGGCTTCCATGAAGTTGCGATACCCGCGCTGGGCAAAGGGCGCGCCGGTCGCGCCGTTGAGAAACACCTGGTGCGAACCGTTCATGAGGCCCTGGCCGTCGCGCCAGGGGCCGGTGAGGACGGTGAAGTCGGGCGGAAGGTTGGGGCTGCTCACGCCCGCGAGGTCGAGGCCCTCGGCCCAGAGGTCGCCCGCGACCGCGCCGCCCAGATAGGTGCGCGCCCAGATGGGCTGGGCGTTGCAGCGGGTGCGCAAGGCGAGGGGGAGGCGCGGGGCCTGGACGTTGTTGCGCCAGAAGCCGGAGATCGTGAACGTGCCGTCGGGGTTCTGGCGGACGTCGTTGAAGCTGCAGGACGCGTTTGCACCTGCGACGTTGGCTTGGTAGAGCGTGCCGCAGTTCTGGATGCCGTTGGCGTCGGTGGTAATGAGGACACCGCCGACCGAGCCGTTGGCGGCGTTGGCCAATCGCCCGATGAGGACGAAGCCGCCCTGAGGGCCTTGCAACTCGCGGACAACGGTGCCGCCCAGGCCGGTGAAGGGAGTGCCACGATAGATGCGGAACCAGATCACTGCGCCCGTGATGCGGTCGAGCTTCATGAGGTAGATGCCGTTGGGGACGTCAGCGTTGGGAGGCGTGATTTCGCCCGCAACCATCAGGTTGCGATCCCGCGCCACGCGGATGGACTGCGCCGTCATGTTGCCGCCCGGACGCAGGTACACCCAGCCTGGCGCGCTGGCATTGCCGTTGGCATCCGTGCGGCGGACAACCACGCCCAGTTGATTGCCCGACTGGATGTTGCCAGCCATGACATACCCCGTGCCTTCCCGCTCGATGCTGGTCCCCCACTCATCGGGCTGGCTCTGGTGGACAGTCTGGAACGTGGGCTGGGCACTGGCAGCACCCGCGGCGAGCAAGAGTGCGGCGGCGAAGGGACGGAACGCGTGGGCAAAGTTCATAGACAGGCTCCCTGCGCGTGGTCTGTCGGCTCGTATCCCCGCCCCCCGCCTCCCCGCCCGGCTGGGGCATATGGACAAACCTACCACGCGACTGGAGGGGAGGAGCGAAGTCGGTTTGCGGAGTGGTCGCGGAATTTGGGAAGTTTTTTGGGCCGGGTGAATGAGGGGGATTGAGGTGGCGATGTTGCGTTCGGCGTTCGGGCATGCAGATGGGCGAACATGCTTGCGAGAGCGGTGGATGGAGCGATGAGCAATCGGCGGCCATGATGAGCACCTGTGTCTTGCTCCACGGCGCAGCCGTGAAAGTGAGTAGCCGTGGGTCGCCTCGAAGCGGCACCCACGGATCGGAGCAATCGCGTGGCCGCACCGCGTCGCGGTGCCGGAACGACCTCACCCGCACCGCCGCGCGATACAACGCTCGTTCGGTCCTGCCCCGTAGGTGCCAAGTCGCGGCGACCCACGGCTATTGACCTGCATGGCGTTGCGAAGCACCAAGACAACGCGGCCCGCTCTCAGGAGGTAGGAGCCGGCGCGGTCTGGTGATGGCTTAGAGGGTGCACGGCCCTTCGCTGAAGACACGAAGGAACGCATCGACATCTTCAGGATCAAACAACGAACCATCATTGTTGAAGTCGATGTCACGACAACTCGCCCCGGCGGGAAGACAGGGGCCTTCGGAGAAGACGGAGAGAAACGCTTCGATATCGAGCGGGTCGAAGCGGTTGCCGTCGCGGTTAAAGTCGATGTCGTCGCAGGTGCCCGGGGGGAGGATGGTTGCGACGAAGGAGACAAAGTGCTCGACGGTGGAGCCCGGGGGAGTACGGGTGCCCCAGCCAGCGATGGTGGAGCCGTCGTGGGAGAGGCCGACGATCCAGCGGGGATTGACGCCCTGGAGGTCGACGCCTTCGCGGGTGAGCAGGAGATCGAGACGATCGAGCCTGCCGTTGATCCACACAACGGGTCGGTTGGCTGACGCGTCCATCGGAGCGGTGGATAGCTCGGTTGGGAATGCCGAGTTGAGAACGCCGGCGACGACTTGGCCATCACGGTTGAGCGCGGTGACCCGGCCCCAGCTGAAGGCAGGAGGTTGGGTCGGCAACACGGTCGGAACGCCGTCGCGCCAGATGGTGGGACGCCGCGGGACGAATTGGCTTGACATCTCAGGCGTGCCCGGTTGGTTGAGAGCCGATCCCATCCAGCCGCCGACAACTCGTCCATCGTCGGAAACCGCCCACGCGTTGCCGTAGCGCAGATTCAGTGGAATAGATGCTGGGCGAGCGAGTTGCTGTACGCCGGCCGCGTTGGACCAGACATGGGGCTCGCCGTATTGATTGCGTTGATACCCAACCACCGCGCCGGAGCCGCTCATGCTTGTGCCGCCCCAGATGTAGTGGGCGAGGGGACGCGCGAGAGGGTCGGTGGATTCATCGAGGGTTTGGTTGCCTAGGGGACCGACGAGAAGTATTGATCCTGCGCCGTCAACGAGTCGCTGTCTCGTAATCAAGAATGACTGTCCGTCTCGGCTCATGCCACTGACCATGCTTCGGAACTGGTAGGGATCATCCGGCAGCAACCTCTCGACCAAGGG
This sequence comes from Phycisphaerales bacterium, assembly GCA_022843045.1. Lineage (GTDB taxonomy): Bacteria > Planctomycetota > Phycisphaerae > Phycisphaerales > UBA1924 > BJHL01. Next base: position 7,971 of record JALHOJ010000100.1, read on the forward strand.
AGCGGAACTCAGGACTTGCGTCCACCTCCCCGCCGAGCCTGGGTTCCAGGTATTCGCAACCGCGAACGGGCCAACCATGCCGCCAATAGTGTCTCCGTCGAACGAAAGCACGACAGGACGGCCGAACGCTTGATCGCCGAAGATCGGATCTGGCGGCGTTCGTCCGAGCATGGGCAAGTCGCGCCGCAGCCAATTGCCGGTTTGTTCGCGAACCCACACATATGGCCGTTCGAAGCGCCCACCATTGGATTGATTCCAAAGCGCCGAACTGCCCGCGATGACGAGCCCATCTCCCGAAATGCCGCGCGCCATCACGCCGCGGCTGATGAGGTCGGTTTCGGTCGATTCCAAGACCGTGAACGAATACCCCTGCGCAAAAACACTGGCCGCGCATGCCAATGACACACCAAACCCCGCAAGACTGCAAAACTGCCCCATGTGAATACTCCCCAGGCGCCCAACCGGAGAACCCGGCGGCGTACGAGTCTGTCCGCGAGGGTCTGGAGCGCGGTTCCTGCCATTCCGGCATCTTGGCGGCTACTCGGGCGTGTTGTGTCAGGCGGTTTTGGCGCAGGGACTGGGGGTGCAACAGGGCGGCGAGGGCATTGCGGAGGCTGTAATGCGGGTTCGATTCGGGGTGGGTGGCGGGGTCACTGGCGGGCAGAGAGGATTGACGGCACGCCGAGGCCTCACATAAGTGGTTGTCGCGATTGACGTTGGCCTATCTGTCGAGAGGGGTCGAAGAAGCGGAGGCTGCTAGCCGATTCTTATTGATCGGCATCAAAGGATTGCCGAGGGTCGGTGCTGGATCGGATTGCCCATCCTGAACCGGTCGGTTGGCGTACAGAATGATGTAGAAGTGCGTCGGTGCGAAGGTGCGAACGTGCGAAAGTTGGACTGTGAGCACGCGAGCCTCTTGGGCACCAGTGGAGTAGAGCCATGTTTGAACGTTTCACCGATCGTGCCCGCAAGGTGATGGCCCTCGCCAACCAGGAGGCCCAGCGGCTCAATCACGAGTACATCGGGACCGAGCACATCCTGCTGGGTCTTGTCAAGGAAGGCTCGGGCGTGGGCGCGAATGTGCTCCGCAACCTCGATGTCGATCTGCGCAAGGTGCGCCTCGAAGTCGAGCGGCTGGTGCGTGCCGGGCCAGAGATGGTCACCATGGGCAAGCTGCCCCAGACGCCCCGCGCCAAGAAGGTGATCGAATACGCCATCGAAGAGGCGCGCAACCTCAACCACAACTACGTCGGCACCGAGCACCTCTTGCTCGGCCTCCTGCGTGAGCATGATGGCGTTGCCGCTCAGGTCCTCATGAACCTGGGCCTCAAGCTCGAAGAAGTCCGCGAGGAAGTCCTCAATCTCCTCGGTGCGAGCGGCGAGAATCAGGAAGGGGCCGAGGGCATCACGGGCGGGGCTTCGGGCTCCTCCGGCGGCGGCTCGTCCAAGGAAGGCGCTTCGGGCAAGGATCCGGTCGCAGGATCGGGCGGCGGCGCGGCAGGGTCGGGCTCGCGGGCCAAGGGCCGCAGCCAGACGCCCGCACTCGATAGCTTCGGCCGCGATCTGACCGAGTTGGCTCGCGAGAACCAGCTTGATCCGGTGATCGGTCGCTTCAACGAAATCGAACGCGTCGTGCAGGTCCTCTGCCGGCGCACCAAGAACAACCCGGTGCTGCTGGGCGAAGCGGGCGTGGGCAAGACGGCGATCGTCGAAGGCCTGGCCCAGCGCATCATCAGCGGCGACGTCCCCGAGATTCTGCACGACAAGCGCCTGGTGGTGCTGGACCTTGCGATGATGGTCGCGGGCACCAAGTACCGCGGTCAGTTTGAAGAGCGCATCAAGGCGGTGATGAACGAAGTCCGCAAGGCCAAGAACGTGATGCTGTTCATCGACGAACTGCACACGCTCGTCGGCGCTGGCGGCGCGGAAGGCGCAATCGACGCGTCCAACGTGCTCAAGCCCGCCCTGGCCCGCGGCGAGATCCAGTGCATCGGCGCAACGACCTTTGACGAGTACCGCAAGTACATCGAGAAGGACGCGGCCCTCGCCCGGCGCTTCCAGGCCATCACGGTCGATCCGCCCAACAACGAACAAGCCATCTTGATCCTCAAGGGCCTGCGCGACAAGTACGAGCAGCATCACAAGGTCAAGTTCACCGACGCGGCGATCAAGGCCGCGGTCGAGCTCAGCGGTCGGTACATCACGGGCCGCGTGCAGCCCGACAAGTCGATCGACGTGATCGACGAGGCCGGAGCGCGCATCCGTCTCAAGAGCATGAGCAAGCCACCGAACCTCGCGGATATCGAGGCTGAGATCGAGAAGCTCAGCATCGAAAAGGACGAGGCCGTTCGCGCCGCGGACTATGAAAAGGCCGCCGAACTGCGTGACAAGGCCGAGCAGGCCCGTAAGCGCAAGGAAGACATTCAGAAGGAATGGCGTGCCAAGAGCCAGGAAGCGGTCGGCACCGTGGACGAGGAAGTCGTCGCGGAGGTCGTCGCCAAGATGACGGGCGTGCCGCTCAAGCGCCTCGAAAAGGACGAAGCGGCCCGGTTGCTCAAGCTCGAAGGCGAATTGCACAAGAAGGTGATCAGCCAGGAAGACGCGGTCAAGGCCGTTTCCAAGGCGATCCGCCG
>JALHOJ010000101.1 GCA_022843045.1 Phycisphaerales bacterium
TCTACATGTGACAGGCCATACTGGAGGCACCACAAGTTCCGCGGATCATCTGCGAGCGCGACATGGAATGAGGAGGCTGCCTCCTTCGGGTCGACCGTGATTGCAGCAGTCTCTTGAACGTGCGTAGATGGAAGGTAAACGCGACCACGGGTGCCTTCCGCCACGATTGCCATCAGACGCTGTCCCATGCGCCCCATGACGGCCTCATTCTTGATGTACTTCGGTTCCACTGGGACCTGTGACATCACGCACCGAAAGTTCGCGCCTCGAGCAGATTTGGTGCCAGCCTTCGCTTCGGGAGGAGGCGTTCCGACGCGCAGTGTGAACTCATAGCCATTCTTGTTAATCGAAGGCTCGACATACACCTCCTTGCCCTTCTTGCTCGACAGAATGAAACTGCTAACCAGAGGTACTTCGACGTGGCTGAAGGCTGGGTTCGGACTCTTCACTGTTCGGGCCCACAACCATGCAACAACGGTGAGCTTGCGGCCGATATAGGGCTGGAGATCTGGCCGACCCGTGGCCATCTTCTGCGTGACTTCGACTTTTGGATAGATGTCGCTGAGGCGTTTCTCGGCCTCGTGACTCATCCAGGCGACGTAACGGCGAACGTCCTCCGCAAGACCGGCCGCCCCCTTCCAGGCGTCGAGCAGATCACGCGCTTCAGGATTCACTGGAGACTGGCTCGCGAACCTTGGTGCGATCTCGATCATCACCTTGTTGATGAGCACAGCGACAGGATTCAGATCGCTCGCAGTCGCCACAAGCCCGAGCCGCTGCGCTTCGAGAGGAATCGTGCCTCCACCAGCAAACGGGTCGTGAAGTCCGGGCATCTCGTCGGTTCTGAACAACCTTGCGGCTTGTGGGTGAGCTTTGTTGAGCTCGCAGGTTTGGTGCCAGGCACGCCGGATCTCGACGCGGGCGCTCTCCAGCACGGCTTCATTGGTCGTATTGTCCCACGTTACCAAGTCCTCAATGATCTTGAAGAGCCGCCCTCGTTCGCGGCTCCAGTGGCCACGGTGCTGTTTGTTAGGCTCAACGCACGGATTCTGGCATCGCCAGAGATCCTCTGGATCATTGACGAGTTGGGCGAAGATCACGGCACGCACAGCAGCAACCGGTCGCTGTGCCCACCATGTATGCAGAGTTGTGGGGTACCCCTTTGGTGCCTTGCGCTTTGTCGCGGCAGACGCAACGTTGATCGCGTCGAGAGGGAGTGCCACCTCGATGAGCTTCTTGGGGGCAATGACCGTCGCGTTGCTCATTCGGCTAGGTCCTGTAGAAAGTGTCGAATAATCGTGCAAAAGGGCTCGGAAGCGGTCGCACTGAGTTCGCCCATCACATACTCGCGGCGCTCGCTCGGATCCCACGCCGCCAGTTCGCCAAACACGTCGACATTGGGATCCTTGTACAACTTCAGCTGTCTGGCCCGCATCTGCCGCAGGCCGTGATGCCCGTTCAAGTTGAGTATCCTCAACGTCTCCGTCGCGCGGTGGGCCTTCGTCGCATCACATCCACCACGCACGTCGATGCCGCCAGACTCGTGAAACCAGAAGAACTCGTCTGGATCCTCATTTGTTGGATCGATGAGGTCGCGAGGATCATACTGTGAACCGGGCCGATCTTTGAAGTGTCCGCAGCATTCGCGTTGGTCGCAACAGAGCAGTAGGTTGGACCACTGGAATGTGAGCTGCGGGAAGTGGTCCCGGTGTTTGCGACGGAAATGCTCGATTTGGTGCCCCCTCTCTGTGACAAGTGACTCGCAGTACGCGCAGCGTTCACCCTGCATGTCGGTGAGGCAGTGTCGAATCTCCTGCTTATCAGTTGATCGCACGTCATCCCATGTGTGAACGCCAGCTTGGAACTTGACCAAGCACGCGGGTGTCGGGGCCGAATTGCGATCAAGTCGGTGCATCAGTTAGCGCCCCCCGGCTTCTGCTTGCGCTTGAACGCAACAAACCGTTCCAAGCGAGCGCAGTCGAGCATCAACGGGTGGTGTTCACCGAAGTGCTGGAGCAAGCTTTGGCGGAGTGCTACACCCTCCGCCGACTCCGCTTCACCGCTTTCGATGAGGTTTCTGAATCTCTGGAGGTCCTGAGCTTCCTTGACACGCGGTGTCGAATCCACGCCCATGATTTGCGCCAGCACGTCAGCGCTCTCAACGCCCCGAGTCTGGAACGTTACCGGCTCGACGGTGCTGTCGCCGCCGTGATGGCGGACGATCCGTACGGAGTCGGCATAGACCGTCGAAAGCACTTGCGGGCTATGCGTCGTCACGACGATCTGCATCGCCCCGAAAGCAGACTGCAACAGTTCGACCACCCGCTGCTGCCAGGACGGGTGAAGGTGCAGGTCGACTTCATCGATGAGCACCACACCCGGCGTCTTCGCTGCGGCGTCTTCGCGTAGTTGGGGATTCAACGATGCGCAACGGTGCGCGAGATCCGCGGTCAGTGCGACCATCGACCGTATACCGGAACTAAGCCATGACAGGGGTAGCCGGCCGCGCACGGCGTGCTCAACTACAACGCAACCGCGAGCGTCGTCCCAGTCGATCACGCTCCATCCAGTGGGCTCCAGCACCGTCGACACGGCGCTTCGCACGGAGGACAGTTGAGCCAGCGGATCCTGCCCAACGCCGATTCCGGGCGACGCTCGCTTCGCCACGGCTCGCCACCTCGCCGCATACCAATCGTTGAAGCGTGCAGCATCCAAGAGAGGCGTCAGGTAATCTGTGTATCCAACCAGTCGACCTTCAAGAGGTTTCCCAGTTCCGATATACTTCTGGCCGAAATACGTGCTATGGGCAAAGCGGGTCGACTGGTAGTAGGCGAAGATTGGGAGTGCCGCATCTGCATCGGCAACTCGCTGCTTTGCAATCACGGCCGCATCACGCATTGCCTTCAGCTGCTTGGGGCCGCGACGCATTGGTGATGTGGCAGACTTCCGCGAGAGTGCCCACTCCACTGGTGCCCCGCTGAGATCGGCAGTCATGGACAAGTGCGTTGAGCCGTCGCCTTCGGCCGCCGCCCTCACGTCGCTCGGCAGCAGCCCAGGGGAACTCTGAATGCCGAGCAGTGAATCCGTGTATTCGGCAAGGCATGTTGCTAGAGCGTCGAGCAACGCCGTCTTGCCCATGCCGTTGTCGGCGACGACCACGGTGAGACGAGGGTGCAACGTGATCGCGGCGTCACGGAAGCAGCGGAAGTTGGTGATCTTGAGCGATCGAGCGAGGAGAGTCATGGGTTCACTCTCCCACGCTCAAGCAGTTCGCTGATAAAGTAGTTGACACTCGCCGCGCCCCAATCGGGCTCGCGCTGGAACGGGTTGGCGATGTAGTGCGGACCATCGACCGAGTCGTCGGTATTCACAAACACGACCGCAAGCTGGAACTTCTCCGACTGGTTGACGGCGTAGATGATCTCGTTGCGTGTGACGGTGATCGTGTCTGCGCCCGCGACGCGCCCCTTCACTTCGATGTGGATGGGGTCTGCCTGCTTCCCCTCGATGGCAGGCGGGTAGCTCGAAACATCCCATCCGCACTTATCAGCGGACACATCGAGGACCGTGTGCCCCTTGGCCCGCTCCGTCGCCATGACAGCCTGCATCGCCAGCCGCTCGATTCTCTCGCGGGCTGCGGCATCGGCGGCGTTGATGGAAGACCCCTCACCTCGCAGCTGGCGGAGAAGTCCAGCGGGGATCACAAGAGCACCGCCCAGGACAACGGGCGTGCCGTTCTGGACGTGACGCATCGTCTGGAGCTCTTTCTTGCGGCTCTCCAGGCGATACTGCAGCTCTTTCAGGGTGCGAGTGGCGTTATCGAGGTTGAGGCGCACATCGCGGCCGGCGGCGCGGTCGTCGCGGAGTTTGATCTCGCGGTCGGTCCAGAACGCAATTTCCTTCGTGAGCCGCTCGTGGACTGCCGCCAGAGTGCGGTCGACGTGGTCCACCCGCCGAGTCGCAACCTCTCGGAAGTGTTCGGGAACGAGCGACGACGCCGCCAGGGCAACGGCGCGTTGCTCCATGTCGGTGCGGATCCAGGGGGCACTCAGGATGGATGCCAGTCGGGGACGATCTGAAGCGGGGTGCGGTTCGAGGTCCAGGTGCGGTGCCCAACCCGCGAATGAGGCGGTGCCGTCGGGAGAAACGCGGATGAACTGCATCCGTTTGCTTAGCACCGTGCCATCACCGGACTTGACCTCGTGCGTGAGCAAGAAAAGCAGCCACGGCGAATCGCCGTCATCGTTCGGATCCACCAGGATCGTTCCTTGCCGGAGCAGGTTGGCGTTCTGCTCGAGAACCACATCCGTGACCGAGAGCATGAGCGGATGACCGGGGTGCATCAGTACCGCGCGGGGTAGCCCCGGGCGGTCGTTGGGCTGAATCGCCGCGCGATCGAAGCAGACACGGTCGTACCGCTTGAGGACAGGTTCGTTCTCTCGCCGGTTGCGACCGGTGATGCGACGGTCCCGCTCGCGGATTTCAAGCGGCACATGCGTGATCTCGTATCGCTCCGGCTCGCGGCGGTGGATTGTGCCGCCAAGCGCCGTGAACGCCTTCATGAAGAAAGAGCGGACGAAGAAGGGCTGAAGTCGCCTCGCCTCGGCCTTCTCCATCTCTTCTTTGACCTTGAACAGACGGTCCGGAGACATCGTCTGCTCTGCCAACGCGCTGCGGTTGAGAAGGCTCCGGAGGTGGTCGTGGTCGAAGGCATGGTCGATCCGCTGCGAAAGGCGGGCGCGGACGGCGGGCTGATCGCCGTATCGGATGGCCTCGATCATCAGGTCCTTCAGACTCTTCTCTTCAAACACGTCTCCGAGGATGTTGAAGACCTTGCCCTTCAGCGCTTCGCACTCCGTGGCGAGCTTGTCCAGCAGTCGGTGCCAGACAGCGCCCTCGCGGGTTTCCTTCGCCACGAGGCTCCAGAGATGGCAGACCTCTGTCTGACCGATGCGATGGATGCGACCGAACCGCTGCTCCAGTCGATTGGGGTTCCACGGCAGGTCGTAGTTCACCATCAAACTCGCGCACTGCAGGTTGACACCTTCGCCCGCTGCATCGGTGGCCACCAATACGCGGACATCCTTGTCGGATCGGAAGAGCGCCTGCGCCTTCTTGCGCTCGTCGCGGTGCGTGCCGCCGTGGATGGTGACGATGGCGTCGGGGTTGCCCAGAACACCAGCGATCTTCGCGTGAAGATAGTTTAGGGTGTCGCGGTGCTCGCTGAATATGATCATCTTGCGCTGCCGCCCGTCAGCGTCATGCATTTCGGGCGTGTTCTGGAGAAGCTTCGAAAGTTCGTCCCACTTGCGATCCTGACCGGACGCGACAACGGATTTGGCCTGCGCCTCAAGCGAAGTGAGGATCAGGATCTCGGCATCGAGTTCCGTTACCGTCCGAGCCGCGGAGGCCTGGTCAACCAGGCGTTCTTCAAGGTTCTCCTGTTCATCCGCATTCAAGTCATCGTCATCGTCAGGAATTGCCGGCACGGTCTCGGCGAGCGATTGCCGCCCGCGGATTCCGAGCTTCTCTTCACGAAGGCGGTCTGCCAAACGCTCTCGACGTCGCTTCAACGATTGGTAGATGGCCTCTGGGCTCGACGCCAATCGCCGCTGCAGCGCGGTGAGGGCGAAGCCGACCGATCCCTTGCGGTTGCCTTCGAGCTGATCGGCCTTGCCCATTTCCGTTTGCACATAGTGCGTCACGGCTTCGTAGAGCGCAGCTTCAGGATCGGACAGGGTGTAGTTCACCGTGTACGCCTTGCGCTCCGGGAAAAGCGGAGTGCCGTCGAACTTCACCAGCTCCTCTTTGATCATCCGTCGCATCAAGTCTGATGTGTCGACTTTGTGCACGCCATCCCGGAATTTGCCGTAGAAGCGATCTGAATCGAGCAGCGAAAGGAAGAGCTGGAAATCCTCTTCCTTGCCGTTGTGCGGCGTCGCCGTCATCAACAGGAGATGTCGCGTCTCTTTGCCGACCCGCTCGGCAAGCCTGAAGCGTGCCGTCTTCTCAAGTTTGGTGCCGTAGAAGTGCGCGGCGAGCTTGTGGGCCTCGTCAAAGACGACGAGGTCCCAGCCCGCGGCAAGCATTTTTGACTGAAGAACGCCCGGCTTTCGGTCCTCACCGCTTTCCGAATCCTCGTCGCGTGAGAGCTGATCAAGACGCACGATGAGTTGGTTGTGGTCCTCGAACGGGTTGCCACTGGCCGAGCCATCGTCGAGCGCCCCCGAGTAGATCCTGAACTCCAGGCCAAACTTCTCAAACAGTTCATCGCGCCACTGATCCACCAAGCCGCCCGGCGCGACGATTAGCACTCGCCGAGCATCCGCGCGCATGATGAGCTCGCGGATGTAGAGCCCGGCCATGATGGTTTTTCCGGCCCCGGGGTCATCGGCAAGCACGAATCGGAGCGGCTGCCGAGGAAGGAGGGACTCGTACACGGCCGTGATCTGGTGCGGCAGCGGGTCCACATTCGACGTGTGGACCGCCATCATCGGGTCAAAAAGGAAGGCGAGGTCGATTCGCTTCGCTTCGCACGCAAGCTGGAACGACGAACCGTCACCGTCGAAAGCCCACGGACGCTCCGTGGCTGCGGGGTCAAGAGATGCTTCATCCGCGGGCCCCAGAAGACGCTCCTTAAGGGAGCCGTCGGGGAGCTTGTAATACACCTGAACCGCGTCCGCCGCCAGTGGAGTCGTGGCAACCACCGAGCAGACCACGCCGGGCTCGAGGCCTACCAAGGAAACGCCAGGTTTGATGTCTGTCAGCTTCATGGTTCGCGCGCGGCACCGTCTGCACCAATTCTCGGCGACCGCCCGAATCCTTGCCCGCGACGATTCGGGCTGAGGCACGTCCGGGTTGACCCGCCGGTTATGTCCTTGTACAGTAAACAGGGAACACGTCTGCGTCAAACCCACCATGACCGAGTCCAATCCCAATTTCGGAAGCTTTCTGCGTGAGCGGCGAACCGCCAAGGGCTACAGCCTGCGCCGGTTCGCTGAGCTCCTGGGGCTCAGTCCGACGTATCTGTCGCACGTCGAGCAGGGGAAGGTGGACTCGCCCCCCACCTCCGACCGTGTGCGAAGAATGGCGGAACTGCTTGGCGAGAGCGCAGACGAGCTCATCGCGATGGCTGGCCGCGTGCCCGACGACCTGCCGAAGATCATCCAAAGTCAGCCCGAGGCGATGCCTGCGCTGCTTCGTGCGGCCAAGGGGCTGACCCCGGCACAGATGAAGAAGCTGCTCGATCAAGCCAACAAGATGGGCGGTAAGGAGGGCAGCCAATGAACTGGCGGTCCTCTGCCGGCGAAGTTCCGTTCATTCCCGAGAAACGCATCGAGCAGGATGCGGAGCTTCTCCTCGCGGAATATGCACGCGATCAGGGCGTTGCGGTGTCATTGCCCGTCCCCATCGAGGAGGTGCTCGAGGTGCAGCTCAAGCTGACCTTCGAGATCGATGATCTGCGTGGGACATTTGGCAACCCGGACGTGCTCGGCGCGATCTGGTTCAAGAACGGCCTGGTCAAAGTCGACGCCAGCCTCGACCCGCACACCTTCCCGCAGATGCTCGGGCGGTTCCGGTTCACGCTGGCGCACGAGGTCGGACATTGGCGCCTTCATCGCCAGTTGTACCGAGAAGATCCATCACAGGCCCATCTGTTCGGCGGTCACGGTCAACCGGCGTTCGTCTGTCGCTCCAGCGATAAGCCGTCGGTGGAGTGGCAGGCCGACAACTTCGCCAGCTACGCCCTCATGCCCAAGAAACTCGTCGTCGCGGCGTGGCAGGAATGGCAGGGCAGTCTCGATCCGGTGATCCTCTCATCACTGCCGCCGGCGACGGGCGGCGGCGGGCGCGATCCGGACAACATCCGCCTGGACCGGTTCGCCAAGCCACTGGCGGAACGATTCGAAGTGTCCGCCGAGGCGATGCGCATCCGCCTTGAGAAGCTCGGACTGCTGATGCGCGAACGTCCCAACACGCTGTTCTGACCCGGATTCCAAACGACACCGGCATGGCTCTGTCTCGTCCCGAGTGTCAACCATTTAGCAAACGACAGACAAGGAAACTCAGCAATGGCTAAACCGTTCGATCCCCGCAAAGTCCTAAAGCAAATCGCCAACTCGCTGCTCCGCGAGTTCTTCACGCGGCGCGGCGAGCTCGCCGACGTGCCGTGGGACCAGCTCAGCGAGCACCGCATCGAGCCCGTGTTCACGGGCTGGCGGGCGCTCCCGGAGGCCACGCAGCGCGAAGTGCAGATGATCATCCGCGACGTCAACGAACTCGCCGATCACCGCGGCGTGGCCGTGCTCGCGGAAGGCATCCTTGCTCGCCACTCCGACCGCGCCGAGGACTTCTCAGCACAGCGCAGCAAGGCCGACAAGGCAATGTGGTCGTACCTGTACGCGCCCGAGGTGTTTAACGACGCGGCGATGTTCGCCCGCGCCGATGCGCTGACCGGCGGCCGCCTCTGGAACCGCCGCAACGGCCTGCCGAAGCGCCAGCTTGAGGATCCCGGGTCACTGTGCAGTCCGCTCGGTGAGGCACTTTCGTCGGTGTACGCGCCGGCTCAGCTTCGCGGCAAACAGTGCATGGTTGAGCACTACCGCCGGGCCGACGGGGCGGACTATTTCTTTGCGTACCTCGACGACTACCCCGACAAGCACCTGGTCTTTGATGGGGACGACAGTCAGCCGACCGTGCGCTGGGACCGGTATGCGTTCGAGAATGTGTTTGTCTACAGCGGCGATGAGGGCGTCCTCGAGATCGTCGCGCCCGGTGGCGGGAAGATGTGGACGACCCTGCAGGTGGCGTTCTGCAAGGCGGTGCTCAAGAAGGACATCCCACCGGCGGACCCGCTCAAGCCCTCGTATCGCCTTGACCACCTGCTCCAGAACGACTTCCCGCTCCCGACCGATCCGGCCGACCGCGTCGAGGACGCACGCATCACGCGGGTGCGCATCGTCCCGCGCGGCGGGGGTGGGCACATCGAGATCAAAGCCGATCCTCGCGGCGATCGCAACGACATCTACCGCAAGATGGACCGCTGGCTGCGCCGCGAGAACCTTCCCGTCGAGGGGTTGCGCGTGGTCCAGGCCACGTTTGCACTTCGCTTCGTCCACAACGGCGTCGGCCGCCAACCGACGCTGACGTTTGAGGTCTCGGTCCCGCACTCAAGCAACCTCAAGAGCAAGCCCGACGAGGTCCGCGTCGTCGGCGAGCGCTGCCTGCGCCGTTGGGAGGTGACCGATGACCAGGGCTGATCTTTTCCGTCTACTGCTCATCGCGGCGGACGCTCCTGGCTCGTGCTTCGACCACTCGGAGGTGTCGCGTTGGCCCAAGGGGGCGCTCGACGACTTGCTGAAGTCGCACCTTGTTTGCCCCGCGCAGACGGGCCTCACTGCGCCGTGTCCCAACTGCGACGACCATCACATCGAGACAGTCACGGTCGCCGAGCCGGCGGATGACGCCGACAAGCCACGGTACTTCATCTGCTGCCCCGAGTCGCTCAAGGTCGAAGTCACCGAGGAGATGTGCCGTGGCTGGGCGGTCGACCTTGACGGCCTGGCGGCAGCGCTCGCGTCGGCCCTCGCCGTCTCAGCGCCGAAGCCAGTGGTGCCAGGGCGTTTCTGGCGTCTGGGACGCATGCCGTGGCGAGACACCACGCGCGAGGTCGCATTCGCGGTGCGGCTCGGAGACGACGACTCGCACGCACTGATGCTGCACGTCGGCACGGGTGGCCGCGCGGTGGTGTTCGTGCCGCACCGAGTGCCAGACCGGAGTCGATGGCCCGGTCGGGCTCCGGCAGTCATCCCGATGCACGCCGCAGCCGCGATGACTGACGACGATGTCGTGCTTGACCCGGAGGCGGTCATTGAGGCGGTCAACGAGGCGGACCGTCTCGCCGAGCTCGGCGGGGGCATGTCGCTGGACGCACGCGGCAAGAAGCTCGTCCGGGGGCAGCTCAAGGCTGAGCTCAAGGGTCACCTCACCGACGACATCCTCGTCGCGGCATACCAGGAGCACAACTCCATCGACAAAGCCGCAGAAGCCCTGTCCAAGCAGATGGAGACAACGGTCTCGAGGGACAAGGTGTGGCGAGCTGTCAAGCGAGCTCAAGAGGCAGGAGTGCTCGCACGGACAGAGGACTCCGGATCCGTCAGCCGCTCTGTCGCGTCGCAGCGCCGCGACAGAGGAAAGAAAGTTGATCAGTACCGCAAATAGCGATATCGCCAGGGTTTAGGAGCGTCGTGCGCTGCGACGCTCCTCCTGCGGACCTGCGATCTCCGCGACATCGGGCCCTGCGTCCGAGGCCGGTCGGCTCATAACCGGCCAGTCACGGACGCTCCTGTGTTTCCCCGCGGCATTGTCGCCGCGGCGCAGCGGGCTCCGTGGCTGGTTGGTGAGCCAGACCTCCGGCCTCGGAGGTCCCATGACCAGCCGCAGCGACGTCGTTTCAAACCCGTTCACCGCCGA
>JALHOJ010000102.1 GCA_022843045.1 Phycisphaerales bacterium
GCCGCCGGCCCCCCGGGGGGGAGCGGAGGGCAAAGGACAGGCCAAAGTGAAAGTTCGAGAAAATCGAAGTGAATGGCGGCTAGGGGGTTGACAGGGCAATTGAGATCGGGTAGTCTGGAATTCGAGGTGCATCTCTGTCGAGGTGCATCTCTGTCGAGGTGCATCTCTGTCGAGGTGCATCTCTGTTGACGTGCATCTCTGTCGAGGACCAGTGTCTTCAAGACGAGGTGTTACCATGAGAAGCGCAGCAAAGATCGGTTCGATCGTCGCGTTGGTGTCTCTGGGAGCCGTTGGCACAGTTCAGGCGATCAGTGCATGTGCTCTGTGCATGTTGACTGGCGCTGGGGATCCTTGCAGGCCCGAGTCGGGAACCAGCACTGTACCGCCCACTCCCGCTGAGATCTTGACGTGCAGAAATTGCGTCAAGACAGCCTGTGGGGGAGTATGCTTGATGGATCCGTTCATTGCAACGTTCTGCACGACCTGGAAGTACGTGACGAACTGAGTTGGGGTGGAGGTGCTCAGTGAAGCGCACTTTGGTCGGAATAGGACTTGCCCTTCTCGCGGGCATGGGCCTGGGTTTGTTCTATTGGTTTTCAACTCAGGAATCCAGAGCTAGACAGGCCGAACTAGCGGGAATCACCGCAATCAACGTCGGGCCTTCGATTCCGATGCCGCAGTTGCCTTCGGCGGGTCGCCGCGCATCTGTGGACGAGTGGCCATCGAAGGAACTGCTTGGGCAGTACTCGCTACAGATCGGCGTTCTCGCAGATGTGTCGGATGCTGATGCGCAGTGGCTGCTTGGTCTCGCCACAAGACACCCCGATTCCGGCGTGAGACTGACCACGATTTCCCAACTCTACCTCGCGTTTGGCGATGACAAGAAAGGGGAATTGCGAAGGTCGCTGGCCACCCAAGCGACTCGCGATGCGATCACGCAATTGCTGATCGAAAAACTGGGCAGCACCGTCGTGGAGGAGCGATTCAATGCTGCGATTTGCGTGTGTTCGGGGCGACTCTGGCGCGACCCGATTCTTCGCTCGGCGTTGGAGTATGTCCGAAACGATCCTGACGAGGCATTGCAGCGTTGGATGAAGTTGTGCTGGACTGAAGTGGACGCATCCAAGTGAAGAGGCGTGGATTCACCATCACGGAGTTGGTGGTTGTTGTCGTAGTGATCGCAGTGCTGGTCGGCCTGCTGTTCCCGGTGATCTCGGGCGTGCGGCGAGCCGCGCGGGGCTCGGCTTGTCTTGCCAATCTGAGCCAACTGGCCAAAGTGATTGGGATGTACTCGGAGACCTACAAGCGATTCCCGCGAACAGAAGAAGTTGCGGACGAGGCGTTTGAGAATTTGACGTTGCCGAGGCTGACGCAGGATGATCCGAGTCTGACCGCCTTGCCGCGCAATTGGAAGTGTCCTTTGGACATGGAGTGGCCCGCTGGAAGAGCCAGTTACTCGTTCCTGCCGGCAAGGTTCATGAGGCCGGCTTCAGACAACGCCGATTATCGCCCGACGACGGACGAAGAGGGCTTGGAAACGCCGCAGGCTATTCTGCGGATGTTCGAGCAATCTGCCGCCATCCCAATTCTGGAAGACGCGCTTCGCTTTCACATCTCGAAAGAACGACGTGAGCAGGCGAACTCTTCGGGCGGCCTTGAGGGCCTTCAAGCGGCCTACTTGGATGGCTCCGCGCGGCCTCGGAAGTAGTCGCTAGATGAATCGTCGGCGAGACGATCTCCTACCCTCCGTTCACTCGGAGTACACGTCATGGAGAACACGAAACTGCTATCGAAACTCAGCGTTCTTGCGATGGCACTAGCTATAGCGGCCTGTCTGTCCGCATGCAAGTCTGGCGGACAGCGTCTGCGAGAGTTGAACGCGGCGCATTCGAAGCAGTGGGACGCGGCGACCGCACGCCACGAGCAAGTGCGCGAAGCATGCAACGGCGATGACGCGTGCATTGAAGCGGAGCGGAATCGCCATTTCGCAGAACTGACTGTGCTAGTTGAAAAACACAACGCGGAGGTACTCGCGTTGGTGCGTGGGGTCGACTAGATGACGTGAATCGCGTTGTGCTCAGCCCGCCGCCTGCTCCAGGGCCGCGACCAGGCCTTCCTTCTTGTGCAGGCCCACGAACGTCCGCACGGGCTTGCCGTCCTTGAAGATCATGATGGTGGGGATGGCGGTGATGCCGTACTTCATCGTGACTTCGCGGTTGGCGTCGATGTCGACCTTGCCGACTTTGACTGCCGCGCCCTTTTCGGTCGCGATGGCGTCGATGATGGGGCCCAAGCTGCGGCAGGGCATGCACCACTCCGCCCAGAAGTCTACGAGTACGGGCGTCGAGCTTGAGAGCACTTCGCTGTCGAAGTTCGCGTCCGTGAATTCCTTGACCATTGCGTTTGCCATATGCAACTCCGTTCCAACTTCAGTCCAGCGTCCTTGCGTGCCGTTGGGCGTGCCCTCGGGCATTCCTGTCGGGCGTCCAAGCCCAAGGCTATGCGGAACGCCGGGTCAGCGGCGTGCCCGCGGATTGTTTCGCCACACCCGCCGATGGGTCCAGCGACCCCGACTTTCCGCTGCTGGCCAGCTCCGCGCGTGCTTGATTGGCGACGAGCGAAGTGGATTGGGGATTCTTCGGGGCATGGACTTCATATCGGCGATTCCTGGGATTTGGATGCCGAGGAAGTGGGTTGGGTTCGGGGGGTGGCGGTGGGGCGTCGGCATTCGGGGAGACGGGCGGCGGTGCGAGGGTGGGCGCGCGTCAGGGGAACGCGATGAAGGCGCGGAGGGCTTGGGCGTGGGGGGCGATGTCGTGGACGCGGAGGATGCGAGCGCCGAGTTGGGCGTGACGCAGGGACAGGGCGAGGGTGGCGGGGAGGCGTTCGTCGGGGGTGGAGTCGCGATCAAGGCCGATGCGGCCGACGAAGCTCTTGCGAGAGAGGGCGGAGAGGATCGGGAAGCCCAGAGAGGCGAGGTGGGGAGTGCTTGAGATCAGGGCGAGGTTTTGGTCGACGGTTTTGCCGAAGCCCAGGCCTGGGTCGAGGACGATGGCGTCGCGGGAGACTCCGGCTCGGACTGCGGCGTCGGCACGATCTGCGAGGAATACTCGCACGCTCGCGACGACGTCGCCCTGCATGGGCGCGGGCTGGTGGGGGTCGTAGCGGTCGGAGAAGCGGTCGGCGGCGGGGTGTCGCTCGCGGTGCATGAGGATCAGGCCGCAGCGGCGCTGCGCGGCGAGTGCGAGCATCACGGGATCGTCGCGCCCGGCGGAGACGTCATTGACGATGCTCGCGCCAGCGTCGAGAGCGGCGGCGGCGACGGTCGCGGAGGTGGTGTCGATGGAGATCGCGGCGTGCGGAGGGAGTTTGGGAGCAAGGCCGCGGATGACGGGCAGCACCCGGCGGAGTTGCTCGTCAGGGGGGACTGGTTGCGAGCCGGGGCGGGTGGATTCGCCGCCTATGTCGAGGAAGGTTGCGCCCTCGGCGATCATGGCGAGGCCAGCGTTGATGGCGTGCGCGGGATCGAGGTGTTTGCCGCCGTCGGCGAAGCTGTCGGGGGTGATGTTGAGGATGCCCATGAGCTTGGGCGTGATCAGATCGATCAGGCGACTTGGGGCGATGCGCCACGGACTTGACGGGGCGTGAGGGCTTGGCGGGTTGGGCGTGTTCGCGGGTTGCACGCTCACTCCTTCACGCCCAGCTTGGCCAGCAGCATGCTCCGCACGCTCTTGGCGTCGGCCTTGCCCGCGGCGAGCTTCATGACTTCGCCCACCAGACGCCCGGCGGCAGCGACTTTGCCGGAGCGGACGTCATCGGCGACTTTCGCGTTGGCGGCGAGCACCTGGTCGATCCACTTCTCGGCCTGGGCGTCGTCGCGGACGAGGAGGAGGCCAAGGGTGGTGGCGGTGGCGCGGACACGGTCTCGCTCGGCGGTGGGTGAGGGTGCTGCGGCTGCGCCGTGATCGCGAGCCGCGCCGATGAGGGCGTCTAGGAGGGACTCGAGAGATTGGTTGCTGAGTTCGCCGGCTTCGCGCAGGGCGGCGACGCTGGCGACTGTGGCGGGGGCGAGACCCAGGGTGTGGACGCCCGGCGCGGTGTCTATGTCGTTGGTCGCGGAGCGCTCGTTGGCTCGGCGTTGCAGTTGCTGGAGCACGAGATTGGCGGCGAGTTTGCCGGCTCGGGGGCGTTCAACGCCCAGGGCGACGCAGGCGTCGATGACGGCTTCGTAGAAGAGGCACGTGGCGGGTTCGTCGATGAGGGCGAAGGCTTCCTTGGCGGGGATCGCGTAGTCGTTCACGTATCGCTGCCAGCGTGGCAGTGGGCTCTCGATGAGGCGTGCCTTGACGCGGTCGAGCCACGAAGCGTCGACGCGGACGGGTGGGAGATCGGGATCGGGGAAGTAGCGGTAGTCGTGGGCGTCTTCTTTTTCGCGTTGGACGAACGTGGATTCGCTCGCGTCGTCCCAGCCTCGCGTGACTTTGCTGCCCGGGCCGAATTCGCGACCATCTTCGACCCAGCGGCGGGGCTGGTGGGCGAGTTCGTGTTCGATTGCGCCTTGCAGGGATCGGAAGCTGTTGAGGTTCTTGACTTCGACGATGGGGGTCTTGACGACGCTGCCATCGCGGAGGGTCAGGACGCAGTTGATGTTGGGCTCGAAGCGCATGTGGCCCTGCTGCATGACGCCCAGGGTCGCGCCGAGCAGCCGGCAAGTGGCGCGGAGCAACTTGGCGAACATCACGCATTGGGACGCGTTGGTGAAGTCGGGTTGGGTGACGATTTCGAGCAGGGGCGTGCCGGCGCGGTTGTAGTCGGCGATGGAGAAGTCGATTGCGCGGCCGCCGGGCGCTTCGTGAAGGAGTTTGCCGGCGTCTTCTTCGAGGTGGGCGCGGATGATGCCGATTCTCGCGGCGGGCTGGGTGGGATCGGGGAAGCCTTTGTCGTCGGTTGCGGGGACGTCGATTGCACCGTCGCTGCAGAGAGGGAGGTCGTACTGGCTGATCTGGTAGGCCTTGGGCAGGTCGGGATAGAAGTAGCTCTTGCGGTCCCACTTGCTGAAACTCGCGACGCGGCAGCCGATGGCGAGGCCGACGAGCATGGAGAGTTCGACGGCCTCGCGGTTCATCACAGGGAGCGCGCCGGGCAGGGCGAGGACGACGGGATCGATGAGAGTGTTGGGTGAGGCGTGCTCGTGATGTCCGGTCGGCGAGGCGGGGCTTGCGACCCGCGTGAAGAGTTTGGTTTTGGTTGCGAGTTCGACGTGGACTTCCATGCCGACCACAAGTCGCACGCTGGCGATCATGTCGAGGGAGCGGGGTGCGGAGGTGGGGGGCATTGGGTAGTTTATTGAGGGTGCGGGAGGTAGTGTGGTCACGTTGCCGGGTACGACGTTCGGAGCAGGGCGAGCGCGTTGCACGATGCCCCCGCGATCTCGATGGTGCCCATATTCAGACGCGTGCGAATCTGTTCGAGCGTGAGAGGCGGGGAGCCATCCAGCGCGAAGCGGTGCGTCAGAATGGTTGCGGCTTTGGTGGGGAGGCGAGCGAACTGGTTTGGTTGGGCCGCGTGCATGCGGGTATGAAGCGGCCAGAGCCAGCGATCCCAGGGGAGGAGGCCTGTATCCGCGATGAGGGCGAAACTGGTTGGGATGCTCGAGGCGAGCATCGATTGGGCACGCTTGCTGGTCGTCGCGGGGCTCCAGTTGCTGTCGCGGAGGATGCGGGTGATGGCGCGATCGATGACGAGGGCGGCAGCCCCGGCGAGGCGGCCGGACTTGGCCGGGTCCAGGCCCAGGGTCGCGGCGCTGAGTGAGCGCACGCCCGCGCGGAGGAGCGATTGGAGCAGTGCCAGCGGGAGTTGCTCGGCGGGGAGTTGGGTGCGCACGCGGATGGTGTCGAGGATGAGGCGGCCCTGGGTGTGCAGCAGGCGGTCGTGCAACAGCGAGGCCCAGCGCGAGTGCGTTTCGGCGTCGTCGAGGGCGAGGGGAGAAGGGTGCAGGCGATCGAGCGAGCGGGTGAGCGTCCACGCCCGTCCGCGGGCGGCGGCGAAGGCCCAAAGTAATTCGCGTTCCTCGCGAGGCGTGAGGGGCTTGCGGGCGAGCCACCATGCCAGCAGGCTCGCGAGATCGTCGGGCAGGGGATCGCGGAGTGACGTGGTCGCACAGGGCGTCGCGAGCGTGGCGTCGATGTTTGGCGAGTCTTTGGATTGTGGGAAGGGAACAAGCAGTGCGAGTTCGCACCAACGCTGCAAGAGCTGTGCTCGCGCGAGCGCGAGGTCGCGGCGCACGAGGGGCGTGCGGCGGCTCGCCATGCGCGCGAGGTCTTCGGGCAGAACGCCTCGAAGGTGCAGGCGGAGCAACGCCAAGCGGGATCGCACGACGGGATGGGCGCGAAGCGGAAAAAGGGACTTGGTGAGCGGGTGCTTCGCGAGCAGGCTGCGGATCGCGGACGCGCTGGGCGATGGGCCGTGGCGAAGGGCCAGACGTGTGCTGATGGCGTGGGCGGAGAGGTTGAGGGTGCGGTGGTAACGCAGGGCTTCGCGGATCAGTCGCTCGCGGAGTGCGGCGGGCATGCGGGCCTTGCCTCGTGTGGTGGTGAGGCGCGGGCGGTGGGTGCGTTCGAACCCTGCGGCGACGGATTGGTGGACGATGAGCGAGCCGACGTTGCGGTGGTCCAAGACGAGGCGACAGGCCAGGCCTTCGCGACGGAGACGCTTGAAGGTGGACTCGCTGATGCTCCATGCGGCGCAGAGTTCGCGAGGGCGGCTGAACTGCGCGGCGTCGAGTTCGGCGTGACGCAAGCCTGCCATGGCGCAGAGGTGCTCGCAGACCGCGCTGAGGTCGGTGAGCACGTCGCGTCCTCGGATCGTCGCGGGCGAAGCTGGGTCTGTGCCCTGAGGGTCCGCGGAGCGGAAGCCGGTAATGCGGAATATGAGCCAATCGAGCGGGTACTCGGTGGCATCGTTGATGTCGGCGGCGAGTTCTTCGATTCGCTCCACGTCCCGAAGCAACGCGTCGCGCGAGACCAGCCGGAGCTCTCGCACCAGCCCGCGCAGGAGCGGATGCTTGATGGCGGAGGGCTTGGGCATGGCCTACCAGGCCCACCGGAGGTCGGCGCCCGTGAGCAGGCCGGCGCGGGAGGCTTCGTCGATGAAGCGTGACGCGGCTTCTCGTTCGCGCGGGCCGCAGTCGTATCGGAGCAGCGAGCCCAGGTACTGACGGGCGAGATCGGTCGGCCAGCGGTGGCCGCTCGCGCGGTGGGAGATGATCCACTCGAGGCGACCGGCGTTGTGGCGGCGTTGGCGGTCCAGCAGATTGGCCGCGAGGCGGATGGCGGGGTCAGCCGCGTTCGTGCGCGTGCAGGCCCACACGGCGTACACGAAAGGCAGGCCCGTCCACTGCTTCCAGGCTTCGCCCAGGTCGAGCTGATGCGGATATCGCGCTGGCGGCGGGGCGTCGGTGACGACCTTGTCGCCGATCATGAGGAGGGCGTTGGGCCAGGCGTCTTCGAGGCTGGCGGGGACCGGGCGCTTGTTGGCGAGGTTGAGTTCGACACGCTCGCGGACGTCGAAGTCTCGGAGCGTGGGAGTGCACGAGTAGCGATGCCGAAGGATGAGCTGCGCGAGGATGACGGAGGTGTGGCTGTCGGTGTCGGCGTGCAGTTCGGTGATTGTGTCAAACGGCACCGTACTGAACAAGCGCACCGTCATGGTCGGCCCGTCGCAGCCGATCTGGCCGACGGGGAGGGCGATTAGACGCTCGCCCGATGCGCTCGTGGCGCGGGCGACGTCGACGATCGAAGCCAGGCCGATGTCGGCTTCGCCCGACAGGACCATCGCCGCGATCCGGGAGGGGATCGCGGGCGTCAGGGAGAGTCCGTCCACCTTGTCGAGACCTTCGATGAGCGGGAGCGTGTTGAGGTATCGCACCGCGGCGATGCGCGGGAGGTGGGTGGGCAGCGTCGATGCGGCTTGGCTAGCTTGATCGCCTGGGGCGTTGGTTTGCGGAGGTTCCACGCGGGAGTGCATGCGGAGGATGATAGGGAAAGTGTGGTGGGGACTGCCTTGAGATGCGCGGCTGCATTCGGCATTCGGCATTTGTGGAATCGGCGGCCGGGCGATCGCTGCGGAATGCGACGAGGCGCTGGACTATCGATGCAGCTTCGCGTCCATCACGCGTCCTGCTTCGAGGCGGAGTTCCAGCCATGGTTCGCCCGGGCGTCCTGGGATTGGTTGGATTGGCACGCGTGCGGCGTCGGTTCCGGTGCCGATGGGTTCGACTTGGCCATCGATGAGCTTCGCGGCTTCGGCGAGGGTCAGGCCGTGGAGGGCGGTGGAGCGGGCCCAATACGAGGCTTCGCCATAGGTCACGATGCCGTCGCGCACGATTTCGGGACGGGCGAGCGACACCCAGTACCAGCCCAAGGCTGCGACCACGAGAAGGCCGAGGATCGCAGCGGGTACGAGCCAGCGCTCGGTTTGGCGGAGGCGCGATGCTGGGTCCGGCGGTGATGTTGGCGCGGGGACTGGGAGTTGCGTCGCGTCGGAGGGCACGCGGTAGTGTTGGCGCTTGGGTTACTCAGCGAAAAGGGTCAAGGGGCTAGAAGGCCCTTGGACTCACGGGCGGGACGCCCGTGCCACTGGTGGCGAGGAGATCAGACCGGGCCCTTGTCCGGAGTCTCTGCGGGCGAATCGGGGGTTGTCGGCGCGTTGGGATCCGCGGGAGCAGTCGGAGCGTTGGGCGCGGGTGGCGGCCAAGTGTGCGACTGCTGCAACTGGATGTTGTGCTTGCGGAAAAGTTCGGTGAACTCGATGTCGTCGGTTGTGCCCATGGTCGCGTCGGGGCCGGCTCCCTTGAGCGTGAACGACGAACCATCGGGCGCGACTTCGTACAGAAAGTCGATGTTGTTGCGATCCTTGCGGAACTCCGGCGGCACTTCCTTGAGCATGGTCAAGTCGGCGGGATAACTGCCGCCACGAGCGCGTTGCTCTTCGACCTGCGACACGACCATCAGAGCTTTGCCGAAGTCCATGAATCCGCCCGAGGCGCTGATCGCCGCGCCCATCAGCGAGAAGAGGACCAGCCACAGCACGGCGAAGATCGTCGCGATGATGCCGATGATGGTGCCCGCGATGGCGAAGCCGCGCGGGGCGCGGAAGAGGGCGATCAGGCTCAGCACGAGGCCGATGGAGCCGATGAAGCCGACGAAGGGGATGCAGCAGGTGATGAGCCCAAGGGTCGAGAGGATGAAGCCGATGATGCCCAGAACGTTGGAGCCTTGGCGCTGGGGCTGGGGGCTGCCGAACTGGGCATCGGGCGGGGCGAAGATGGTGTTGGGGGCTTGGGACATGAAGAAACCTCCTCAGAATTCGCGCGGGGCGAGCGAAAGGCACTCGAACCACCGATCCCTCGATTGTTGGGAAGGGTCGGGTGGTGGTTGTGGTATCGTACAAAATTATTCGGTTGTCGTTTCAGGGAGCTAGGCCGCTGGCCTGCAGGGCGTCCTGCCAGAGAGCAATCGAGACATCGGTATGGGTGATTCTGCGGATGGTTTCAAGGCACGCCAAGGGCGCGTTTCCTGTGTGAATCGCTAATCCGACTGCAGCAATGACCGGTGTGCGGCTCAGGCCGGCACTGCAGGCGATCAGGGTGGGCGTGTTTGAGGCGAGTAGTTCCGCAGCGGTTCTCGCGGCGATGCGAAGGGACTCCGGTTCGTTGCCCGGACCATCGGTGATCGGAACACGCAGCACGATTCCCTCTCGATGCCACTGGAATGGTACTTCTTCGAGAGCCAGATCAAGCACGGCTCGGATACCCGCCCTGCGCAGATCGGCGGGGCGCAACAGGTCGCCTCGATTCCCCAGCCAGAGTGAATGCTGCGGTAGTTGGAGCATGGTGCACCGAGTTCAGGAGAGCTGGTGCTTCAGCGCTTGCCGTATTGCTGCTCGTAATACGCCCGGTACGCGCCGCTCTTGACGCGTTGCCACCAGTCCTTGTTGGCCTTGTACCAGTTGATGGTGTCTTCGAGGGCCTTGGGCCACGCGCTGCGGGTGGGTTGCCAGCCCAGTTCGCGTTTGATCTTGCTGGCGTCGATGGCGTATCGGCGGTCGTGGCCGGGCCGATCCGCGACGGGCTTGATCATCTCGGGGCCAAAGCCCATGGCCTTGAGGATGCTGTGCGTCAGTTCCAGGTTGCTGCGCTCGTTGTTGCCGCCGACGTTATAGACCTCGCCCGACTTGCCCTTTTCGAGCACCGTGAGCAC
>JALHOJ010000103.1 GCA_022843045.1 Phycisphaerales bacterium
CTGACGATCTCTTTGTACTTTGTGCGCAGCTCCTGAACAGGATTGGCTGCCAACACGTCCGCGATAATGTGGCCCGTTCGGGAGGTTGCGTCGACAGACGCAACCTGACGTAGCAACGATTGACAGATGACTTCGCGAAGTTCTCCTGGAAACAGATCTTTCTCGTTGCCAGGATTCAGTAGTCCGCCATGGAGCCCCTTTCCGCTCCGCATCGCTCGGAGCTCGGCTGCGAGACGACCAATTTCCAAATTTGCCTCCTGAAGAAGTCGCTCCTTCGCTTGGATATCACCATCAAACGCTTCAATAAACTTAGCGATATTTGTTTCACCGCTGCGTCGAAGGGTGTCACTTTGCTGGCGTGCGTTGGCTTCTTGCACCGACGCCCACGTCGTCCCTGGCAAAGGACGGATCGTGCATAGCGTACGCCTCAGCTGGTCCGCGACGAGTCGTTCCATATCACTTGGCGGGGCGATTCCCGGAAGGAGTCGGACATGGGCTCCAGCCCCTCTTGGCCAGTAAACGCCGATCGCCCCCGCATATGCGTTAATTCCTTCGACTGCTTCCCGTAGCTCAAACGAAAACCGCCTATCCGGTTCGACGACGACGTGTGCCATCCCAGCGACCGCCTTAGCGAGCGCCTCTGCGTCGACGTAGGGGACTGAGCTCTCATTGACACTCAGATAGACAAACGGAAGCTTGTTGTCGGCATCGCCCCGCATCAAACGCGATAGCAGTGGTAGGTCATTCGCAAGAAGATAGTGCGGGCGACTCGTCACTTCCAAAGGACCGTCTTTTCCGCCACTTAACGCTTCGAGTAACATCCGAAGCAATACCGGACGGCGCGGGTCTGGAAGCTGTGTGCCCGCAAGTACAGCGTCACAACTAACTCGAACAGCAACCCAGAGTACGCCGTCGATTGCTTTAGCAACCAATTCTGTGCACCATTCCAATGAATGCCGCTCAACCCAACGGTGGCGAAAACCGGCAATGGGACTTGGAACTTCGCACAGCATTCCCCATTGCAGGTCTTGGCCCGCCTTCACCAAAGTTCGTATCTCTTCCCGAGGGATCTCGCCAAGCTCAGTTGCGTCCCAAGGGTAGCTCTGTCCACCTCCTAACCACAACTTCGCGCTATGGAGTACATCTGTAAAAGTTGCCGCACGTCGGGAAGGAAACTCGGCCGCGTAGACAAGCATGGTGCCCCTTTCGTCGTGAGCAAGTCTACACCGCCGCCGTGTAGCTTTCACCGAGCTTTCGGCCCTTGGAATCTCTTCTTATGGCCCTCTTCCTCCCCCACCCCACCGACTCCGGCCGCTTCACCTCCCGACCATACCGCAGCTCCCGCGACGTGCGTCGTGAACTCGTTCGGGCGGTTTGTTGCGAGAGCCGCGGGCGGCGAAAGCGGAGACGCTTTTTGATAACGTGGGGGCGAAGACGGTTTCGGTGGAAGGGGGCACAGGAGCCCCCACGTATCGACGCGTAGGGCCGTCGCGGCATGCCCGAACTCGGGCCGCGGCGGAGGGCGAGGCCCGGAAGCGTGGCATTGAACGTGCCACTGATCCGGCTTTGCGGATCAGTGCTCGTGGAGTACCGCACGCCGATCCACACTGATCCGCAAAGCCGGATCAGTGGCACGGGCTGGGAGCGATGATCAATGCCACGCCCCCTTGTCATCGCCCGCACTCCCGACGCGCGGCCCATCGGCGTGATCGCCATGTTCGCTCGCCGACCCGGAATCGCTTGCTGGAACTTCCATAGTGCCGCAGGCTAGAAGACTGCACGGAGCGAGGCAAGAAGATTTTGAGCCTTCCCCACTGATCAGTAAAGCCGGATCAACGGCAACGGCGCAGAGCGATGCTCAATGCCACGCCCCCCCAAAAGCCGCGTCGGAGCGGGGCACCCGGCGGGCTATTTTTTCGGCTTGAGCGCCTTCTTTCCACCCCCAGCTTTGCCCAGGTACGCGACAAGTTCGCTGAGCTCGAACTTGTGGCCGTTTCCGATCTTGGTCTTGCCCGAGCACCACTCAATCGTCGCCTTGCCCACGCGAAGCTTGCCAGCGTACGTGCCATCATTCTCGTAAACGGCAAAAGTGATGCCGTTGTTGCCCAACTGCAGACCCACATCGAATTTGGAAACGTCAACTTTCATGCAATACTCCAATAAGAGGTACACATTAGACAATATGGATGCTTAACGCGAGCTCCATATAGGCCAACGAGTCAGTCCGCAAGACTCTTGCCCGATCAGCACATTCGAATCGACACCCAGGCATCGAAGCCGGGGTGCCGAGAAGTACCTTGCCGCAGATGACCTCTGCCTTAGACCTCTCGCGTGTGGCGGTTGGGGAGCTTGAGCGACCAGCGGATCATGTCGCCCAGGATGGGGAAGATGTCGTTGTGCTTCGCACCAAAGCGCATGACACCCTTGACCGGGTCAAACGCGCCGATGTCGCGGTTGAAGCCTTCGGTGTCCGTCGGAAGGTACGCGGCGAGACCTGCCAGGCCCGCGACCTTCCGCTGCTCAGGTGTCAGCTCGTAGTACCGCCACATCGGGTTGCTGTGCGAGAAGTCGATCTCGCCGATGCCGTCGAACAGACGACGCTGAAGACCCTCATCGCTGTCGCGGCCGAACGCAAAGTCGTAGACCAGCTTTGCGAGCGCCTTGAGGACAATCGGCTGCGCGGCCACGGTCTTCTGCTTCGCTTCGGCTTCTCCGAAACCGTCGATGGCGACGACGGCTTCCCAAAACGTCTTGGCAACGTCAAACTTCCCGTTGATGTCCGTGGGCTTCGCTCCTGCGACGCTCGTCTTGTTGAGCAGCAGACGCGCGTTCACAGCGATAACGTCTTTGCGGGCGATCGTGCCCGTGTCGTCCTGCCAGTCGATGACATCCTTTTCGCTGACACGCAGGATGTTGGTATCCATGAGCGTTTCTTTGATGAAGAGATTCACGGGATTTGAGCTGTCGAACTGGAATGCCAAGCTGGACTCGACCTTCTTACCGAGGTTGTTCAAGTCGTGGAAGAGCTGACGCTCGTCGACGGGTGACAAACCAAGGTGGACGTCGACCAAGACCGTGCAGCGGCCGCGTGCGAACTCGAAGGCCTTGGCCCAGATGGCCAGTTCTTCGGGCGGGACGTCGCCTTCACCCGGATACAGAGCCGGGCGCTTGGGGTACGTCTGGTTGTTGAGAACGTGCTTGAGAAAGGCGAAGAGCATGTCCATTCCGAAGCGCCGGTGCTGGCCGTCGATGATCCACAGAACGTCGCGGTCGGAGAGGAAGACGCGAACCGAACCGGGCTGCGACGCCTCCATCCGCAAACCCCCGCCGCCGCGCTCGCACGTGCGGATGTTCGCGACGATCGGCTGGATGGCGAAGTACGTCTGCGGACCCAGGTTCTTCACCAGCAGTTGGAGCGCCTGCGGCTCGGCTTGGCCATTGTCCTTGAAGTCTTGGGCAACGGCAGAGAGAAGACCACGAAGGAGGTACAGGGCCAATCCCTGGGCGTGCTTCGGGTCGAGCTTGCGCTGAGCGATCTGCTCAGGCACGCCGTCGACACCTCGCTCCGCCAGGTTGCGCTCGTTGGCAACTTCGGACATCTCAAAAGTGCGGTGCAAGGGGAGGGAAAGCGTCAGGCAGTCGTTCCCGAGGTTGCAGTTCACCATCGCCGTGTAGGCCTGGATGGAGGGGTCTACGATCGACTTGAGCGACTTGAGGGTGCCGCTCATACCATTCACGGGTTCGTTCGTCACTTTGATCACGGTAAGGCTCCTGAAAAGGGGTCTTGCGAAGCCCGGCAGTTAACGCTGCCGGGCTCTTTTGTTACGGAAACACTCCGATAACGCGAACACCATAGACAATGATCTTCCTGGTGTCAAACAAAAACACTCCAGGCGTCGAATATTTGTCTTTGAATCACATAAAATGGATCCCTGGAGCGTTCATCGGCTCCACTTGAGAGGCTGCGGGCGTGCCGCGAGGGCGTGATGTCGGGCGATGTTCTCCGTACCGCCGCTTGCGAGCGTAGACGACCGACTCCGGCCGCCTCACCTCTCGCCCATACAGCGCCCCCGCGACACGTGCGTCACGAACTCGTTCCGGCGGCTGGTTGCGAGAGCCGCGGGCGGCGAAGGCGAAGACACTTTTTGATAACGTGGGGGCGGAGACGGTTTCGGTGGAAGTGGGCACAGGAGCCCCCACGTATTGACGCACAGGGCCGTGGCGGCAAGCCCAAACGCGGGCCGTGGCGGAGGGCGAGGAAGCGAGCGGCAGCATGACCACAAACGGGAGCGCGGGACGGTTCGCGGCAACTCGTGCCGCGAGGGCGTCATGCTCGACGGTGCTTTACGTATCGGCGCTTCCGCACGTAGACGACTGAGGCTGGGCGTTTGACTTCGCAGCCGTAGAGCAGGCCGCGGGTGAGGTGGGTGACGAACTCGTTCCAGCCGTTGCGGGTGGAGAGGGAGCAGTAGCGGATGCGGTGGCAGCGATGACAGGCCCAGCGGGCCGCGTCTTCGGTGTCGGTCCAGCGGAAGCCGATGTCGCTGAGTTGGTGGAAGATGGTGCAGACCGGGCGGGGCAGGTAGAGCTTCTCCGTCTCGCGGCCGCAGGGCTTCTCCAGGCCCGGGCAGATGAACTTCCAGCCGCGGTGCAGCTCGCCGTGGCGGGTGTTTGTGAACATCGGGACGCGCTCGGCGTCAAGGGTTGCGCACTGCGGGATGGTTTTGGCGAGGGTTTGCCACAGCGTGCCCCACATGGCGTGCGGCGGCGAGCCGCGATCGGCGTTCGGGTCCAGCGGGCTGGTGGACCAGATGACGGGGACGGGCTTGCCGCGATGGCCGTGGATGGAGGGGGCCTCGTAGGTGATTTGGAAAACGCCGTGCTTGAGCCAGGGGCGGATGCCCTCGACGTGTCGACCCAGCAGCGGGGCCGCGGCACTGGCGGGCATGCCCGGCCAGGCAATCGTCACCGGGCGCAGGAGGCTCATGAGCAAGGTCGGGCTCAGTAGCACGCGGTGCGGCAGAAGCACGCCGGCCAGATCGGCCGCGTAGGGCTCGACGTATTTGGCGAGGATCGGGGTGATGCGGTTGTCCGCCGCGCGGATGGCGAGGCACCACGGGCGGATGCTGCGGTCAGCCGGCGGGCGCGCGGCACGCCGCAGCGCCTCCACACGATCACGCTTCAGCGTGGGAGCGACTTTGTTCCAGGCGGCCATCAACGCAGAATCGATTTCGTCCATGCCCATGCGATGGTGTACACGCGGCTCGGACATCCGGCGAGGAGTTTTCTGCGGTGCGACGCAATGTTGCGCGCAGGCGTGTCGCAACGGTGTGTTGCTGTCAGAATCGCGCTCGGGTGGTTGGCGGGCGCGTGGCGTTGAACGTGCCACTGATCCGGCTTTGCGGATCAGTGCGGCTGGACCTGCGATACTCCACGAGCACTGATCCGCAAAGCCGGATCAGTGGCGCGGGCCGCGCCGGGCAGGCGGGACGCCTGCCCCACAACGCGTGGCCCGCTGCCACTTCGCCACGCTGCCGCTCAATCCCGATACTTCACATGGCAGTCCTTGCACGACTGCGCGATCAGCTTGAACGACGCCGACAGCTTCGCGGCGTCCTCCTTGGCGATCTCCGTCTTGCCGGCGCTGGCCAGCAGCAGATCCTCGATCGCCTTCGCGTCGCGCTCGCTTTGCACGATCCACCGCTTGAAGTCCGCCGGTGCCGACATCACGCGCTCGGTCGTGCCCATCACTCTGAAGTGATCCGCCAATCGACCCGCCTCGGCGACAGGCACAAGGTCCGGGTGATCCGACGGCGTCTTCCAGCCCGCGTGCTCGATGTCACGCAGATGGTCAAAGATCTCGTCGACCTCAACCATCGCCTTCACGAAGTTCGTTGTCTTCCACACCGACGGAAAGTCGCCGCTCACCGCGTTGATCTCCGCCGCGGACACCGGCTCGGCTTCCGAAGCGCACGCGAACAGGCCCTTGTAACTCGCCGAAGTCCCCGAGACCTTCATCCGCGCCACGCCCGCTTCCGGCGTCGCCCAGCCGAGACTCGCCGCGACGGTCGCCGCGGCTCCGGCGCTGCGGTGCTTGCCGTGGTGGCAGTGGATGTACACCGGGCCGGCGCTCATCGCGTCGCGCGTCGCCCGGATGAGCTGCATCTTGCGTTCGTTATCAAAGCCGCTGTAGCCGATGGGCAGGTGGATGTACTTCATGCCGCGGGCTTCAGCGCGGGCGACCTCGGGGGCCGCGCCGTCAACGCTGATGATGGTCTTGAAGCCCATCGCCTTGAGCGAGTCGAACCCTGCGTCGCCCTCGGGCACGCTGCCGGAGATGTAGCCGTCGTGAAACGCAACAAGGTTGTGGAGGCCGGGAAGATCGACGGGATTCGCGGCCGTCGTCGCCGGCAACGCGATCGGCGAGCCCGCCGGGGCGCGCGCACCACCGTGAGAGCCCGTAGCGACCTCGCGTGTCGCCCGCTGCGTCGGCTCGCTCTGTGCCCGCGACGAACACGACACGACCGTCGCGCACGCAGCGATCCCTCCCAACACGAACATGAGCATGATCGGCTTCATAGGGCACTCTCAGATCGTTGACTCTTGCTGCGCCGCATCTTCGTCGGCAGACCGTCGTGAGATCATACCGGCACGCCGTCACGAAGTGGCACGCCACCCACGACGCTCCAGCAGCCAGCGCCGCGCGTCGCGCCAGGGAAACCCCGTGTCAGCGAGCGGTGACGCATCATCAGATATCGCCGGCCGATCCGCCGTGCCAGATCGCGTGGACGCCCCGGTGCGGGTTCACCATCTGCGTGATGCGGAGCGAGACTTGGGAGCTGGCCAGCGCGAGCAACTCCGCTCGCGGACGCTGGGTGTGCTCGATCATCAGATCGAGCATGGCAACAGCGGCGTGCTCAGCGGCGGTGTCCAGCGTCGGGCCGAAGCCGAGAGTCACCCATTGGCCGCCGAGCGTGCGCACGCGGGGCGAGCGAATCTGGGCAGACTTCACGAGCTCAACGCGAATCCGCACCAACTCCATCGCGCACTCGATCGCGGTGCCGCTGAGTTCCGCATCGCCCTGGGCCGCGTGCCCATCGCCAAGCGAAAGTAGTGCGCCGTGGACCATCACCGGCAGCCAGAGCGTCGAACCCTCGATGAGTTCGCGGCAATCCATGTTGCCGCCGCAGTTTCTGGGCAGCCAGCCGCTTGCGTGATCTTCTGCGGGACTGACGCCGATCGTCCCCAGAAACGGCGCGACCGCAACTCGATCGCCCCGGTCGCTGGTGGCAATCTTGCGGTCCTCGTCCAGAGTCCAGCGAAGAAGAGTGAGCGGCGCGTCGCCGATCCCCAGTGCGCCGTTGAGCGCCGGTGTTGAGACCGGCCCGCCGGAGTACGTCCATCCCCATGGGCCGGGGCGGATCCGCTCAAACGTGATCGCCAGCGCGTCCCCCGGCGCGGCATCACGCACGCCGATCGGCCCGACGAGGCAAGGCCCCTGATCGCGGACAGGATCACGCGGCTCGACCTTTCGCCTCGGCGCAGTCGTGGACGTCGGCGGCTCCAGACCCCAGCTCACGTCTGGGATCGACAGCTCAACCGAGTCGCCCGGCTCGATTACGAGTCGTGGAACCGCGGCTTGCGAGAAGCTCGCGTGCAGGTCGGATCGCTCGACTGCCAGCCTGTGAGTCGCCATTGCAACAGGGTACCACGCACTGTCGCTCGCGCAATCGCGCCCGGCTACGCTGCGCCGATGAACACTTCGCCATCGAGACCCCAGAAGCCCACCCCGGAGTCCGCCGCCGCGTTCGCCAAACGCTGGTACGCCGCGTGGAACGCGCGGGACCTGGACGCGATCATGGCCTGCTACGACGCGAACATCGAGCACTCCTCGCCCTTCATCAAGCGGTACAACGGCACCGACGACCTGTCAATCGTGGGCATCGACGCCGTTCGCGACTACTTCCGGCGGGCGCTGGAACGAACCCCACGCTGCGGTTTGATCCGCTGCACACCGCCGTCGGCTTGCAGAGCGTCATCCTCGTGTACCGCCGCATGACCGGCGACCTCGCGGCGGAAGTGTTTGAGTTGAACGAGGCAGGACTCATCGTGCGATCCAACTCGCACTACGGCTGACTCACACGCACACACCCACTCTCCCCCGCGCAAGCGGGGGAGATGGCGAGTCCGCGAGCCAGAGGGGGCGTTTGGCTCCCGGCGACCGCTGTGACCACGAGTATTTCGAAGCCGCGCCCCCTCCGCCGCGAAGCGCGGCACCTCCCCCGGTCGGAACCGGGGGAGGGCGAAACGCAGCGCCTGCCCGCCCTCCACCCTCGCACGCTCACGCATTCTGCGCCAGCAGCACCCGCTTCATCGGCATCACGAAATCATCGGCCATGTCGTCGTCAACGCCAGCGCCCGCGAGCACCAGTTGCCGCTCAGACTCGCGCTCCGCCTGTTCGAGTTGCTTGGTCAGCTCCATCGCGTCGATCGCTTCCATCCGCCCGTCGTCATGCTCCACCACGGCGTGCGAGCCCTCGACCCATTCGCCGCAGTTCAGGTAGTGAATCTTCGAGCGCACGTCCGCGACCTTGTGCACATGCCCGCAGATCACGCCATCAAACTTGCGCCGCTCGGCCTCGGCAATCACCGCATCCTCAAACTTCGACATGTACTTGCACGCCGATTTCACCTTCAGCTTCAGGAACGACGAGAGCGACCAATACTCAAGCCCGAGCAGCGCCCGGATGTGGTTGAACCTTCGATTGATCTTCAGAAGCCCGTCATAGGCGTGTCCGCCGATGGCCGAGAGCAGGGGAGCGTGTCGAACGACCAGATCAAACTCGTCGCCGTGGGTGACGAGGTACTTGCGGCCGTCGGCGGTACAGTGCTCGGCTTCCAGCGCGATCTCAATCCCACCGAAACGCAAGCCGTCGTACTTGCGGAGCGTCTCGTCGTGATTGCCGGGGATGTAGACGACGCGGGTGCCGCGCTTGGCGAACTTCAGCAGACGATTGACGACGCGGTTGTTCGCCTCGGGCCAGCGCCAGCGGCGCTTCAGACACCAGAGATCAAGAATGTCGCCGACGAGGTAGATTGTGTCACAGTCCACGCGGCGGAGGAAGCGCCGGAGCTCATCGGCGCGAGACTCGCTGGCACCGAGGTGAAAGTCGCTGATGAAGAGCGTGCGGAAACGGGCTGTGGTGGTCTTTGACATCGCCGCGCTCCTTGCGATCAGGACGCTCCGCACGATCTCCGCGGAGAAGGAAGCCAACACCGGCGGACCTGCGTGTCCGTTCTCGGATCGGCTAGTTGTACACGACGCATCGAGTGTTTCACAACTCTCCGGCGTCAAGAATGCGCAAGGAAAAGCCCGCGTCTCGCGGGCTTCATCAAACATTGACGTGCTTTGTCCATCAACCATCAGTCGCGGCGGCGGCGCGACGCGATCGCACCGGCCACCATCGCCACCGCCAGCGTGCCCGGCGCGGGGATGATCACACCGTACTGCACGTGATCAACCTCCCAATCGACGCTCGACGGCATGCTGATTCGAATCGCCGAAATGCCGCCCAGGTTAATCGCGCCGAAGAAGCGATCCTCCGGCGTCTCGCCCGAGATGAGTCCATCGCCCAGCAGGATCGGCCCGAAGGTGCCCAGCGAAACGCTCGCGCTATCAAACGCCTCGAAGATCACGTTGCCGCGTGCGACACCGCCGGCACCGATGATCTGGCCGACGTCGGTCCACACGATGCCCGCGTGCGTTGGCAGCGAGCCGTTGATCAGCGAGAAGTTGATCGTCAGCGAGGTCTGCGTGCCGTTGCTGTAGTACGAGCGGCCCGATGCGCCGGTGCCGTTGAGGACGCCGTCGTCCTCGTCAACAGAGTCCAGAATGCCCGTGGGCACCACCCAGCCCGCCGACGGCGTCGCCGATGGCGTGTTGAACGCGCCGTCCTCAAAGTTCTCCAGAAAGAACGAGCTAAAGCCGACCGCGGCAAACGGGCTGCTCGCGCTGAAGCCCTGATACGGCGTCGGAGCCAGGATCTGTGCCTCGGCCGTCAGCGCGCCGAAGGCGATCACGGAGCCAGCGACA
>JALHOJ010000104.1 GCA_022843045.1 Phycisphaerales bacterium
GGAGGTGTAGGGGTTGCCGCAAGGCCAACCCCAAGACCGAGCTGCCCGTCCGCGCGTGCCCTGAAAACGAACTCAAAGTGCCCCGCAGAAACGCTCGCCAACCGCCAGCGCCAAGAACATCCCCACGCCCCAACACTGTCGCTCTGTCGCTCTATCGCTCTATCGCTCTTCCCCACTCCGTCTCTCCGTCTCTCCGTCTCTTCTCTCCCCCCTCCCCCTCCCCATCTCAAACGCCCGAATCGTGCAATGCACGCACGCACAAAACAGCGCGAGCCCCACGCAAGCCAACACGATCGCCCCGATCCACCCGACCCACGCCGGCATGCCCGCCCCGCCGCTCGACAGCCACGTGCGCCCCTTGAGCGCCACAAATCCAATCACCCCCAGCGGCACACCCGTCAGCACCGCCCGCGCCACATACGACCAGCTCCGCGGATTGCGACTCAGCACCACCCACGCCGCCGCGACGCCAACCAGCACCGCCAGCATCACCCGCCCCATCACAAACGGCTTGAGCCCCATCGTGCTGCCGCCGGACATCGTCATCTGCCCATTGGGCACGCTCAGGTACCCGAGCACGCTCGCGACGAAAATCGTCCCGCTCACGCACGCCAGCGACATCCCCGGCCCCTCGCGAAAAAACCCGCGCCCAAACAGCACACCCAGCGCCGCCGCGAGCCCGATGCACAACTCCATCCCCATCAGCAGGTAATATGGCTGATTCGCCCGCATCGCGAGGATGCACATGCCAACCACCGACAACCCGGCGACCAAGCTGATGGCCAGGGTCGCCAACTGAATAGGTTTGGCAACCGGAAAGAGTCTGGACCCGGCGGCATTCCCCTCTGAAGGGGATGCAAGACCACCTTGCGGGGTTTCCCCGGTTCCTTGGGGGAGATTGGCGGCATTGGCGTCCATCGCGGGGATGATATCGAGCCACCAAGAGTTGTAGTTCGAGCGGATCGGTCCGAAATCGGTCGAAATGACCGTACAAAATCCGGAAACACTCTATAGGACGTCAAGGTCTCCCCTCCGCCGGTCCGATGCTGGACGTGCGGCGGTGCGTAGCCACTTGGATAACACGCCGCGAGGAGTAGTCACGGATGGCTCAGCAACCTCGGCAGTCAAAGGGACTTGGAACAACTCAGGTGGAAGTGGCGGCGCAGCGCCTGTACGCGCGGGTCCTCTCGCAGTGGGCCCTGGACCTGATGATGCTGCGGCGCGATGGGCTGGATGAGCCCTCGGCCCGTGGCGGCGCTGGCGTCGTGACGCCGCCCGCGTGGGAAGGCGCGTTCGTCGGACATGGAGAACAGATGCGTTGGGTGGGCGGCGCGCTGGAGCGCGAACTGCGCTGGAAGCCCGCGGCCCGCAAGGCGGCCTAACGACCGAAGGTCAGTCAATCAAAGGTCAAGGACGACACCATGAGCGGCATCAGCACCGGCACCGGCCTCTTCAGCGGCATCGACTCGCGGTCGATCATCGATCAATTGATCGCCATCGAGTCGCGCCCCAAGGTCCTTGCGCAGCAGCGGATCAACTCGCTCCAGCAGCAGCGTGCGGCGTTCCTCGACATCAACTCGCGGCTCAACACGCTCAAGACCGCCGCGGGCGCGTTCCGCATCGACCGCATCTTTGACGCCAAGACCGCCACCAGCAGCAACGAAGACGTGATGACCGCGACGGCGGGCCTGGGCGCGGCAAACGGCACCTATTCCTTCCGCGTCGAGCGCCTCGTCACGACGCAGCAGAACATCTCGCGGGGCTTTGCGGATCGCAACTCCAGCGGCATGGGCCTGACTCAGATTTCGATCGAGTCCGCGCGGGCGCGGCTGGACAGCACGACGACACTGAGCGAACTCAACGACGGCGCGGGCGTGCAGCGCGGCAGGATCGTGGTCACGGACTCGGCTGGGCGTGCCGCGACGGTGGACCTGTCCAAGGCCGTGACGGTTGAGGACGTGGTGAGCGCGATCAACTCCAACGGCACGGCGCAGGTCACGGCATCGGTGCGCGACGGCGCATTTGTCCTCAAGGACAACGCGGGCGGCGCGCTGACGGTCGCGAACGGCGCGGGGTACACGACCGCGACGAGTCTGGGCCTGACGACCGGCACGCAGAGCGCGGGCACGCTCACGGGCGCTCGCGTCTTCGGCCTCAACGCCAACACGGCCCTCGCCTCGCTCAACGACGGCAACGGCGTCTTCGTCAAGTTCAACGCGACGTCGAGCAGCTTCGCGAACTTCAACATCGTCGTGGATGGCACGACGGTGGGCGTGAATCTCAGCGACGTGTACACCATTCCGCAGGGCGGCGGCGCGAGCGTCAAGACGGGCTCGGCCGTCAGCACTGTGGGCGGCGCATTGCAGCGCATCAACGACGCGCTCACGGCGGCAAACTACTCGGAGGTTCGCGCGAGCGTCAACGCGACCACGGGCCGCATCGAACTGACCGACTCGCTCAACCGCACCATCGAGATCACCGAAGTCGACGGCGGCACGACCGGGCGCGACCTGGGCCTCTCGGGCAACGGCGTGGGCAGCCTGCAGGGCCGGCGCGTGCTCGCGGGCATGAACACGATGCTCGCCACCAGCCTCAACGGCGGATCGGGCATCACGGGCGACGGCGCGCTGAGCTTCACGCTCCGCAGCGGCGCGGCCTTCTCCACCACCATCGACACCACCAAGTCCCTCGCTGACATCCTGGGCGATATCGAAGCCGCCAGC
The DNA here is from genome assembly GCA_022843045.1 of Phycisphaerales bacterium. Classification (GTDB taxonomy): domain Bacteria; phylum Planctomycetota; class Phycisphaerae; order Phycisphaerales; family UBA1924; genus BJHL01. Next base: position 2,724 of record JALHOJ010000104.1, read on the forward strand.
GCGACCACGCCCGGCGGCCCCGCTCGCGTCCGCGCCAGCCTCGACAGCAAGGGCACGGGCATCGTGCTCACGGATCTGACGACCGGGACGGGCAACCTGATCATCACGGGCACGACCGGCGCCGATAGCGCGACGAGCCTCAAGATTGCCACCGGCCCCACAGGCGTGGCGAGTTCGACGGTCTCGAGCGGGAACCTGCAGAAGCAATACATGAGCACCAGCACGCTGCTGGAAAAGCTCAACAACGGGCGAGGCGTGGGCACCGGCAAGTTCCGCATCACCGACGGCTCGGGCCAGACCGCCTTGATCGACATCGCCGCCGACAGCAAGACGCTGGGCGACATCGTGAACGAGATCAACGCCGCGACCAGCACGACCGGTAGCACGGGTGGTGGGGCTGGATCGCCGCTCACTGTGCGGGCCCGCATCAACGCCAACGGCGACGGCATCGAGCTCTACGACACGGGCACGGGCGGCACACGCATCAAGGTTGAGGACACTACGGGCACCGTGGCCAAGAACCTCAACATCGCGGGCACGGCGACGGGCGTGGGCGTGGGGGCGGACAACAAGATCAACGGCTCCTTCGAGAAGGTCGTCACGCTGCTCGCGGGCGACACGCTCAACGACGTCGTGCGGAAGATCAACGAAGCGGGCGCCGACGCGACGGCCGCGGTCATCTCCGACGGCGCGGGCGCGACGCCCTTCCGGCTTGCGCTGACCAGCAAGATCAGCGGGCGCGACGGTCGCTTCATCGTCGACACGGGCAGCGTCGATCTGGGCCTGTCGCAGCTTGCGGCGGGCGAGAACGCCCTGGCGTTCTTCGGCGCGGGCGATGTGGCGAGCTCCATCGCGGTGAGCAGTTCGAGCAACATCATCGATGACATCCTGCCGGGCGTCAAGATTGACCTCAAGGGCACGAGCCAGAACGTCATCAACCTGAACATCACCAGCGACAACGGGAAGCTGACCGAGTCGGTGAACAAGTTCATCGAGGCGTTCAACGGCGTGATTGACCGCATCAACACGCAGACCAAGTATGACAAGGAAACGAACCGTCGCTCGCCTTTGACGGGCGACGGCACGGCGATCGAGCTCAAGAGCGGCCTGTCGCGCGTCGTGCAGCAGCGGGCCGAGAGCGTGACGGGGCGGTATCAGCGGTTGGTGGACATCGGGATCAAGGTGGGCAAGGACAGCAAGCTGGAGTTTGATGCGGACAAGTTTGGCGAGGCGATGGCGACGGATCCGGAGTCGGTCGAGGCGTTGCTGACGGCCCGCACGCTGTCGGGCGGTTCGACGACCGAACTCGAGCCTGGCGTCAGCGTCAACAACCCCAACTTCGGCAACGAGTTCTCGTCGCTGGGTGCGATGGGACAGGTCGAGCGGCTGGTCGATCGGTACGTGAACTCCATCGGCGGGGTGCTCACGCAGCGCAACAACGGCATCCAGCGGCAGGTGGACCTGCAGACGAGCCGGATCTCGCTGATTGACGTGCGACTTGCGCGGCGACGCGAAGTGCTGGAGCGACAGTTCGCGGCGATGGAGAGCACGGTGGGACGCCTGCAGCAGCAGGGGGCTTCGCTGGGCTCGCTGGGTCGCTGAGCGTGATGTGATCGAAGATTGTGGTGCCGATGATCGCGAGCGAACTGAATTCGCTCTTGGCTACGACCGATAGTTCCAACCATGAGCGTTTCCCAAGGCCAGAACGTGCCCACTTCCGCTCCTGCAAGCACTGCTGAGGCCGCGCCGCTGCAGAAGGAGCCGATCAATCTCGCGACGTTTCCTTTCGCGGATACGGCGACACAGCAGAAGGCCAAGTCGGCGAATGCGTACTTGCGCACGCGGGTGATGTCGGCGTCGCCCGAGGAACTGCGGCTGCTGCTGCTGGAGGGCGCGGTGCGCTTCGCGCGGCAGGGGGCCGAGGGGCTGCTTGCGAAGAACTATGAGCAGGTGTTCACGGGCCTCTCGCAGGCGCGCGACATCGTGATTGAATTGCTGACGACGATCCGCGCGGATGTCAATCCGGAACTGGCTTCGAACGTCAAGTCGCTGTACGTGTTCATCTATCAGCAACTGGTCGAAGGATCCCACGAGAAGGACGTCAGCAAGGTCAACAAGGCCATCGAACTGCTGGAGTATGAAGTCGAAACGTGGAAACTGCTGATGCAGCAGTTGGTCCAGGAGAAGGCGCGGGGGGCGGGGGTTGCGCCATCGACGGATCCGATCACGGCGGCGTCGTCGGGCGTGGGCCGTACGCCGCTCGCGGTGCAGGGGTGAGTTGCTGCGTGGTGACGTGCTGCAGTTTGTCCACAACCAGTGACTTTGCTTTGGTATCTTGACGACGGCGACGCCGTCGGGGCGCATAGCCGTGGGTCGTCGCGAAGCGGCACCCACGGAACGCGAGCATTCGACAATCATCATCACGCAGTGGTGAAGCTGTGCGAGTCCGGCACCGCGTCGCGGTGCACTTCACGATGCGCTGCTGACCGTGGATGCCGCGTTCGCGGCGACCCACGGCTCCTGACCTCGACGGCTTCGCCGTCCCAGTATGAGTGCAGTATCTTGCGGAGCGTCAGCGAAGTGTTGAACGGTGCGAATTTCTAGGAGTTCTTGAATGCAGCAAGCAGTTGGGCTTCGTCCCATACCGCAACACCCAACTCGCGGGCTTTGTCCAGCTTGCTGCCGGCTTCGGCGCCGGCGATGACGATGTCGGTCTTCTTCGACACGCTGCCGGAGACTTTCGCGCCCAGCGATTCGAGCTTCTCCGAGAGCGTCGTGCGGTCAAATGACTCGAGCGTGCCGGTGAGGACGATGGTCTTGCCCGCAAACGGCGAGTTCGCGGCGATCGTGGGCTTGCTTGCGGGGTCGATCCAATCCTTGCTACTCAGGTCCACGCCGGCGTCGCGCAGGGCTTTGAACGTGGCTTGTGCGGGCTTACTGTGCAGGTACGCGTGCACGACATGGGCAGTGCCATCGCCCAGGCCGGTTTCGGGACGCTGCGAGGGTTCGCTGGCGTAGCCCAATGCGAGGGCGCGGTCCTTGGGCAGGCTGCGGGGGCGGAGTTGCTCTTCGCTCGCGGCGAGCAACGCGTCCAAATCCTTGAACTGCTTGGCAAGGAGTTTCGATGTGCCGTCGCCGACGTGGCGGATGCCCATGCCGGCGAGCACGCGCGAAAGGCCTCGGGACTTGGCGGCTTCGATGCCGGCGAGCAGATTGTCGACCTTCTTCTCGCCCATGCGATCCAGCGCGAGGAGCTTGTCGCGATGCTCGCGAAGTTGGAAGATGTCGGCGAAGGTGTGGAGTGGAATCTGCGCGCCGTTGTTGGCGGCCTCGCGAATCTGATCGATGGTCTTCTCGCCCAGGCCGTCGATATCCATCTGCTTGCGGCCCGTGAACCACACGAGTTTCTCGCGCACCTGTGCGGGGCACTCGGGGTTCATGCAGCGGCGGGTGGTCTCGACCTTGGGATCGGTTTCGGCTTCGGGCGGCTCAACTTCCGCGGGCGAGCCGCACTCGGGGCATGTGTCAGGCGGCAGCACCGGCTTGGCGTCCTTGGGACGCTTCTCGAGCACGATGCCGACGACTTGCGGGATGATCTCGCCGGCTTTTTCAACGTGCACCGTGTCGCCGATGCACAGGTGGGCGGTTTCGCCGGTGGGGTTGTCGGGGTTGACGGGCAGTTGTCGCAGGCGGCCGTAGTTGTGGAGCGTCGCGTGCTGGACGACGGTGCCCGCAAGCAGCACGGGTTCCATCGTCGCGCGGGGCGTCATCTTGCCGGTCTTGCCAACTTGGTGCGCGACGCTGACGAGGACCGTGGTCTTGCGCTCGGCGGGGTACTTGTACGCGATGACCCAGCGCGGGCTCTTGCTGGTGGTGCCCAGGGACTGCTGCTGCGCGAAGCTGTCTAGCCGCACCACCATGCCGTCGATGGCGTAGCCGACATGGTGACGCTTGGCGTCAAAGTCGCGAATCGCCGCGAGGATGTCGTCGACGGATTCGCAGCGCACGCTGCCCGGGTTGGTCGGCACGCCCAGTGCGCGGAGACTTGCGAGGAACTGCCAGTATGTCTCGCCCGTGTCGGCGTCTGGCGAGCACTCGCCCCGGCCATGCGCGACGAAGCGGAGTTTGCGGGAGGCGACGAGCTTGGGATCGAGGTTCTTGAGCGTGCCCGCGGCGGCGTTGCGAGGGTTCAGGAACAGATCGTCGCCGGCTTCTTCGCGTTCTTTGTTGACGCGCTCGAACTCCTTCAGCGGGAAGAAGACTTCGCCGCGGACTTCGAGGACTTTGGGGGCGGGGCGTTTCTCGTCGCTGAGTCGCAGTGGGATGCTGCGGATGGCGCGGGCGGCGTGGGTGACGTCGTCGCCCTTGGTGCCGTCGCCGCGAGTCACGGCGTGGGCGAGCGTGCCGGATTCGTAGCGGAGGGAGAGGGCCAGGCCATCGACCTTGGGCTCGGCGACGGTGGGGAGGGTGGTGGGGGTGGCTGGGGTTGTGGTCGCGAAGAGCGTCGAAGCTTTGGAGTCGCCAAGATCACGCTGCATGCGGGCGAACCAGTCGCGGACGTCCTGCTCGGTATAGGTGTTGTCGATCGAGAGCATCGGCAGCGCGTGCTTGATGGTCTTGAAGCCGGTGATGGGTTCGCCGCCGACGCGCTTGGTGGGGCTGTTTGCGTCGTCGAGCTGCGGGTGGGCGGCTTCGAACTCCTCAAGCTGCTTGAGGCGGCGGTCGTACTCGGGGTCGGACATGATCGGCTGCGCGTCGACGTAATACGCGCGATTGGCGCGGTCGAGCAGGGCGCGGAGTTCGGCGACTTGCTTGGCAGGATCGGTGGTCACGCGGAATGATTGGCAGGGCGAGGTGGTGTGATCCTGCTCCAGGCCGCAACGAAAAACCGGCGTCCCAAGAGGGACGCCGGCAGGGGACGTGCGTCAGAAAAGTGTCGAGCCGTTACGCCGCGACGGGCTTCTTGAACTTGCGGGCCGCGACGGCCTGGGGCGAAGACTCGGTCTCGCCCTGAGCGCCGTCGCTGAGCTTGAACCGGGCCACCATCGAGCGGAGCTGTTCGGCCTTGCTCGACAGTTCGGTGCTGGCCTGGGCCGCCTGGCTCGCGCCGGCGGTGGCTTCGCGAGTCACTGAGCTGATCGATTCGAGGCTGCGGGAGATCTGCTCGCTCGCGCTGCTCTGCTGCTCGCTCGCGGCGGCGATGGACTGGATCATGCTCGCGACATCGTTCGCGCTGGCGACGATGCCCTTGAGCGTGATGCCCGCGGCGTTGGCCTTCTCGACGCCCACTTCCACCTGCTGCGTGCCGGTGGTCATGCGTTCGACGGCGGTGCGGGTCTCGTCCTGGATCGCGCGGATGCTGCCCGCGACCTCTTCGGTCGCCTTGGTGGTGCGCTCGGCGAGCTTGCGGACCTCGTCGGCGACGACCGCGAACCCGCGGCCATGCTCGCCCGCTCGCGCGGCTTCGATCGCCGCGTTGAGCGCGAGGAGGTTGGTCTGGTCGGCGATGTCGTTGATGACCTTGATGATCTCGCCGATCTGTTCGCCTCGCTTGCCCAGTTCGGTGACGCTGACGGCGCCCGCGCTGACGGCTTCGTTGATCGCCTGCATGCCGATCACGGTCTGCTCGACGACGCTGCCGCCTTCGGTGGCCTGCTGGCCGGCCTTGGTGGCCTGCTCGCTGGCCTGGCTGCTCTTCTTGGCGACTTCGATGACGCTGCTGGACATCTCGGCGACTGCGCTGCCGATCTGCGTGACCTGTCCGGACTGCTGTTCCATGCCGCGGGCCATCTCTTCGGAGGAGGCGGCGATCTCGGTGGCAGCGGCGGCGACCTGGTTGGACGCGCCGCGGACGTCGGTGAGGATCTGCTGCATGTTCTTGACGAAGACGTTGAACCAGCGACCCAGTTCGCCGAGTTCGTCCTTGCGAGTCTCGTCGACACGCTTGGTGAGGTCGGCCTCGCCCTCGGCGATGTCGCGGAGGCGATCGATGACTGTGCGGAGGGGCTTGAGGACGGCGCGGGCGATGAGGAAAGCGGAGAGCACGCCAACGACGAGGGCGATCACGCTTCCTGTGATCAGCATGGTGATCGCTTGATCCTTCGCGGCCGTTGCCGAGACTTTGACTTCATCGGCCGCGTCGGCAAGGTCGGTGCGGAGCGTATTGACGCTGTCGTTGATTTTGGATCCCAGCGAATCCAGTGATTCGGTTCGGATGCTCTCAGCCGCCGAGTGGGCTTCGTAGACCTTGTGTGCGGATGCGCCGTACGCCGTGAGTTCATCGATCACATCGGTGGCGAGTTTCTTGGCGGATTCACTGCGGGCGTTGCTGGCGATGTGCTCAAGTGCCTTCCGGGCATTCTCAGCTCCCGCCAGTGCGGCCTCGTAGTCCTTTGGGTCGCTGGTGGTGATGTATCGTGCGAGGCCCAGCCGGAGTGTGTAGCAGTTCACGATCGCAGGCACCACGTGCGGCATCGCGGGGTCGTCGGCCTCGGTGAGCTGCGTCGAAAGGTCCTGCAGCGACGTGATGATCGAGGCGCCCAGCCTGGCGATGTCTGTGCTGAAGATCGTTTCGCGCTGCTTGAGATTGGTGATCAGCGAGCGGGCGGATGTGTCGTATGCGTCGAAGTTCTTTTCGAGCTGCTTGAGATCGTCATCCATTCCAAAGTTGGCGAGTTCATCGTGCAGCGTCTTCTTGGCCTTGGCGGCCTCGCCCTGCACGGAGTCGTACCGGGATTCGTTGTGGTCGTTCGGATTGGCGGCGAAGCGATTGATCTCCAGGCGGGACCGCGCGGACAGAACGGCGGCGTCGCCCAGAGCTTCGGTCGCGACCACAATGTGAGAAACGGCGTCGACCGAACGCTTGGCGTTCAAGGACGCGTTCAATCCCGCATAGCCGACCGTCGCAACGAGTGCGAGCATGACGCCAAATCCGAGCCACAGTTTTCGAGAAATCGTCAAGTGCATGAGACCCTCCAAGTAGGTGTTTGTCACACTTTCCACATCTCTATCTAGACCAAGGGAAAGTCACGGTGCTGTGTGGCCAGAATCGGAACGGCACCTAGCGGACATTGGGGGTGGTAATTCAGATGAGTGGGCCCGAAAAAAGGGAAAGGGCCGCATGCTCCATATGGATCCGTAGCGGAGCGCGTTGGAGTAGCGTGAACGCGTGCTCATGAGCGTGCGTTTGCGGGGGGGGTGGGAAGGGGATGGGGATCGAGGTGAGAGGCGATCCGCCTCGGAGACGTTTCGTTCGTCGAGACCATTGCGTGCCGGATCAGCCAAGGAGAGCGCGAGTGTGGTGGTTATCCGGAGCGGATTGC
>JALHOJ010000105.1 GCA_022843045.1 Phycisphaerales bacterium
GCGAGAATCAGAGCGACGACGGCGATACCAGACTTCATGGTGGACCTTTCAAAGGTGAGCGTGCATCCCGGGCGGAAAGGCCGTGCGGATGCGGGACGGGCGAACTCGCGGATCGACGCGCCCCGAGTGAGCGCGCAGCGATGGCATGGAACCAGAGCGATGCCCTTGTGTGTTCCGGCGAAGATGCGGATGGTTGCGAAGTCTTCATGGAGAATCGGTGGAAATGCCCATGAAGTCAGCCCAGGCCTCGGCCTTGAGAGCGATGGGATGATCTGGATGATCGAACCGTACCGATCGCAGGCTGGAATCGTAACCTGAGATTCCCCGAAGCCTCTGAGATTCGCGAGATTCGGAGCATTTGCGGGCGTGCGGGTCAGAATTGGAGTCCTGGCCCGAGACGCCCGCGAACTGGTGATGTGAATGTCCGACGGCGGCTCATACAAGGATTCGTTGGCCATGAGTGACAAGCGAGCGGCAAATCTGGCGGAGTTGGTCGCGTCTGGCTGGAGGTCTCGGTCGGTCAAGGCCGAGATGCGAGAGAACCTCACGCTGGCGCTGGCGCGAGCCGCGGGCGTCGATGAGCTGTTTCCGGGGATCACCGGCTATGAGAACACGGTGCTGCCGGAACTGATCAACGCGATCCTGGCGGGTCATGACATCCTTTTCCTGGGTGAGAAGGGGCAGGGCAAGAGCAAGCTGATGCGGCTGCTGCCGCGGTTTTTGGACGAGTGGACGCCGTATTTGGATGTGCCGGGCTCGCCGGTGCATGAGGACCCGCTGAAGCCAATCACCTCCGCCGGCAAGGCGATGGTGGCGAGCATGGCGCCCAAGGACGTGCCGATCAAGTGGTGGGCGCGCGAGGATCGCTACGCAGAGCGGCTGGCGCCGGGGACGAAGTTCGCCGATATCATCGGGGAGATCGATCCCTCGAAGCTGGCGATGGGCGTGAGCATGTCGGCGGAGGATTCGCTGCACTTCGGGCTGATCCCGCGCATGCACCGCGGCATCTTCGCGATGAACGAGCTGCCCGACCTTGACGACAGCGTGCAGGTCGGCCTGTTCAACATCCTCGAAGAGCGCGATGTGCAGATCCGCGGCTACCCGGTGCGGTTCGATCTCGACGTCGCGGTGCTCTTTTCTGCGAACCCTGCGACGTACAACCGCTCGGGCAAGGTCATCCCGCAGTTGAAGGACCGCATCGGCTCGACGATCCAGACGCACTACCCGCTGAGCCGCGATGCCGGGATCGAGATCACTGAGCGCGAGGCGGTCGGTTCCACGGCCGACGGCAAGGACGGCGCGGCGACCAGCGACGGCGGCGGGCTTGGCGGCGCGTACCCGGTGATGGTGCCGCGGTTTATGAAGGAGATCGTGGAGCAGATGGCGGTCGTCGCGCGCAAGAGCAAGTACGTCGATCACGCCTCGGGCGTGTCGGCGCGCTTCAGCATCGCCAACTTCCGCACGATGGTCGCCAGCGCCCGCCAGCGCGGCATCCGCCTCAACGAGCGCCCCAGCGTGGCGCGGATCAGCGATCTGGCGCACTACCAGACATCGGCGGTGGGCAAGGTTGAGCTGGACCTGATGAGCAGCCACCAGCTCACAGAGAAGCAGGCGCTGGAGGCGATCTTCGCCGAGGCGATCCGCGACGTGTTCAAGGAGTATGTCGATGAGCACGGGCTGGGCGAGATCGCGGAGATCTTTGCCAAGGGCGTGAAGATCGAAGTGGGGGACATGCTGCCCAGCTCGCACTATGCCGAGCGCGTGAAGCGGGTGCCGCCGATCTGGGCCAAGGCGTTCGAGATGAACGCCGCGGCGGACGAGGCGGTCCGGGCGAGCTGCGTGGAGTTCGTGCTCGCGGGCCTGTGGTCGAGCGACAAGATCAGCCGGTCGGTGCGGAATGGGCGGGTGATGTTTGAGACGTAAGGCGGGAGCTTTCAGTTGTCAGCCTTCAGCTGTCAGCAAGCCGGAGTCAGCGGTAGATAGTTGGGTTTTGTAAGGATAAAGCCTCGATACGGAACCGATTTTGATTGTACAGCGTACAATCCGATAGTACGATGTACTGACCAAAGGAGCCTTCCATGACCAAGACGCTTCAGAAATACGGCAACTCGCACGCGCTCGTCATCGACAAGGCGTTGATGGATGCGATGGGGATCACGCCAGAGACGCCGCTGACGTTGACGGTGCATGGCGGGACGTTGACGGTCGCCCCGGCGCAAGTCGGGCTCGGGCCGGACGCGGTCAACGCGTCGCTCGAGAGATTGCGCAAGGACTACGACCAGATGCTGAAGAACCTCGCGAAGTAACTGAGGGGCGGTAGATGAGTTCGGCACTCCGATTCTTGAGCGTTGAGGATGTGATCCTCATCCACGATGACACCATTCGCAACGACGGCGGTCTGCCCGGCATTCGCGACATCGGGCTGTTGACCTCGGCGGTGATGATGCCGCAGCAGATGTTTGGCGGCGAGTACCTGCACGACGGTATCGCCGCGATGGGAGCGGCGTACCTGTTTCACATTGCGCGCAACCATCCGTTTTCGGATGGGAACAAACGCGCGGGCGTGCTGGCGATGCTGGTGTTCTTCGAGGCGAACAGTGTTCGCCCATTGCCTGAGAGCACCGAGCTCGAAGCGGTGACGCTGAGTGTCGCCGCGGGCGACCTTGGGAAAGAGGCTTTGACGAAGTGGCTGCGCGAGCAAATCACGGCGTGACCCGAGGGAGATTCAGATGCAATCGACGGGTGGTAACGCGGGGCATGACGATGGCGAACGGCGAGGCCTGGGTAATCCGGCCCAGGGCCGCCGCGCCGCTCCCCGAGCGCTCGGCGGCATCGTTCACACCTACCAGCGCTACGACCCGAAGGACTTCCCATCGCCGACGGCCCCGCCCCCCGACCTGGCCTCGATGGGGATGGAGCACATGATGCGGTACGGGTCGATGCGCCGCTTCACGCCGGAGGAACTAGCGAACGCGGTGAAGCTGGACATCTCGCAGATCGCGGGCATGGGGCCGGCGCTGGAGTCCTTGATCGCGATGCTGGAGGAACGCAAGCGGAAGATCCTGGAGACGTACGAAGTGAAGTCCGCGGTGCGCGACAGCGAGCGCCGCGTTCGGGCCGCCGCGAAGGAGATCACGCCGCCGAAGGCGATGCGCGAGGCTTTTGAGCGCGCAGTGAAAGAGGAACAAATCGCGGAGCTCGAAGATCTCTGGTATTCCAGTGGCGGCGAGAAGAGCCCGATCGGCGACGCGCTGCTCGGCGTGATGCACCGCATCGGCGAGAAGTACCAGGTCGAAGAGCTGGATGCCAAGTACGCCTTCACGGGCAACGAGTCGACCGACACGCGCAAGGCGCTTGAGCTGAAAGAGGAACTCGAGGCGATCGACAAGCTGCTGGAGCAGCTTCGCGAAGCGCTGAAGAACGCCAAGCCGGCGATCATCGACATGGACGAGCTCTCGCGATTTGCGCAGGAGCAGGACGTGCAGCAGCTGCGCGACTTTGCCAAGCAGATCGAGGAGTACCTGAATCAGATCGCCGAGGACCAGGGGTTGGAAAAGGACGCCGACGGGTATCGCCTGACGCCGAAGGCGTATCGCGTGTTCCAGGGCAAGTTGCTGCAGGAGATTTTCTCGTCGCTGGAAGCGGCGCGGAGTGGACGGCACGAGGGGCCGGTGAGCATGGACGGCGCGGTGGAGCTTGCGAGCACCAAGCCGTTTGAGTTCGGCGATTCGCTGGCGAACCTCGACGCGCCGCAGAGCTTCGTCAACGCGCTGCTGCGCGAGCGCGGCGTGGAACGCGGGCGCGACATCCAAGCACGCGAGTCAAACGTCGGCAGCCCGACTGGAGCGCCGATCGCGAACGTCGTCGCTGGTGATTCATCGACCAGCGCCGCGGCCGGCGAGCCCGCGCGCGTCAAGATGCGCATGCTCCCGGTGGACATGGAGATTCATCGCACGCGCAACAACCCCAAGTGCGCCACCGCGGTCCTGCTGGACATGTCCGGCTCGATGCGCAACGACGGCCAATACCTCAACTGCCAGCGCATGGCGCTCGCCCTCGACGGCCTCATCCGGCGCGAGTACCCCGGCGACTTCCTGTCGTTTGTCGAGATGTACACGCTCGCCAAGGTGCGGCGCAGCAGCGAGATCATCGAACTGATGCCCAAGCCGGTGACGATCCGCAACTCGGTCGTGCGCCTCAAGGCGGACATGAGCGATCCGAAGATCTCGGAGATGCAACTGCCGCCGCACTTCACGAACATCCAGCACGCGCTGCGCCTGGCGCGGCAGATGCTCAGCGGACAGGACACGCCCAACAAGCAAGTCATCCTCCTCACCGACGGCCTACCCACCGCCCACTTCGAAGGCTCCGAACTCTTCATGCTCTACCCGCCGGACCCGCGCACCGAGCAGGCCACGCTGCGAGAGGCGATGGCGTGCAAGCGCGACGGGATCACGATCAACATCTTCCTCCTGCCCAACTGGTCGCAGACGAGCGAAGACGTCGCCTTCGCCCGCACCATCGCCGAGCAAACCGGCGGGCGCGTCTTCTTCACCGCCGGCAACGATGTCGATCGCTATGTGCTTTGGGATTATGTTTCGCACAGGCGGAAGATCATCGGGTGACCGCGCCGGCATGATTGCCCTCGATATGCACGAGCTCACGTCGTTTTCCTTCCGCGACACCGGATCATCAGACCGCTCACGGACAGCGATATCCTGACGCGAGCCATGGGACTTGACACGGTCGAACTTGTGATGGAGATCGAAGATCGGTTCGGCGTCGAACTTCCGGACGCGGAGTGTGCAGCCGTGCGGACGGTCGCGGACCTCGCCGCGCTTGTGATCTCACGGTTGCCGCGTCCCGGGGGCCCGTGTCCGACCGCGCATGCGTACTTCGAACTGCGGGACCAGATTGTTGCGAGCACGCGCATCGATCGGCGTCGCGTGCGGCCGCGGACTCGAATCACGGAGTTGATTCCGTCCGGCTTGTGGCGGATTTGGCGAGCGCTGCGGAAGTCCAACCCGCGAGTGCCGCGGCTGGTCGCGACGCCAGCGATCAATACCGCGATGGTGTGGCTGACGGGTCTCAGCGTGCTCGCCGGAGTAGGGATGGTCGCGGTCGTGCTGGCAACGCACGGCGCGGGCGCGGGTGTTGCGGCGTTCATCGTGGTCGCGGCGGTTGTGCTGACGTTGTCCGTTGTGTCGCGCGAGATCGGTTGGCGTCTTCCCGACGGCGTCGAAACCGTCGGCGACGTTGTCCGTTTGATCGCGAATGATGGACCGGCGTACGGCAGCCCGGGGGAGCGGCTGATCGCGCAGCAACTGGTGCTCGAGGAAGTCCGACGAATCACGTCGGAGCAACTCGGGTTGCCGCTGGACGAGGTTCAACCTGAGTCCGATTTTCTCAAAGACCTCGGCGCCGGATAAACGTGGCCGCCGATGTCACATGTCCCGAAACCTGCGGCCCGACCGCTGGGTGTTTCGGAGCTTCGGAAGAAATGGAGCCGGGGGGAATCGAACCGCTCGGCAACGTCAAAATCATACGGCAAAACAAGCCCTGAAACGAATCCTCGCCCGGAAAGCGGCGCAGAATCCGGCGCACCGGCTAACTTGCACCCGCTCGCAGCGGAACTCCGGGCGCTGCAAACACTCTGGCCGGAACTGTCGCCGGACGTGAGAGCGGCCATGCTGCGCATGGCAATGGCCGCTCGCCGAGCCGGGCGATAAACCGGTTGGACAGGGGGCCCGACGCGTGCGGGTCGTGCAATCGGCCCAGGGCCATTGACGCTTGCCTCGACACTGCCTGATCGCGAAGTGGTCACGCTTCGCGTGGGCATGCAGGGGATTCATTGCGTCGACTCAGGCCCGTCACCGGATGCGATGCAAAAAACAACGCCGCCTTGGATCAAGGCGTCGACTCGCTCGGCGAGGAAGGACTCGATCGACTGATCGGCGAAGCCTCGTGTTCGAGCCGCAACAACGCCAGTGGTTTCGGCTACTGCTGCAAGTTTGTCACTGCCGTCCGCCACGCGGCCTGCACCGCGTTCATACCGGCCATGTTGCTCCGAACGGCGGCAACGGAGTTGGATTCGAAGTTCGCGCTGGCGTTCATGGCCCGGCCTGCGTTGCCGCGGGCGCTGGCGAGTTCTGTGCGGAGCTGGCTCTGCTGTTGCCCGGTGAGCAGTGTTGCTCGATACTCAAAGGGCAGCTCGCTGTCGCGGTTGGCGCGGATGTTGGTAAGTGTGGCGCGAGACGACGGCGAGAGCGACGCGGCGGCGGCGTTGAACGCCGCGACTTCCATCGTGTCGCGGTCGATGCGGAGCTGCTTGAGCTCGTTGTGGCGTGTAGCCAGCGTCTGGGCGTCGGCCGGTGAGCCGAGCCCGCCCTGGACCTTCCGCATGAGCTGCGCATGTTCGGCGGTCTTGGTCTTGATCGCGGCGTTGACCGCGCGGATCTGCGTGAGGTTCTCTGAGACATGCGTGCGCATGGCCGCGATGAGCGACGGCACCTGCTGTGGAGCGACGCCCGCGGCCGCGAGCGCACGCGCATCAAGCCCGGCACGCACGAGCATTGCGCCGACATCGTTGCGAGAGAGCGGGGCGACGGGCACCGTTTGCTGCACGCTCGAAGGCTGAATGATCGCGACGGTTGAAGAAACGCTCCACAGCACCGCCGCGCCCAGCACGCCCGCGGCACCGACGATCGACACGACTCCAAGCATCACACCACCGGTTGAGCGAGTTTGCATGGTCTTCTCCTTGCTTCTGTTTCAAGTTCGAACGTGGATTAGGCTCAGCTCCCACGACGGCGAACGCACGCATTAGAGCGAGTTTGGTCGAATCGTGCAAGAGGCGGCATCGCAAATTTTTTCAAAAAGAGTGTTCCGCTCATCGAGCAATAAATTGTCTCGTGCTTTGGCTCAGATTGCTTTCGCCCCAGTAGTAACCCTGGTGTTTGTAAAGTTTCCGCCAAGCAATGTTTTTGTGGCGAAGGCTCTTGCGAACGTCCGCAGCTCGTGGGTATCTTGAACGCTCCGCAGTGCCTCGATGTCATCAACTCGTGATGCCGTTCGCTCGTCACAGGAGATTCCCATGCGTTCAAATGTGCTCGGATTGTCGCTGATCTGTGCGGCCACTTTTGGGTTCGCGATGCGAGCGGGTGCCCAGCATATCGACGAGAAGACGCTGACATCGTACTTTGCAGCACAGACGAGCGGGCAGGGTCTTCTGCCATCGTTTCGCGATCGCATGACGCGCGTGAGCGGCGTGGCTTTCGAGGATGAACTGACTCCTGCCAGGGTGGAGTGGGACAAATACACCGACGAGAATGGCTGCCCGCTGATGAACGGCATGGTGAACCTCGCCTCTGGCAGCGTGCGCATGGCCCAAGCCGACTTGGTACTCCCGTCCGTCGGTTTTTCGTGGGTCATCGGTCGGTCCTACAACCAGCGGCAACTGTCGTTTGGAAACATCGATCTTTTGGCATCGAGCATGGTCTCAAGCTCGGGCCCGCAAGGGAAGAACTGGTCGAGCAGTTCGATGCCCGAGATTCAGGTCGTCACTACGTCAAATGGCAACTACGTCTATCTCATCACGGCCGCGAATCGCTTCGCGGAGTTCAAGCAGGTCGGCAGTTCAACCCCCGCGGTCTATGCGGGTGTCAACGGCGCTCACGGTGTCTTCCAGAAGTCCACAGAGGGCGGCGTCGAGGTCTACTCGCTCAACCAGCATGACGGCAAGGTGTTGACTTTTTTCGGGGCGAGCAATGGCAACGCGACGAACCGGTTGTGGAAGGTGAAGGACGCGGCGGGAAACGTCGCGTTCGTTGGCAATTCGGCGACGAGCGCGGCCGATGCCAAGGCGGGATACACATCAGCAAACCAGCTCACGAAGTTCACTGACACCGCCGGGCGATCCTACGAGTTCACCTACACCTCTTCGAGGCTGACGTCAGTGGCCGTGAAGAAAGTGAATGGAGACCCGACCGGTCACCGGGTGGATTACACCTACGACGGAGACGGGCGGTTGCTGTTGGTCTCGACGTACGAGCCGACGACCGACTCGGCGGTGGACAATCTCTTCGTCAAGCACCGATACTTCCGGTACCACACCGGAGCAGACTCGTTCGACAGCAACGGGGTCGGGTATTTCCAGGACGCTCTGAAGTTCACGATGGGCTTCGAGGGGGTGCGCAAGTTCCAGCAGACCAATCTTGGTGGGAGCGGCACTCTGCTAGAGCGGTTGCAGGCCGCGAGCGAGAACGACCTGAAGCCCTACACCGACGCGTACTTCTTGGGCTACGACAACGTCCGTCGGGTCCGGTCGGCGTTCTTCAATGGCGAATGCGGGTGCGGGTCATCGAGTTCGGGCATCTACGAGCTCACCTATGAAGAGTCAATGAGCGGAAGTTCGTCGTTGTACCGCAACGCTCGCGACACGGCCGCGACGAACGGCTACGACAGCGACATGCGCATCCGAACGGTCATCCAGCACCCGGTCGCGAACGGCAAGCAGCTCTACACCACCAAGTACTTCGACATGATGGATCAGGAACGCGCGACGGTGCTCACCGACGGTGCTCCAGATTCCGCGAGCAAGTTCTGGATCACGGAGACCACCCGCGATGCTGTCGGTCGTGTGGACGAGGTCCGTTCACCCGAAGTTTTCACCGGATACAACCACGGCACATGGTCATTCACGAGCGCCGGAGCCGGTGTTGTTTCAAAGATTCGGCGAGACACCGCCACGGCCACGCTCGGCTTGCCGCTGTGGCGCACATGGAAAGCGGGGGTTGGCGGAACGGAGTATGTGCTCAGCAATGTTCGCTACCACAGCCAGGACGCATCGATCGACGGTGCTTCCCTACGCAGAAACACGATCGATCGGCAATGGGTCTGGACGGACAACGACGTCCCGTACGGGTCCGGATCACCGGCTACAGCAAGCCGGCTTGAGACCAAGGTCTCGACCGAGTACTGGACCGGGACCTCGACGGCCTGGAGCGGCCCGCTGTACTTTGCGGTCAAGTCCGTCTCGACGACCACGCCACCCCTGAACGAAGAACACAACGCACCGCCAGACGACAAGGGCGCAACAACGGTCCAGTACCTCCGTCAGGACGGCTCGCTCGCGTACTCCAAGCAAGCTGACGGGATCGTCTCGTACACTGCCCGTGACGCCACAACCGGCCAGATCACCAAGCAGATCCGCGATATCGGCACCTCAACCACTGGCGTGGCTTCGGGTGACGCCGCGAGCGGATGGGGACTCTCGATCACTGGTACCGGTCTGACATACACCACGGACTACGCCTACGAAGCCCTCTCGTACCGCCTCTCGACGACGACGCTCCCCAGCACCCGAGTGACACGCACCATCCACAGCTACCTCGCCGACGGTCGGTTGGCCACGCTCAGCTTCCCCCGTCAGGTTGGCTCAACGTTCTATGGCCCCGCCAGCTACTCCGTCCGGAACCTTGCCGGCGGCACAGAACTCTCGGCGACGATCGGCGTCTCATCTAGTGGAATCACCACCAGCGTCGGCGACATGATCGTTGAGACTTCAACCGCGACCACGCTCCTCGGGGCGCTCCATTCGACCCTGACCGACGGCACTCAGATCTCCACAGCGAAGTACAACGAAACCGGCACGAAGGTGCTGACCTCGCGGTCATACCACACGCTCGCAGGGATGGCCAATGACGGCACCCTCGGCACCAACTACGACCAGACCGCCTTCGTCTACGACGCCCTCGGCCGTCGCAGCGGCACCAAAGACGCCACCGGCACCATCACCCACACCGTCTTCGACGTCCTCGGCCGCGCCACCGCCCAGTGGGTCGGCACCGCCGACGGCGGCGCTTCGGGCTTTGGCGCGCTCTTTGGCACCGGGTCAACCAACATGGTCCAGGTCGCCGCGATGGAGTACGACGGCGGCACCGTTGGCAAGAACAGCCGCCTGACCTCACAGACCGCCTATGCCGGGTCCGGTGCAACCGACC
>JALHOJ010000106.1 GCA_022843045.1 Phycisphaerales bacterium
GCCCGCGGCAAGCCCGTCGACAAACGCTCCGACATCTTCTCCTTCGGCTGCGTGCTGTTCGAGATGCTCACAGGCATCATGCCGTTCCGAGGTGAAACCGTCGCCGACGCGATCGGCGCGACGCTGCACAAGGAGTCCGACCTCAACCAGCTTCCCGCAAGCACGCCGCGCCGCGTGCGCGAACTCCTCACCAACTGCCTCGCCAAAGACCGGCGCAACCGCCTCCACGATATCGGCGACGCCCGCCTCGAACTGGAACGCGCAATCACCGGCCGCGAGTGGCTCCATGGGGCCGAATCGCCATCCGCCCGAACGCGCCACATGCGCCCCGCCATCGCCGGGGCTGCGGCACTCATTATCCTTGCCCTCGGTGGGCTGCTGGGCGTGCTCTTGATGCGGTCGCTGCCCGAACCTGCGGCGCAGCCGTTCCACCTCTCTGTGGCGACGCCGCCGAAGCCCGAACTGAACGATTTCTTCGGCATCTCGCCCGACGGGCGGTTCATCGTCTACAAAGTATTGCCGGAAATTGAGGCCGACAGCCCCAAGCCACCGGGCCTCATGATGGTCCGGCGCCTGGACAGCGAGAAGGCCGAAGCTATCCCCGGCTCCGAAGGCGTGCAGAAGGCCGCGCTCTCGCCCGATGGGCGCTGGGTCGCCTTTACCGCCGCCAAGGACCGCGCCCGCAGCACGGTCTATCTCAAAAAGGTTGCGCTGAACAACGGCGAACCCGCGGGCACGCCTGAGACGCTCTGCGAACTCCCCGGCACCACCGACGCGAATCTGTGCTGGTCTTCGGACCGCGAGATCGCCATCGCTCAGCAGTGGAACCGGACGATCCTCACGGTTCCCGCTTCGGGCGGAGAGCCGCGGGTGGTCTTCCGCGACGAAGACGCCACAGGCTTCGGAAGCCTGGGCGAGCTTCGCCCGCTGGTGCCCGGCCAGTCCATACTTTCCTCGCGCGGAAGGGTTGTCCGCGGGGAGGGCAAGACCTGGGTCGAGATCGTCGAACTGGCCTCCGGCAAGCGCACCACGCTGCTTGAGAACGCTGAGCGAGCGCAGTATCTGCCCACAGGCCACATCATCGCCCGGCGGAACAGGGACAGCCTCATCGCCGCGCGGTTTGATCTCGCGACCCAGCGGATCATCGGCGAGCCTGTCACGGTCTGGAACGGCACGCGCGGCGGTTCGTTCTTTGTCTCGCCCACCGGTGCGCTGGCGATGCTGGTGCAGCCCGCGGACATCACTGGCCGAACCCTCGCCTGGATCGACGAAAATGGCAGGCCCGTGCCGGTCGACGCCCCGCCCCGCGCGTATCGCAACGTGAAAGTCTCTCCCGATGGTGGACGCGTTGTCACCAACTTCGAGTCCACCGAACCCGGCAACTTGGGCTCTGACCTGTGGATCTACGACTTTTCGCGTCGAACCTTCAGCCGACTCCCGACCCAGGGTCCGGCGTGGGATCACCTCTGGACGAAGGACGGGCAGCGGATCGTCCACAATCTCGTCGCCGAGGACGAGATGTGCTTGGTGGAACGCCGCGCCGATGGATCGGGCGAGCCCGAGAAGCTGTTCGCCGTGCCGAGAGGAACCTGGCTTATCCCGTTCGATTGGTCGCCTGACGGCAAGACGCTGGCCTTCTATCAGCGGGATCTCTCGAACCCCAATGGGGACGTGTTGATGCTCGAAAAGGACGCGGCCAACGGCAAGTGGATCGCCACGCCGTACCTAAGTTCGCCGGCCAACGAGCACAGCCTGTCCTTTTCTCCCGACGGAAAGTGGGCGCAGTTCGTTTCTGAGGAGGCCGGGCGGCGTGAGTTGTATGTCCAGCGCTTCACCGGCGCCCGCGCGGGTGAAGCGGACGCCCGATCTGGGCGCGTCCAGGTCTCCACGGCCACCGGCACCATCGGCGGGGGCTGGTGGAGCCCCGACGGCAAGGAGATCCGCTTCGTCGACGTCGACCTTCAGGTCTTCAGCGTCCAGATCCAGACCGAACCGACCTTGTCCACGTCGGCTCCCAAACTGCTCTACAGCATGAAGGAGTTTCAGCCAAGGATCAGGAACGGCGTCTTTGCCCCAGATGGTCGCAACTTGATGATCATGAAGGCGGAGGACGAGGGCAAGAATCGCCTCGACGTCATCGTGAACTTTGTCGACGAGATGCGGGCCAGGATTGACGCCGCCAAGTAACCCGCCCGCGCCCTCCCCGGCGCGATCGCGTGCCTCGCAAGGAATTCGTACACGTGTCAACTGCCCCTGCGATCATCGGCCCCTACAAGATCGAACGCGAACTCGGCCGGGGCGGCATGGGTCAAGTGTTCCTCGCACGAGACACCCGCCTGGACCGCCAGGTCGCCATCAAGGCGATGCCCGCGGACTTTTCGCAGGACGCTGATCGCGTCGCGCGTTTCCAGCGCGAAGCCAAAGTCCTCGCCTCCCTCAGCCATCCCAACATCGGCGCGATCTACGGCCTTGAAGAGTCCGGTGCCCACCAATACCTCGTTCTCGAGTTCATCGAAGGCGAGACGTTGACCGACCGCCTCAAGCAAGGTCCCATCCCCATCGACGAGGCCCTGCCGCTCGCGAAGCAGATCGCCGAGGCTCTCGAAGCCGCGCACGAGAAAGGCGTGGTGCACCGCGATCTCAAGCCCAGCAACGTGATGGTCACGCACGACGGCGTGGCCAAGGTCCTGGACTTTGGCCTGGCCCGCACCGCCGACGGCGCGCCCTCCACCACCCACGCTCCCGTCAACACCCAATCACCCACGATCACCTCCCCGCTCCCCATGCACTCGCCCACGATCCCGGGCGTGATCATGGGCACCGCCGGCTACATGAGTCCCGAACAAGCCCGCGGCAAGCCCGTCGACAAACGCTCCGACATCTTCTCCTTCGGCTGCGTGCTGTTCGAGATGCTCACAGGCATCATGCCGTTCCGAGGTGAAACCGTCGCCGACGCGATCGGCGCAACGCTGCACAAAGAGATGGATCTGGCGCTGCTGCCCGCCAATACGCCCCTCCGCATTCGCGACCTGCTCGCCAAGTGCCTCGCGAAGGACCGCAAGCACAGGCTGCACGACATTGCCGACGCACGCATCGAACTCGAACGCGCGATCGCCGACCCCCGCGATTCGGCACTTGGCCCAGTCGCTGTGCAACCATGGTGGCGGTCAGCAGGCGCGCTCGC
The DNA here is from genome assembly GCA_022843045.1 of Phycisphaerales bacterium. Classification (GTDB taxonomy): domain Bacteria; phylum Planctomycetota; class Phycisphaerae; order Phycisphaerales; family UBA1924; genus BJHL01. The sequence goes on from JALHOJ010000106.1 coordinate 3,185, forward strand.
GACCGTTTCGCTCGTCGCGCTCGCATTGCTCACTTCGGCATTCCTCCTCCGGCCTTCGCGGGACGTTGCAAACAGCGAGCGAAGGGCTCTTCAGGCAAGCCTGGTGCTGCCCAAAGGCATGACGCTGACCGATGCCATCAAGGCGGTCGCCGTCTCGCCGGACGGCACACGCGTGGCGCTCTCGCTCACCGCCAAGGACGGACAGACGCCGCCGTCGCTGTTCGTGCGAGAGTTTTCGCGCCTGGAGTTTCGTCCGCTGGCGGGCACGGAGGGTGGCGCCTTCCCGTTCTGGTCGCCCGACGGCACGTCGCTCGCGTTCTTCGCCGGTGGAAAGCTCAAGCGGCTCGACCTTGCCGATGGCATCGTGCGCGTCCTGTGCGACGCGCCGGTCCCGCGCGGCGGGTCCTGGGGATCCAAAGGCACGATCGTCTTTGCCCCAAGCGCCGGCGGCGGGCTGATGATGGTGAGCGATGCCGGCGGATCGCCGACGCAAGTCACCGAATCGACCACCCCCGGCGAATCGCACCGCATGCCGCAGATGCTCCCGGACGGGCAGCGGTTCCTGTACTTCATCCAGAACACGCCAGCCGACGGGGTGTACGCATACGACCCGGCGACCAAGCAGTCTCGTCTGCTCCTGAAGGGCTGGACGGAGGCACTCTTCGTCGAGCCTGGCCTGCTGGTGTTCGCCCGCGACGAGAACTTGATGGCCCAGCCATTCGATACCAAGACGCTGGAGCTCACGGGCACGGCCCAACCGATCGCCGCGAACGTGTTCTACGACAAGACGCGGGGGTACATGAACGCGAGCCTCTCGCCAAACGGCATGCTCATGTACCAACTCGTGAGCCCGCAGGCCCGGTTCAAACTCGCGTGGATGGGCCGCAAGGGCGAACGCACGGTGCTTCCCGTGGAGCCTTTGGCGATGAGTTGGGGCGGAGAGGTGTCGAGAGACGGCCGGCGTGCCGCTGTGTCGCTCGTGGGGAGCCGCTTCGAGAATTCCCTCTCGGTGGTCGACCTTGAGCGTGGCATCCGAACGCCATTAGGAGACCCGGCGTTGACGTTCACGTGGGGTGGTCTGTGGGGACCCGGCGATCAGAGCATCATCGTCAGCGAGGTGCGAGCGGACAAACAGTGGCTGACCAGCCTGCCGATCGCCGGCGGGCCAGGGACTCGCATTTGGGAAGGGGAGTCTGGTTTCGAGGTCGGCCCAAGCGCTCTCACATCCGACGGGAAGACCATCGTGTTCACACGGTCTCCACTCTCGAACAAGCTTCCGGACATCATGACCATTCCGTTCGGTGCGGATCAGACTCCCAAGCCCTTCATGCTGACGCCCGAAGGCGAGTGGTGGCCGCGACTTTCGCCTTCAGGTGACATTCTCGCGTATGTTGTGAGCCGGGAGGAAGACCCCGGCGGCCAGATCAAGGTGGTCACCTTTCCGACTCCGGCCGCACCGGTTCAGGTGACCACGACGCCCGCGATCTTCGGCACCAACCTCTGGATCGGCCCCGGCGAGCTTGCATGGGTCGATCTCTCGCGAAAGGTGTGGAGCGCCACAGTCGCCGTCAAGGATGGCCAGATCGAGGTCGGCCCGCCCAAGCCGATGTTCGACGGCAAGCCGCTGGACACGCAGATCAGCCTCCTCGACTACGACATCCCGCGCGAGCGGTTCCGGATCGCCATCGTGGACGAACCCCGCGAAGACCCGCGGCTGATCATCGTGAGCGATTGGCGCCTCGATTCAACCCCCGGGCCCGCCGAGAGCAGATAAGCGTGCGCTTCGCATCGCTCCCCCGGCCCTCCCGTCCGCCGCCCCACGCGCTGCATCGTTGCGACCGACCTCACCCCATCATCGTCGACCGCTTCCACTCATCCTTCTTCTTCGCCGCGGCCGCCGCCGCTTGCCCGTCGGCGTGATCCTCGACAAGGTACATCAGCGTCGTCGTGCCGATCCGGATGTGATCGCCATCGTGCAAGGGCGTGTCCAGCAGGATCGCCTTGCCATTGACGAACACCCCATGCGCGCTGCGATAGTCGCCCGCCACGTGCGTGTTCAGCCTCGTGTCCAGCTTGATCTGCAGATGCTGCCTTGACACGTGCGGGTCCAGCACCTGATACGTGCAGGTGTCCTCGCGACCCACCGACACGATGGGCGCAGTCAGCGGCATATGCGTGCCCTTGCCCGGACCATCAATCACGACAAGCGATGCCATGCGGTGAACTCCTCGTTGCACTCTATGTTCGCTTCCGCAGTCACGTAAGCGTTTAACCGCTCGTCCAGACCGTCATATGCTCTTCGCTCATGCACCCAACCGCCGTCGGTCCATACACGATCCAACGAGAGCTGGGCAAGGGCGGCATGGGCGAGGTCTACCTCGCCCGCGACACCCGGCTGGAGCGCGAAGTCGCCATCAAGGCCCTGCCCGCGCACCTTGCCCAGGACCAAGACCGTCTCGCCCGCTTCCAGCGCGAAGCCAAAGTCCTCGCTTCCCTCAGCCATCCGAACATTGGCGCGATTTACGGCCTCGAAGAAGTCGACGGGCGTCAGTACCTCATCCTCGAGTTCATCGAGGGCGACACCCTCAGCGAACGCCTGATGAACGGTCCGATCCCGGTCGAGGAAGCCCTGCCACTCGCCCGCCAGATCGCAGAAGCCCTCGAAGCCGCGCACGAAAAGGGCGTGGTGCACCGCGACATCAAGCCCAGCAACGTGATGATCACCGAAGGCGGCGTCGCCAAGATGCTCGACTTCGGCCTCGCCCGCACCGCCGACGGCTCGCCCTCCACCAGCCACGTTGCCGTCAATCCGCAGACCCCGACCGTCACGGCCCCCATGCACTCACCCACGATCCCGGGCGTGATCATGGGCACGGCGGGCTACATGAGCCCCGAGCAAGCCCGCGGCAAGCCCGTCGACAAACGCTCCGACATCTTCTCCTTCGGCTGCGTGCTGTACGAGATGCTCACCGGCGCTGGCCCCTTCGGCGGTGAGACCGTGACCGACTCGCTGGGCGCGATCCTGCATCGTGAGCCCGAGTGGAGTCGCATCCCGGCCAACACGCCCAACCGAATCCGCGAACTACTCCGCAACTGTCTCTCCAAGGACCGCCGCAATCGCCTCCACGACATCGGCGACGCCCGCCTCGAACTCGAACGCGCCATCAGCGGTCGGGAATGGACTGCGGTTGCGCCGTCCACAGCCTCGCACAAGCGGTCTGTGCTTCCCGTTATCGCTGGGGCGTGCGCGGCCGCGCTGCTCGCCGGCGGAATCGGCTGGTTGTCCGCCGGCCGTCTCTCTCGCCCCGCGCCGGTCGCGCCGCAGCAGTCCTTCCACGTCTCCACAAGGATCCAAAGCAAGCCGCCCTTCCAGTCGCTGTGGGGCATCTCTCCGGATGCGCGGTTCCTGGTCTATACCGCCTGGCCCGAACTCGAGCCCGACAGCACCAAGCCCCAGGGCGTGCTCATGATTCGTCGCCTCGACCGCGACGAGACCATCGTTCTCGAAGGCACCGAGGGGGCCAGGACCGCGGCGTTGTCGCCGGACGGGCGATCGCTCGCGTTCGCCAACGCCAAGGACCGCGCCGGCACCAAGTTCAGCCTCCGCAAAATCGCGCTCGACAACGGCCGACCTTCCGGCACGCCCGAGACCATCTGCGATCTCCCGCAGGGATCTTCGTTCGCGCTGGGTTGGGCGTCCAACCGCGAAGTCGTCTTCTCGTCCGAGACCGATCCGTCGATCTACGTCGCCGCGGCCTCGGGCGGCGAGCCTCGCGTCGTGCTCCGCCAGGAAAGCTCCGAGGGCATTCAGGGTTGGGACGGATTCGTCCCGCTGGTCCCTGGACAGTCCGTCCTCGCAACACACTTCTCGATTGCAAGCGACAAGGTCAAAGTCAACACGGAAGTCATCGACCTCGCTTCGGGCAAGCGGACGCTCGTGCTCCCCGACGCCGGCGGCGCTCAACTCGTCACCGACGCCGTGAACGGCGGAACTCTGCTGGTCGCGCTCAGAACCGATCAGTCTGGACTGATCGCCGTGCGATTTGACGTCAGCGCGCTGCGCATGCTCAGCGATCCCGTCAGAGTTTGGAGCGGCAATCCCGTAAGCCAGTTCAGGCTCTCGCCCAGCGGGACCCTCGCCCTCTCCACGCGACCGACCGACCTTTCAGATCGACGCCTGGCTTGGCTTGATGATAAAGGCCAGCCTCAGCCCATCCCCGGACCGACCCGCGCCTTCGGGGAGATCGCGGTCTCTCCCGACGGCGGGCGTGTTCTTGCCAATCTCGATGTCACCAATGCGGGCGAGCTCACGACCGAACTGTGGGTGCAGGACCTGACACGCCGCACATCCACGCGAGTCCCAATCGATGGATATGCGATGGGCGTGATGTGGAGCCCCAACGGGCAGCGCATCGTCCACGGTTTTTTCGCCAAAGACGAGTTCGCGATCATCGAGCGCCCGCCCAGCGGATCGGGCGAGGCAATCAAGTTGTTGGCCAAGCCGCTCGCCGAACAAGTCTACCTGCAGCCGTCGGCATGGTCCCCCGATGGCAAGATCCTCGCGGTCGTCCCGACGGATATGAAGGTCAACAAGAGCGACGTGCTGATGCTTGCGAGAGACAGCGTTGGCGGCAGTTGGAAGGCCACACCCTACCTCAACTCCCCCGTCGACGAGCACGCCCTGCGATTCTCTCCCGATGGCAAGTGGGTGCTGTTCTGTTCCGTCGAGTCGGGCCGACACGAGTTGTACGTGCAGCGATTCACGAACGCCGCATCAGGCGAAGCCGACACCAACGCCGGCCGCGTGCAGGTGTCCACGAACGGCCACGACGGCGCCGCCTGGTGGAGCCCCGACGGCAAGGAACTCCGCTTCCTCGACGCCGACAGGCAGGTCGTGAGCGTCGAGGTGAAGACCGAACCCACGTTCTCCGCCTCGCTCCCCAAAGTGCTGTACAGCATCAAGGATCTGAAGACCCGGAACTTCGCATGGGGTCCCGACGGTCGCCTGATGGTCATCCTGCAGGGCGAGAACGAGTCCGAAGCCCGAGTCGACCTGGTCGTCAACTTCATGGACGAGTTGCGCGCCAAGCTCACCCCCGCCAGCAACAACTAAGCCTTCCTGCACAGCGATGGACACCCCCTTTCCCGCTGATCGGGGCGGTCCCGCGTACCACAATGCTCTCATAGAGTCTGACGCATCGGTAACGCTCCCGTGGCCTGGTGCATCGGTTCTCCCTTCTTTAGCACTGATCCCGCCAATCCAAGGAACAATCCCATGGCAGACCAAATGAGCAAGTGCCCGTTCTCGGGCGGCATGCAGCGCAACGCGATCGCCGGCACGCCCGCCAACGCCGCCTGGTGGCCCAAGCAACTCAATCTCAAGATGCTCCACCAGCACTCGTCGCTGTCCAATCCGATGGGCGAGACGTTCGACTACGCCAGGGAGTTCCAAACCCTCGACTACGACGCCGTGAAGCGTGACCTCCACGCCCTCATGACCGACTCGCAGGACTGGTGGCCCGCCGACTTTGGCCACTACGGCCCCCTCTTCATCCGCCTGGCCTGGCACAGCGCAGGCACCTACCGCATCGGCGACGGCCGAGGCGGCGCAGGCGCCGGCCAGCAGCGTTTCGCCCCCCTCAACAGCTGGCCCGACAACGTCAACCTCGACAAGGCCCGCCGCCTCCTCTGGCCCATCAAGCGCAAGTACGGTCGCAAGCTCTCCTGGGCCGACCTCATGATCCTCGCCGGCAACGTCGCCCTCGAATCCATGGGCTTTAAGACCTTCGGCTTCGCGGGCGGTCGCGAAGACGTGTGGGAACCCGACGAATCGACCTACTGGGGTCCCGAAACCAAGTGGCTGGGCGACGAGCGATACAAGGGCGACCGTGAACTCGACAACCCCTTGGGCGCAGTCCAGATGGGCCTGATCTACGTCAATCCCGAAGGCCCCAACGGCAAGCCCGACCCCATCGCCGCGGCTCGCGACATCCGCGAAACCTTCGCCCGCATGGCCATGAACGACGAAGAAACCGTCGCCCTCATCGCGGGCGGCCACAGCTTCGGCAAGTCCCACGGCGCGGGCGACGCGAAGTTGCTCGGCCCCGAGCCCGAAGCCGCAAGCGTCGAAGAGCAGGGCTTCGGCTGGACCAGCCGCTTCAAGTCCGGCAAAGCAGGCGACACCATCACCAGCGGCCTCGAAGTCACCTGGACCAAGACGCCCACCAAGTGGAGCAACAACTACCTCGAGAACCTCTTCGGCTTCGAGTGGGAACTCACCAAGAGCCCCGCCGGCGCGCACCAGTGGACGCCCAAAGGCGGCGCAGGCGCCGGACTCGTGCCCGATGCCCACGACCCGACCAAGCGCCACGCCCCCGCGATGCTCACCACCGATCTCTCGCTGCGCTTCGATACCGCGTACGAGAAAATCTCCCGCCGCTTCCTCGCCCATCCCGAGCAACTCGCCGACGCCTTCGCCCGCGCCTGGTTCAAGCTCACCCACCGTGACATGGGCCCCCGCGCCCGCTACCTGGGCCCCGAAGTGCCCGCGGAAGAACTGATCTGGCAGGACCCGACTCCCAAGATCAATCACCCGCTCGTCGATGCCAGCGACATCGCCTCGCTCAAGGCCGACATCCTCGCCTCGGGCTGCTCCATCGCGCACCTCGTCAGCGTCGCCTGGGCCTCCGCCTCCACCTTCCGCAGCACCGACAAGCGCGGCGGCGCCAACGGCGCCCGCATCCGCCTCGCCCCGCAGCGAACCTGGGA
>JALHOJ010000107.1 GCA_022843045.1 Phycisphaerales bacterium
CGTCGCGCATAGTCACTCACCGTCTCACCGTCTCACCGTCTCACCGTCTCACCGTCTCACCGTCTCACCGTCTCACCGTCTCACCGTCTCACCGTCTCACCGTCTCACCGTCTCATCCGCAACCCCCGGCAACGCCCCCAACGACACCAGCCCCATCGGCTCCTTCGTCCAGAACGGCTCGGCGGCCTTGGTGCCGATGTACCGGCCGTTGGACTGGTCCTCGTGCGCGAGTCGCTGTGCCAGCGTCGCGTTCTGGGGGTTGGGGTTGGGCGAGGCGTCGCCTGGGTCCAGTGGACCAAACTGCGTGCGATACGCCTGGATGGCCTTGATCTTCTTCTCGCTGAAGCCGGTGGTGTCGAAGAAGAAGTGCGGATCGATAGGGCGGCGCAGGTGTGAGCAGTAGTAGTAGAAGACCCAGCGCGGATACAGGGGCGGGCCGCTGCGGGGCAGCGTTGCATAAGGCGTGCCATCGGGCGCGAGCACGTCGGCGTACTCGCGGGGCAACTCGGGGGGCGCGGGCATGTCGATCTTCGTGAGCTTGGCGTCAAAGCGTGCGTCCTCGCCGATCCGCGTCACGGCGAGGTGATCCGGATGCGCATCGATTGGATGCGGCATGAACAGGATCAGCGACTGGTGGGCCCGGATCACGCCCGCGACCTTGTGGCGGGCTTCGATCGTGTGCTGCACGCTGCGATTGGGCAGGTCCAGCAAGAGCCGTCGAAGCCGTCCGCCCCTGGCAAACGCCTCGCGCGAGGGCTGGAGCGCACGCAGCGCGTCGGCGGCTTCGACCAGGCGCGAGGCGCGATCGCCCCGAGGGGTGGGGCTGCCGTCGGTCATGTCCAGCAGCAGCACATCGTGCCCTTGCTCAGCGAGGCGGGCCGCCGTGCCGCCCATGCCGATTTCCTGGTCGTCTGGATGGGGGCCGAGGATGAGGACGTTGGACATGGACGGAGGGTAGTGCGAAGGTGCGAAAGTGCGAGGGTGCGAAAGAGCGATGAAAAGCGGCGCGCGTCAGGCGTGCTCGTTTACTTCGCCCTGTTCATCGTTCTATCGCTCGTCGCCCGCTTTGGTCAGTCGCGCTCGCGCTTCGTCATACTTGCCTGCCGTGGCCGATGCGATGTCTGCGGGCAGCACTGGTCCGGGGGCCTGCTTGTTCCACTGGCCCTTGGCCACCAGCGACTCGAGGTACTCGCGGAGGTACTGCTTGTCGAAACTCCGCTGGGGCTTGCCCGGCGCGTAGGTGTCGGCGGGCCAGAAGCGGGAGGAGTCGGGCGTCAGGGCTTCGTCGATCAGGATGATCTGGGGGCCCTGGGGTCCGTTGATGGTTCCAAACTCGAACTTGGTGTCGGCGATGATGATGCCGCGGGCCTGGGCGTGGCTGGCGGCCATGGTGTAGATCGCCAGCGACAGGTCGCGCAGGCGGCGCATCAGTTCTTCGCCCACCAACTGGCTTGCCCGCTCGAAGGAGACGTTCTCGTCGTGCTTGCCCATCTCCTCCTTGGTGGCGGGCGTGAAGATCGGCTCGGGGAGTTGGTCGCACTGGCGCAGCCCCGCGGGCAGGCGCACGCCGCAGACGCTGCCGCTGGCCTGATACTCCTTCCAGCCCGAGCCTTCGAGGTAGCCTCGCACCACGCACTCAATCGGCACGACCTTTGCCGCGCGGGCGATCATGATGCGGCCCGCGAAGGCCTCGCGGGGCAGGCTCGAACCCGCGAAGACGGTGTCGGCCAGGTGTGACACGTCGCTGGAGATCAGGTGCGTCTTGCAGATGCCCTTGGACTCAACCAGGCGCAGCCAGAAGAGCGACAGATCCGTCAGCAGGCGGCCCTTGCCCGGAATGGGCGTGGGCATCACCACGTCGAAGGCGGAAATGCGATCGCTGGCGACGATGAGCAGCAGCGGCTCCTCCGCTGCGACGCCTCTGGCAGCGGCGGCGGCCCGCCCCGCATCGGTCAGCATCGTGCGGGGCAGCGGGTACACATCACGAACCTTGCCCCGGCGCAGGCCAGGAAGATTGAGAGCGGATTCGACGACGCTGGTCATGAACGGAGCATATTCGCGAGCATGTCGCTCGCGGCGAGGCACCAGGCCGGATTGGTATCCGTCCGGGTCGGCCCGAGGGTACTGAGGGCGCAACAATGGTCGCTCATGTTGAGTTTCATCGTCTTTCCGAATGATGGCGTGGATGCACAGCACTTCCCGCCCCGCCATGCGTTTCTGGTGGGCGGGGATGAAGTGCCCACACAGGGAACGGTGGAGCTTGGCGAGGGGTTGGTGCGGGCGGAGAAACAGGTCAGCACGACCGTCGCCCTCGCGGTGCAGGTTGAAGTGCCCAAGCCCGACTTGCCCGAGCATCTGGCGCGCCTCATGCCGGGCGGGCTGAGTCCGTCGATGGGCCTGCTGACGCTGCACACGACGGTGCTGCCGGATCGTCCGCAGCCGTACATGCTGATGATCGAGTTGGCCCGCCGCCAGATCATGCAGTTCCTCAACAAGATGGAGGACTGGCAACTGTCGGACTTGCCGGCGGATCATCCGATCATGCAGCAGTTTGAACTGGCCCGGGCCCGCTTCACCGACGCGCTGGTGATGCACCGCTCCACCCGCGAGGGCGAGACGGCCAAGGCCAACACCGCCGCGGCTCAGGCCCTGGCCCTCGCGCTCGAAGCCGGCGAGGAACTCGCGCTGGTCCAGAGCGTGCGGCAATTGAAACTGCGCCAGACGGGCGAGGGGTACAAGGCGGCGGTGGCGCACGCGACCAAGGCCAAGCTCGAGGCGCCCGCGAACCACGCGCCGGTGGTGGTGCCGGGCTCGGGGCACGCGACGGTGGCGGGCCTGCCCGCGATCGGCTGCGCCGTGTCGCCCGCACACAATTCCGAGCCCTTGCAGAAGGCCGCCCTCTCGTGCTGCGACTTTGTCACCATGCCCATGCGCTGGAGCGACATGGAGCCGGTCGAAGGCAAGTACAACTGGACGCCCACGGATCGCTGGATCGAATGGGCGATCCGCACGGCGAAGCTGCCCGTGGTGGGCGGGCCGGTGGTGGACTTTCGCCCCCGCAGCGCGCCCGACTGGCTGTTCATCTGGGAGAATGACTACGAGACGCTCCGCGATCTGGTCTTTGAGCACGTGCAGGCGGTCGTCACGCGTTATCGCAAGACCGTGTCACGCTGGACGGTGGTGTCGGGCCTGCACGTCAATACCAACTTCAAGATCTCCTTCGAGCAGATTCTGGACTTGACGCGCCTGTGCGTGATGCTGGTCAAGAAGCTCCACCCCACCGCCAAGCTCCAGATCGAACTGCAGCAGCCCTGGGGCGAGTATCTGGTCACCAACAAGCGGAGCATTCCGCCTTACATGTACGCCGAGGCCGTGCTGACCACGGGCCTGCCCATCGACGCCATCGCCCTGCGCATGCAGATGGGCCACGCGGAGCCGGGGCTCTCGACCCGCGATCTCTTGAGCCTGTCCAACACGCTGGACCGCTTCGCGGCGCTTGAGAAGCCGATCTTCGTGAACGCGGTGGGCGTGCCCAGCAGCCCGATCCTGCCCACGCCCTTCGTGCCTCGCGTGGGCGCGGAGGCGACCGATCCGTACGAGCCGGGTTCCTGGCGGACGCCCTGGAGCGAAGCCACGCAGGCGAACTGGATGACGCAGGCCCTGAGCATCATCTGCTCCAAGCCCTATGTGCAGGGCGTTGCCTGGCACGAGCTCTACGACGTCGCCCCGCACGCCTCGCCCGAGATCCCCACCGGCGGCCTGATCGCGCAGGACGGCAAGCCCAAGATGGGCCTGACGCGCCTGGCTGAGATTCGTCGGTGCCTGCGCGAGGGCAAGACCCCGCTCACACTGCTCAAGCACTAAAGCAAAGCACGCCCGCACGAACTTGCTCCGTGCGGGCGACCACGTTCGGTTGGTGCTGCCGCTTCACTCCCCTTCGCCGGCGTTGGCGAAGTCGGTGTCGGTGTCGGTGGCCTGGGCGGGGGCGGGGGCGGGCTGCTGGGCGAGCATCGTGCCCGTCGCGACCGTGGCCTGGGCGGTTTCGAGGGCCTTGGTCAGGTCCAAAGACCAGATGTTGTCGGCTCCGTCGCGGTTGCTGACGAAGTAGACGCGTTCGCCAAGGTCGCCCTTGGTCCAGACGGGGCTCAGGGCCTTGCCCATGCCGGTGGTGAGGCGGATCTGGCCTTCGCCGTTGGCGCCGATCATGTAGAGCGAGGCGTCGTTGAGTTGGCCACCAGTCTGGTTCGCGGCCTTGGCCTTGCGCTCCGACTCGACGCTGGGCTGGCGGCGGGCGTGTTCGTCCACGGGAGCCTGGGCGTAGATGATCCACTGGCCATCGGGGCTCCAGCAGGGATTGATCAGCGCGCTCTCGGCGTTGCTGGCGATCTGGGTGGTGTTGCCCGCCTGGCCGTTCTCGAGGTCCAGCGTCCAGATGCCGAAGGTCTTGCGGCCACGCTCGCGGCCCAACTGATACAGGATGCGATCCGCGCCGTTCGCGCCCGTCGCGGCGACGGGGCTCCACTGCGGGAAAAGACCAAAGCCGATGAAGGTCGCAACGTCGGGGCTGGACACGCCCGCAACCCACATCTCCCAGCGGCCGCTCGTGCTGCCCATGCGGCTGTAGACCAGGCGCGTGCCATCGGGGCTCCAGCTGGGGGCGATCTCGTGCTCGACGCCTTGGGTGAGCTGCACGGCCTTGCCGCCAGTCACGGGCATGACGAAGATGTCCCAGTTGCCCGAGCGGTCGCTGGCGAAGGCGATCATGGAGCCATCGGGGCTGACGCGGGGCATCATGTCCTGGGCGGGGTCGTTGGTGAGGCGGGTGGTGGTGCGGCTGTCGACGCTCTTGACGTAGATGTCGCTGGTGGCGCGATGCTCGGTGCTGGCGTAGGCCAGGAGCGTGCCATCGCGGGAGAGGCTGGGATCAAAGTCGCTGCCTTCCTGGGCAAAGGTGACGCGGGCGATGTTGGTCGTCGGCTCGTCGCCTTCCGCGCGCTCGGGCTGCTCGCTCACGCCCTGGAAGGACGCGGGGCGGCTCTGCGAAGAGCGCGAGGCGATGGGAGCGCTGGTGATGAGGGCGTCGGCGAAGATGGGGTGCTGGGCTGTGTCGGCTCGGGGGGCGTCGGCGCGGGCGGCTTCGCGCGGTGCGTTCAGCGGCGCGGCCTGCGGGCTGCCTGCAACGCTGCCTGAGAGGTTGGCGACGCTGCGCGGCTCGGCCTTGGTGATCGTGAAGGGCATCGGGCGGGGCTGGTTCGCGCTCGCGGCGCGGGAGCCACGGGCGGCGCAGGCGGGCAGCAGAGTGCCGGCGGCGAGGACCAGAGCGACAACAGACAGCACGTTCCGACGCATGGCGATCTCCTCAATCACGAAAGTCTGGTTGGAAAGACTCGCGAGGGATATCGGGACGTGGATTGGCGGACTTGGCGGCGTCAACGCAGGCGGTGACGCGCGGCGTGGGGTGTGCGCGGTCTGGGCGGGCTGGATTGAGTGGGGGCGTTGCGGCAAAGTCCGCGAACCGGGGCGAAGGCAACCGGACAACATGACACCTCGGGCGAGAGTGCCATGTTGTCCGGTTGATCAGAGCCCACCAACGTCCACGTTTGTGCGCGCACTTGCACGGATGGACACGCTTTGTGCGCGAGTTTGTGGCGATCGGTGGATTGGGGCTTGTGGGCGGGGCGGGCGGGCGGTATGGTGGGGCGGGCACGGGGCGGCCATCGCTGTGGAGCGGGGGCAACGTGCGGGTTGGGATCATGCTTGGGAGGCAGCGATGCAATTGGTGACGATGCGGGCGGACACGGTGAAGCAGCAGGCGGTGTCGTGGTTGTGGGATCGCAGGATTCCGCTGGGCAAGGTGACGATGCTCGCGGGCGATCCGGGGCTGGGCAAGAGTTTCTTCACGTCGCAGATCGCGGCGTGGACCACGACGACGAAGTTTCCCGATGGGGCCACGAGCCTGCGCAAGCCCGGGGACGTGGTCTTCATGTCGGCGGAGGATGATCCCAACGACACGATCCGGCCTCGCCTGGAGAAGCACGGGGCGGATCTGTCGCGGGTGCACATCGTGGACGGCGTGCAACGCCGCGATGGCAAGCGCGTGGGGCTTGATCTTGATCAGCACTTGGACGCGCTGGAGCAGTGCGTGCGCTCGCTGGAGCGGCCTCGCCTGATCGTGATCGATCCGATCTCGGCGCATCTGGGGCAGGTGGACGGCAACTCCAACGCGCAGGTGCGGGGCCTGCTGCGCGGGCTGTCGGACATCGCCCAGCGGTATGGGCCCAGCGTGCTGTGCGTGTCGCACCTTTCCAAGGGTAACGCGCAGATGGGCAAGGCGGTGTACCGCGTGATGGGCAGCCTCGCGTTTGTCGCCGCGGCGCGCGTGGCGTATTACCTGTGCGAGCACCCCGACGACGCGACGGTGCGGTGCCTGAGCGTGGCGAAGGCGAATCTGGATGTGTCGCGTGCGATCATGAGTTTCAAGATCAGCGATGGACGGATCGCGTGGAAGAGCATGGACGAGCCAATATCGATGCGGGACCTAGAGGGCACGAACCACGGCGCACCGAACGGTGGACAGCATGGGGGCGGGGGGCGGCCTGCGCTGGAGTTTGATCGGGCTCGGGAGTTTCTGGAGGAGTGCCTGCCCATGGGGGCTTCGGCGTCGGCGGGCGCGTTGTTCGCCGCGGCGGAGGAAGAGGGGCTGAGCGAGCGGAGCCTGCGACGGGCGCGGGCGTCGATGGGGATTGTGTCGCGCAAGGTGGGCGAGGGATGGGTGTGGACGCGTGCGGGGCTGCTGGGAGCACTGGAGAGCGAGGGGCCTGCGGACCTTCTGGACCAGATGCGGCAAGCGCAGCAGCATGATGGGAGCGATGCCCAGGCGGAGCGTGCATCATGAGCGCGGGCGCGCAACACATTCCATCAGACGCGCCATCACATGGGCAGCACGAGCCCGCGCTGGAGCTTGACATGCCAGACCACACCAGCATGCGCCCGGGCCAGTGGCTTGGGCCACTGGGGCCAGCCAACGTGTCGCCCAAGGCGGCGCGGCTGGATCGCGTGCCGGTGCCTTCGGGCAGGGTGCGGGAGCCGGTGGATCTGTCGATGCAACCGGCACCGCTTGCCGCGCTGCCAGCGCGGGCGCCGTCGCGAGCAGGGCTGGACCCGTGTTTGCTGATGGCGCTGGGGCTGTCGACGCCCGATGGCGGAGCGGGCGGACAGGCCGTCGGTCATGTGCCGCCCACGCGGGCGGGCGTGCTGATGGCCTTCGCGGCCCGATGGCGACGCGACCGGATCGCGCTGCGTCACCATATCTGGAAAGCCGTGCACGCGGGCGACCTGGAGCGGGCGTTGGCGCTGGCGGAGGTGTGGGAAGCGCTGGATGGGCCGCGTGCGCAGAGTTGCGCACGACCAGCATCATCCCCCCCGCCAGCACCACCCCCCGCACCACCCCCACCCCCACAACAACAACAACAACAACAACAACAACAGACGGGCTCAGGCGATGACTGGCGGCAGGGCTGAACCCATCAACCGGACAAGGTGACACGCTGGGCGAGAGTGTCATCTTGTCCGGTTGCGTGCTTACTGCCTCATCAACTCATCACGCTCATGCTCGCGCAGCACCGTCGACACTGCGCTGGCGTCGGCGTCGCTCACGCTCGCGTCGCAGGTCACGTCGCTGGGCGCAGCGTGCCACGCGTACAGGTCGTCGCTGGTGAGGGCGTTGTCGGCGCTCACATCCAGCCCGCAGGGGCGGCGCGTGGTCGTCACGCCCGGGACTTGCTGAGTGCCCCACACCCGCGGAAAGAGCGTGCGGCGGGTCGCCGGTTCGCGCGAAAGGTGGAACTGGAAAAACTCCGTCAGCAGTCGCCTCGTGAGCGACAGTTGCGTGGCGCGGGGCAGGCTCGAACTGTCGCAGCCAAACGGGAAACTGCTGTCCTGAAAGCCGCAGTGGAACCCGCCCGTGATCAGGGGCAGTTGCGACGGCGCGCCCGCGGCGGACGACGCGTCGAACATCAACTGTCCGTTGCTCGCGACCGGCACGATCGTGTCGCTGCTGCCGCTGATCAGGCTCAGGGGCACGCGCAGGCTCGACGAAGCAGTGATGCTGGAGGGGTTCGTGTTCGCCGCGGCGAGGTTGGCGATGGCGTCGATGCGGGTGTCGCCCGATGCTCCTGCGAGGATGCTCGCGCCCGCGCCCATGCTGTGCCCCGAAAGGCCCACGCGGCGGGCATCGACCTTGCCAAACAGAAACGACGCGGGCAGCGCGTGCTGCTGCTCGAGCCACGTGACGCAGGTGCGCAGGTCATTCGCGAAGTTCTGGTGATTGGGCGCAAGGCCGCCCTCGCTGTCGCTGGCGATCACGATGAAGCCCCAGGTCGCGAGATGGTCCAGCGTGCTGGCGTAGGTGCCGGTGGTCTGCACGAAACCGTGGCCGAAACTGATGACGGGCCCGGCGGGGGCGAGGGGGCTAAACGGCTGATTCGCGCCCGCGGCGGCGGCGGGATACGAAAGCCGCGCGGTGAAGGTGGTGGCGTTGGGGCGCGTGACGGTGACGGTGCGCGTCGAGGCGGGGTAGGGGCCGGGAAGGGCATAGTCCTGTGCCCGTGCGGGCGCGACAGCGACAAACGCGGCGAGGACGAGAGAGCAAAGCAGACGCGCGGTCATGGCTTCAGCATACACGATCGTGCAAGGGTTGATAAGTCGGGCTGGCCCACACTGCTCCGATCACGGCGAAGCCGTGCAGGTGCAGAGCCGTGGGTGTCGCTTCGAGACGACCCACGGCAATGCGCCTCGACGGCGTTGCCGTCGAATCTCTCAACCGGACAAGATGACACTCTCGGCGAGCGTGTCATCTTGTCCGCTTGCCCGCGATCAGCATCCGGACCAGCCGCCAGAGGCCATCGGTGGTGCGTGCGCTCGTCGGCACGGGCGGCGGTGCGATCGAGAGCCCATCGCGCAG
This sequence comes from Phycisphaerales bacterium, assembly GCA_022843045.1. GTDB lineage: Bacteria > Planctomycetota > Phycisphaerae > Phycisphaerales > UBA1924 > BJHL01. Next base: position 8,963 of record JALHOJ010000107.1, read on the forward strand.
GCCATCGCACGCGGCGTTCAATCGGTCCACATCGAGGCCAGCTTCGCGGAGCGTCCAGGCGAATTGCAGGAGGATGCTGGCAACGCCGCGCCCGCCCCGGGCGTGACGCTTCGCGAGCCAGACCCAGTTGCGGGTGGCAAGGTGCAACCAACGCTGCGACTTGCGATGGGCGATGGGGCTGTCGTGCCAGGCGAACCAGGCGGGGTCGTGGGCGACGTCAAAGCCTGCGGCGAGGAACTTGAGGGCGAGGTCGACGTCGTTGCGATACAGGAAGAACGCACGCTCATACCCCCCCACCGCCCGCCACGCGCTGGCGCGGACGAGGTTGGCACAGCCAAAGGCGGGAAAGCCCCGCAGCAGCGTGCCGGGCGTGCCGAATCGCCACTCGGGGCGATCGGTGCGCGGATGAATCGGCAGGAGCGCAACGCCCGCCAGCGTGGGCTCACGCTGCATGAGTTCGAGCGCGCTGCGGAGGCTCTGGGGATCTGGCCAGGCATCGTCGTCCAGGATCAGCAGGAACTCGCCCGTGGCGAGAGCCGCGCCACGGTTGAAGCCTTCGATGGCGAGGTTCTCTGACAATGCGAGGATGTGCAGCGTGTTGCTGGCGAGCAGGTGCGCGAAGCGCTCGCGAACGTCAATCAGCGTGTCGTCGCTGGAGGCGTTGTCGACGAGGATGAGTTGGGGGCACAGCGAAGGAGCGACGCCGCGGCAGAGCGACTGCTCGAGCTCGACCAAGGTGCGCAGCACAGCCTCGCGCCGGTTGTAGCTGAGGATGATGATGCTCAGCAGGGGCATGGGGGGGGGAGGAGAGAGTGCGAAGGTGCGAAAGTGCGAATGAGACGGTGAGGTGTGAGACGGTGAGACGGTGAAAGACAAGTCGCGCCGTCGCGCATAGTCACTCACCGTCTCACCGTCTCACCGTCTCACCGTCTCACCGTCTCACCGTCTCAC
>JALHOJ010000108.1 GCA_022843045.1 Phycisphaerales bacterium
GTGGCGAACATCGACTTGCAGAGGACACATCAACGTAACAAGGAACCCGCCAAGCAGGATTGGCGGCATCACGAGTGCCGCAACCAGCGTGCGTCCGATCGGCACGAACTGCGGAAACTGCCAGCCAAAGGCAAGACCGGCAACCACGCACAGAGCCGCAAACCCCCCGAGGCCGAGTCCAACCAGTCGCAGCCACCACATCGGATTCAACGCACCCATCGCGCGAAGTTGCCGAAAACCACGCCGACATGTGAGCCGCCACGGTTCCCACCAACGAATTCGCTGATTCCCGCCCATCGCCCCATTATTGGGAAACCTCTTGTCGGCCTTTCGACGACCCATCCCCAGCGGTACCGCCGAATTGGCCCAGTCGCGATTCCGAACACCGATGTGGCGTCACGGCTGAAATCTGGTATACTGATCCCGGCGTCTCCTGTCCGTGCACCGCGTTCCCCGTGGGTGGGCCAAGGAGCTAGCGATGAAGATTCCCAGCGATGGCCAGATGCTCCGCGTGTTCGTCGACGAAGACGACGAGTGGGAAGGCAAGCCGCTGTACCAGGAAATCGTGCGCGCCGCCCGAAACAACGGCCTCGCCGGCGCGACCGCCATCCGCGGCATGATGGGCTACGGCGCAAACTCCCTGATCCACGCCGTGCGCAACGGCATCGTGGACACCCTGCCCATCGTCGTCGAAATCGTGGACAAGGAAGAGAACATCAAGAAGTTCATCCCGACCCTCGACAAGATGGTGAAGGAAGGCCTGATCACGCTGGAGAAGGTGCAGGTGATCGCGTATCGCTCGAGTAAAGTCTGAACCCCACACGAACGCGCCCGTCAGGAAGCGTCGAGTGCGAGCCACATCCATGCACGCCGACGCATCGCCTGACAAACCGAGAGACGCGCGAGCATGAGTACTCCAAGAATGCCCTCCAAACCTCGAAAAGCACTTCGCTGGGCCATCGTGATCGCGATCATCGTTCTCGGCATCGTTCATGTCGCAGAGAGATTCTTCGTACCTCCGGGCCTTGTCCGCGATCTGCTGAGTGTGATCTGCACTGCCACCGATCCGTTTCGGCTCTACGGCTGGCTCAGCGGTTCAAGCCCGCCGTGGCTGGGGCACGCATCTTTCTGCTACGCTGCGTTGCTCTTCGTTGGTTGGCTCGGGCTGGCAAGACTCTGGGGACTCATGCCGCCAGACGAAGGCTACTGCATGCGCTGTCAAGTCAGGCGGCCACATCATGGCTGGCCAAGCCGCTGCCTGATATGCGGCAGCACGCTGTATGGCGACTGATCGAGACAACCCTACGACTTGCTACGCTTTTCCATGAGCGTGATCGCCCGACTGCAACGCTGGTACTTGAGCAACTGCAACGATGACTGGGAGCACTCGTGGGGTGTCAAGATCGGCACGCTCGACAACCCAGGCTGGTGGTTCAAGATCAACCTTGACGAAACGCCTTTGCAGGACGCTCGCTTCGAAGGCGTGCGCATCGATCGTACCGAGCATGACTGGGTGTACCTGAACCGAATCGAGAACCGGATCGAAGGCGCGTGCGGGCCGGAGAATCTCGAAGAGGCGCTCGAGATGTTCTGCGATTGGGCGGACCGAACGAAACTCGGGTTGTGAAGCTCGGCACTGAAACGCGACGCTTTCTCGCGATCGTGTGTCGCGCGGGTGCGTGTTGCACGCATCGCCTGGATCGGAGAACTGAGATCGCCGCAGCCATCACACGCGGATCTGTTTGACCTCGTCGTACGCCTCCATCATGCGATTGCGCACCTGCTGCAGCATGCGGAACGCGTTGTCGGCCTTCTGGGTCGCGAGGATCACGCCTTCCACATCCGTGCGCTGACCCGTTTGCAGGTCCTCCACCGCCCGCGTCGCCTGCTGCTGCAGGTCGTTGGCTTCCGCGATGCTCTTGAGCAGTGTGTCCTTGAACGACGGACCTTGCCCTTCGCCACCAGCCTGCTGCGGCTTGGCTCCGCCCCCCGCACGGTTGATCCCGTGCAGCGGATTGGGTTGACCCGAGATGAATCCGAGTGGATCGGCCATGGGGAGACTCTAGCCTGCCGGCGGCGACCGCCAGACAGCATCGGTATCGGCTCGCCGGGCCCCGCGCCTCCTGTGCCGGGCTGGCGAGTGAAGATTGAAGTGGAACGCGACTCCGCCGCGAAGAAAAACAGGATCACCTGGGAAGGGCACAGAGAACCACGGAGATTGCACGGAGGAAAGCCAGAATACCTGTCTTGGTTCTTCTCCGTATCTTCTCCGTGGCTCTCTGTGGCCCTCCGTAGTGATTCTTCTTGGTTTTAGCCCAGCAAACGCAGTGCCTGATTGATCATCGATCGCGTCGCTTCCGCCGCCGCGGCGTTGGCTTCGTATGCCCGCGTCGCCTGCATCATGTTGACCTGCTCAACCACCATGTTGACGTTGCTTTCCTGCACATACCCCTGATACTCGCCGCTCTTCAGAGCGCGAGGGTCCCCCGGGTCATACCGCAGGTTGAACGGCGACTGATCAAGTTCGACGCTCGACACGTGCACGCCCAGGGCCCGCCCATCCGCGCTGGTCGCGCCGGGGTTGCCGGGCTGAAAGAACACCTGGCGAGCCCGGAACGGTTCGCCGTTGGCTTCGCTGCTGTTGCGGTTGGCGATGTTGGCCGAGATCGCCGTGAGGCGGGTCCGCTGGGCCATCATGCCGGAAGTGGAGATGTCGAGGAGGCCGAACATGGGGAGTCCTTGGTGGTTCGAGTTCAGCACCGAGCGACAGAGACGGGGAGAAAAAGGAGAGAAGACAGGTTCAAAAACTCAATCCCAGACTTTTCTCCTCTTCCTCCTGATCTCTGTGTCTCTGTGCTGAAATCGGCTTCAGTTACGCATCAAACCCGCTGCGAAATCGCCGTTCGCAGCATCTCGTTCTCGCGCCGCATCAAGTCCGCCGCCAGCCTGAACGCCACGCCATTCTCGGCGAGATCCTGCATCAGGCCTTCAAGGTCGCGGTTGTTGCGGTCGTGGTAGAGCACGTTGCCGGAGGGTGTGCCCGGTCGCAGGGTCATCGAGCCATCGCGTCCGAAGCGCACTTCCTTCGTATCGCGCAGATTGAGTTGGTTCATCCCCGCCGATTCCGCGCCCCGCGCCTTCCCATCCCGCCGATCCTCCACGGCCTTGCGCATCGCGGCCTGGAACGAAGTGGGCGACACATCCATCTGCCGAAAGTCGGGCGTGTCCAGATTCGCGATGTTGTGCGCGATCAGCTGCTGCCGCTGGGCCGTGAAGCGGATCATCCTGTCCAGCACAGGCATCGCCCCGGAATTGGCAAGGTCGCGGATCATGCCGGTCGAGGAGCAAATGCGGGGCCAGTGGGGAAGAGACGAAGAGAAAAGAGACGGAGAGACGCAGAGACGAAGTGGGGGGAGGGTGATCGGCATCAAATGAAAAACGGAGCACCGCAAGGCGCTCCGCTGCTCTTCACTTCGTCTCTCCGTCTCTCCGTCTCTTCGTCTCTCTTCTCTTCACAGGTTCTCCGCCACCAACCCCGTCTGCTTCCACTTCTTGAGCTTGAGGCCCAAGGTCCGCACGCCGATGCCCAGGGCGTGAGCGGTCTTCTGGCGGTGGCCCTTGAACCGCACCAGCGTCTGCACGATCGCCTCGCGCTCGATGCTGTCGAGCTGCTTGATCGCCCCGTCCAGCGTCGTCGCCGAGATGCTGCCCGGCACCACCGGCCCCTTGGGCTCAACGAAACCGGCGCCGTTGAGGTGGCTGGCGTGTCCGCCCATATGCCCATTCACATGACCATTGCTCATCGCCGGCGACGCGACGAACGCGCTCGCGATCGGGCCCATCGGCTGGCGGCTGAGCCACGGCTCGACCAGGTGCTTGGTGATGACGGCGTCCTTGGGGTTGCCCAAGCCAAGGCTCGAGAGCACCACCGCCCGCTCGCAGATGTTCTGCAGTTCGCGCACGTTGCCGGGCCAGGCGTATTGCTGCATCATCGAAATCGCCTCGGATTCGATCGCCGGGATCGGGCGGCCCTCGCGGGTGCAGCAGAGCTTGACGAAGTGCTGGACCAGTTCGGGCACGTCTTCGAGCCGCTCGCGAAGCGGCGGGATGATCACGGGCAGCACGCTCAGGCGGTAGTACAGGTCCTGGCGGAACTCGTTCTTGTGGACGCTGGTGGGCAGGTCGCGGTTGCTGGTGGCGATGACGCGGACGTCGACGCCGATGGACAGGCTGCTGCCCACGCGCTCGAACGAGCGTTCCTGCAGCACGCGCAGCAGCTTGGCCTGGATCGTCGGACCGACCTCGGAGATTTCGTCCAGCAGCAGCGTGCCCTGGTCCGCGAGTTCAAACCGGCCCTTGCGGAGCTTCTCCGCGCCCGTGAACGCGCCCCGTTCATGCCCGAACAGTTCGCTTTCGAGCAGGCTGGTGCTCAGCGCCGCGCAGTTCACGGCCAGGAACGTGTTCACGCTGCGCGGGCTGGATTCGTGGATCGCCTGGGCGACGACTTCCTTGCCCACGCCGCTTTCGCCCGTGATCAGGGCCGTGTTCTGCGACCCCGCGACCGCGCGAATCTGCTCGCGCAGCTGGTCCATCACCCGCGACGAACCAACCAAGCGATCCACGCCCCGCTTCATGTCCCCATCGCCGTTGATCGGGCGGGCCTTGCCGTTGCCGACCGTCGGCGCGTCCGGCCCCGCGTGGGCCCGCAGCACCGCGTTCTCGCGCGTCAGCCGGCGATGCTCGATCGCCCGCTTCACCGCGATGATGAGTTCGTCGCCTTCAAACGGTTTGGTCAGGTAGTCAAACGCCCCCATCTTCATCGCCTTGACCGCCGTCTCGATCGTGCCGAAGGCGGTCATCAGGATCACGGGCAGTTCGTCATCCACCTGCTTGATCTGTTCGAGCAGCTCGATGCCGGTCATGGCGGGCATGCGCATGTCGGTGACGACGCAATCAGGCCGGCTGTTTGCACACATCTGGAGGGCGGCTGGGCCATCCGCCGCCGTCAGCACCCGCATCCCGGCTCGTTCGAGCGTGGCCCCGACCGAGTCACGCATCATTTCCTTGTCATCCACGATCAGAACGGTCCTCATGCCTGTGCTCCCTGCGTTGGCCTAGCCCGCATCCTGCTGGCTCGACGCCTTCGCGCGTCGCTCTCGCACGTGGACGACGCCCACGTGGTTCTCTCCGCTGCTGCCTCCACCCGATTCGTGGCCGATTTGGCCCACCACGGGTGCCGGCGACGCCTGTTTGGCGATTGCACGCGCCGGTAACACCACATCGACACAAGCACCGCGCAAACATGAACTGTCGGCAGTTCCTGCCGCATCTCGTTCGCTCGCGGGTAGGTCCCGACAATTGCGCACCACGATCCGCCCGCTGTGGGCGTCCACGATCCGGTGCACGATGGCCAAGCCCAGCCCCGTGCCCGAGGCCCGAGTCGTGAAGAACGGGTTGAACATCCGCTCGACCACCTCGGGCGTCACGCCTGGCCCGTCATCCTGCACCCGCAGCAGCACACACTTGGTCCGGGTCTTGGACGACCCGCCCCCGCCCATACCTAGCGCGACCCGCTGCTCACGCACCGTGACGCGGAGGCGGCGGGCGGTGGTTTCGCTGCCTTTGGTGGCTTCGCCCATGGCCTGGACGGCGTTCTGCACGATGTTGACCAGCACCTGATGCAGCAGCGTCGCGTCGGCTTCGACCGTGGTGTCCGGTCCGTACGCCCGCTCCACTTGCACGTTGATCGCGTGCGCGGGACCAACGGCCACCGCGGCTTCCACGGCTCGGTCCATGGCTTCCTGGGCCACGATCGGCTCCGGGCGTAGCCTCAACTCCTTCGCGAACGCCAACACATCATGCACGATCTGTTCGACGGCCCGCGCCGAGGACGTGATCTTGCTCGCCAGCCCCGCCTGCGCGGGCTGTTGCACCAGATCCTCTTCAAGCATCCGCGCATAGAGCCGAATGCCGCCCAGGGGGTTACGAATCTCGTGGGCGATGCCGGCGGCCATCTCTCCCAGCGCGGCCAATCGCTGGGCCCGCGCGACCGCTTCATTGGCTTCGTGCAGTTCGGTTGTGAGCCTGGCCACCTCGGCCCGCAGATGGTCGTGCGACGCCTGGAGCTTCGCCGTGACGTCGTTGAACGCCGCCATCAGTTCGGCGAGGTCCGCCGGGGACAAGTTGGATCCTCCAACAGGCATGGGATTGTGTGTGGGGCTGGTTGCTGGCGGGTGCTTGGCGCTTGGGGTGGTCAGGGTGGTGAGGTCGGCATTCGGGATTCGGGATTCGGCATTCGTGGTGTGGCTCGCTATCCCTCGCGATCTTGAAACACCGCGTCCGGCGTGGTCGCTGGCTTCGCGTACGCGTGCACCGCCCGCCGAGCGCCTGCGAGTTCGGCGAGTTCTTCCGACGCCTTCTTCTTGCGAGCCTGCATGCGCTCGGCGTCCTTGGCGTCGCGCTGCATCACGGCCTTGGCCCGGGCCGCGACTTGTTCGAGGCGGAATTGCAGGCTTTCGCGGGTCCCCCGATCAAGCCCTGCGTTGGGCATCGCGCCGGGGCCGGTCGCGGAGGCGTGCAAGCGCGAGCGAGCCTCCGCACTTGCCTGCTCGAGCACCACCAGTTCGTCCACGATCTGCTGGCGGGCGTTCATGAGTTCGAGCAGCGGCTCGGGGTCTTCAGCGTCGATGAGTTCGCGCTGCTGCGTGCTGAGCACTTCGAGTTCGCTCAGGAGGATCAGTTGGCGATCCAGGGCGTGGCCCAGCACCTCGTGCCATCCGGGCGCGGCTTTGGAAGGGGTTGGATTGCCGGGCGTCGGGTTTGGAGCTTGCTTTGTCATGGTCGTCCTGACCTTGTACCTTGCGGTTGCTCGCGCGTCCTGCGCTGGTGTTCGTACTCAACTTGCCGGAAGTCACCACGAGATAGTCATCGATCCACGTCCGGAGCCTCCGCCTGCTGTTGCTGCGGGCGATCAATCAGCCTCGACTGGCTCGCGAGCCAGCGTTCCCACTCGCGTTTGCCCATGGGCAGGGCGGGATCGTCCCACGCGCTCTCGGGCAGGCTTTCGTAGAACTTGCGAGCCTTCTCGTTGGCGACGCGAGCCTTGTCGAGTTCGTCCTTCTCGATCAGGGCCGAGACGACCTGCGTGAGGGCCACCAGCGACGCGGGGTCGCGCGGGTAGCGTTCGCGGGCGGCGTCGTACTGGCGGATGGCTTCTTCAAAGTCCGCCAGTTCAAACGCGCAGTCGCCCCGGAAGAAGAAGCTGTTGCGCATGGCGACGTCTTCGAGCGAGCCCCGCCGGTCGCGGCGTTCGAGTTCGTCGGTCACGCGTCCGTATTGGTCAAACGCGCGATTCAGCCGCTGTGTGCGCGTCGCTCGCAGGGCCCGCTGATCGCTGTCGGGCAGCGCGCCCATCAGTGTCTTGTCGATGCCTCGCGCCGACAAGCGGTACGAATCCGCGAGGCGATACCGCACCAGGGGCGAATCCCGCCATTCGCGGACCGCCGCGACGTCGTCGCTGCGGCTGGCCGCCTCGACGCGCTGGAGATATTCCTCGTATCGCTCGATCGCCGCCTCGTGCTTGCCCGTGCGGTGGTAGTAGTCGCCCAGTTCGCGCAGCGCGCCGCGATACGCGGGCGTGCCCACGCCGCCCACGCGGCCTGAGAGGGCCTGCAGCAGCAGTTTCTCCGCTTCGCCGTCGTTGTCGGTGGATTCGTCCGCGAGCAGCGTCTGCGCCAACGGCACGTAACTTGCATCGGCATACGGCCCGCTGCGCCCTGCGCTGTCGCGTGCTGCGAGCAGGTCGCGATACTGGGCCTCCGCGGGCTTGAGATCGCCTCGAGCGCGATACGCCTCAGCGAGGCGGAACTTGGCCTCCATCGCGCGGGCGTCGCTGGGGAAGTCGGTCGCAAACTGGAGGTACGAACTGATCGCTTCTTCCATGTCGCCCGCGCGGTTGAAGCACTCGGCGCTGCTCCAGAGCGAGTCGGCATAGTCGCCCGTGTCGTCCTTGACCACGCGCTCGGCGTACTCGCGGAAGTGCTCGCCCGCCGCGAGCAGGAGTTCGCGTGCTTCGCGCTGGGTGGCTGGGTCGGCCTGCGACAGTTCGCGCACGCCGCCATCGGAGCCGACGAGCAGGTCCTCGGCGATGCGTCGCTGCGACTGGGCTTGCGCGAGGAGGACTTCAGGGGGCAGGTCGGCCTGGGCGGCGTCGCCCCGATACAGCGAGCGAGCCATCGACGCCAGCGCGAGGGCGCTGCGCCAGTCTTCAACTTCAGCCCGCTCCCGGCATCGCGCCATGATGCTCTCGCGGAGCGTGTCGCGGTCCAAGGTTTGCTTTTCTTCGATCTCGAAGTCGTCGACCACGCGCTGGTACATCTCCAACCCGCGCTCGGGCGCGCTGGTGGGGCTTTCGAGCTGGGCCCTGTGGAACTCGACTTCGGACAGGCCCAGCATCGCTTCGAGCAGGCGTCCGGTGATTTCGTGTTCCTCGACGACGCGCTGGAAGCTGTTGGCCGCGATGTCGGTTTGGTCCAATCGCTGGGCGAGTTGGCCTCGGAGGGTGAGGACGTCGGCCTTGACGCTGCTGGAATCGGGCAGGACGTCGATGGCGGTGTCGAGGTGCTGTGATGCGCCGGCGTCGTCGCCTTGCGCGATGTACGCCTTCGCGAGCGTCAGAAGCGTCTGCCCCTTGAGCACCGGGTCGGCTTCTTCCATCACGCGAGGCAGCGTGCGCAGCAACTTGGTCGCGGCTTCTTCGTTGTAACCCTGCGCGAGCGCGAGCTCGGCCTGGCGCGAGACCGCCCACAGCCGCGTCTGACCATCCAGATCGGTCCGCGCGGTGAGTTCGGTCAGCAGCGTGAGCGCGACCTGTTCGCCTTCGCGGCCCTTTGCGATCGCGGCTTCGACCAGGTCCTTCTGCACTTCGAGCTTCTGGGCCTCCAACTCCTTGGGCAGTTCATCCAGCCGCATCGCGGCTTCGGGGAGTTGATCCAGCGCGAGCAGCGTGCGGGCCATGTACAGGTGGTCCTGCGGCTCGAGCTTGGCGCCGGCGACCTCGGCGCGCAGGTACTCGCTCTTGATGTTCTCGTGGTTTTCCTTGCGATCGATGCCCTTCTCGCGCTGGCCGAGATAGAGGCCGCGGGCTCGCATCAGGTGAAACCCGCGGCGGGCTTCTTCGTCGAGGACGCCCTTGTTGAGGAGCGGGAGGACGCGCTCGGAGAGGGTTGCGACGGCCTCGGCGTATTCGCCGGACTTCATCTGCGACTCAGCGACGCGGAAGTCCGTCAGTGGATCGGGCTTGGGGCGGGTGAGGAAGGCGTAGGACACGCCGCCGATGAGCAGGAGGACGCCGCCGGCGAGGGCGGGAAGTTGCCACGCGCTGCCGAGGGTTTTCTTCCACTGCGGGCGCGGGGCGTCCGCCGAGGGGGAGCCGGCATGGGGACGCGCACCCGGAGGGGTCGCCGGTTTGGGATCGGACGAGGCTGGCACGCCAATCCGTTATCGGAAGAAATGGGGTGCGGGTTTGAGGCGGAGCGCGGAATTTGCGGGGGTGGGGGGGGGGGGAGGGGAGAAGTGCGAAGGTGCGAAAGTGCGAGGGTGCGAGAGAGGGAGCGACGGAGCGACGGAGCGATAGAGCGACAGTGTTGGCGCGTGTGGGCGCACTGGGACTGCGACGCTTCCTGACGGGTGCGTTTCGTTTGGCACACTTGGGATTAGTTTTCAGGGCACGCGCGGACGGGCAGCTCGGTCTTGGGGTTGGCCTTGCGGCAACCCCGACACCTCCATAGATCCGGCGTGACTGACGGGCGAAGAGACGCAACGCGAGCGATTGTGTTCACCGCGGCGGGAGCCTTGCTGCTCCTTCGGTGGGAGTTGGCCTTTGGCGATGGACCTTTCGGGCATCGACT
>JALHOJ010000109.1 GCA_022843045.1 Phycisphaerales bacterium
AAGATGTTGTGGGTGCTCAGCATGAGCACGTGGGCTTCGGCCTGGGCTTCGATGGAGAGGGGCAGGTGGACGGCCATCTGGTCGCCGTCGAAGTCGGCGTTGAAGCCGCCGCAGACGAGCGGGTGGATGCGAATGGCGTTGCCTTCGACGAGCACGGGCTCGAACGCCTGAATGCCCATTCGGTGCAGCGTTGGTGCGCGGTTGAGCAGCACGGGGTGCTGGTAGATCACTTCTTCCAGGATGTCCCACACGGCGGGGTCGCGGCGCTCGAGCATGCGCTTGGCGCTCTTGATGGTGTCGGCGAGGCCATGCTCCTTGAGCTTCCTGATGATGAAGGGCTGGTAGAGCTCCAGGGCGATCTTCTTGGGAAGACCGCACTGGTGGAGCTTGAGTTCGGGACCGACGACGATGACCGAGCGCGCGGAGTAATCGACGCGCTTACCCAGCAGGTTTTCGCGGAAGCGGCCCTGCTTGCCCTTGATCATGTCGGTGAGCGAGCGCAGGGGGCGGTTGCTGGAGCCGAGCACCGGGCGGCGGCAGCGGCCGTTGTCAAACAGCGCGTCCACGGCTTGCTGGAGCATGCGCTTTTCGTTGCGGATGATGACCTCGGGAGCGTTGAGGTCCATCAGCTTCTTGAGGCGGTTGTTGCGGTTGATGATGCGGCGGTAGAGGTCGTTCAAGTCGCTGGTGGCGAAGTTGCCGCTTTCGAGCAGCACCAGGGGGCGCAGGTCGGGCGGAATGACGGGAACAACGTCCATCACGAGCCAGGCGGGATCGTTCTCGCTGCCGCGGATCTGCTCGACGAGCTTGAGGCGCTTGGCGAGGTCCTTGATCTTCTGCTTGCTCTTGGTTTCGCGGAGTTCGTCGCGGATTTCGGAGGCGATCGCGGAGAGATCGAGCTTCTCGATCAGTTCGCGCATGGCGTCGGCACCCATGTGGGCCTTGAAGGCGTTGCCGAACTTGTCCTGGGCGGCGCGGAACTCGTCTTCAGTCAGGATCTGCTTGAACTTGAGCTCGGTGTCGCCCGCGTCGGTGACGACGTAATCCTGGTAGTAGATGACCTTCTCGAGGTCGCTGGTCTTCATGCCAAGCAGGGTGCCCAGGCGGCTGGGCATGCTCTTGAAGAACCAGATGTGGACGATCGGGCTGGCCAGGTTGATGTGGCCCATGCGCTTGCGGCGGACGCGGCTGTGCGTCACCTTGACGCCGCAGCGGTCGCAGATGATGCCCTTGTACTTGGTGCCGCGGTACTTGCCGCAGGCGCACTCATAGTCGCGCTCGGGGCCGAAGATGCGTTCGCAGAAGAGACCGTCCTTCTCGGGGCGGTAGGTGCGGTAGTTGATGGTTTCGGGCTTCTTGACCTCGCCGTAGGACCAGGCGCGGATGTCGTTGGGCGACGCCAGCGTGACTTTGACGGCGGAGAAGTCGTTGACGCGATCGTACACGGTTTCGGCCATGATTCATGCTCCAATCGGGATCCGTCACGATTCCCGATGATGTCGTTCCTTGAACTCACTGATGAGGTCCTGTCGCTGACGCTCCAGTTCCTCTTTTCGCCGCCTGATCGCCTCTCGCTGAGTCTGCGACCAGAACACTCCATCAATCCAATCGATCCATCCCTTACTTGATACAAACTCGATAATCAGCACCCCGGAACCGAAGACTGCGCCTCTCAATGCCCCCAACTGCCAAGACTCTTGGGTCCATCCGATTGCGTTTGTGAGCAGAGTGACTACTAAGCCACACGCCGCGAACAAGGTCGTAAGGACGAAGAACCTAAACAGTTGCTTCACAAAAGGCTGCCACCTTCCTTTTGCTTCTTCTCAAGGATGACGTTGAGGCCCAGGCCCTTGAGTTCGTTGCAGAGCACGTCGAACGCGACGGGCATGCCGGCTTCGAGCTTGTGGACGCCCTTGACCATGCTTTCGTAGATCTTGGTACGGCCTTCGACGTCGTCGCTCTTGACGGTCAGGAGTTCCTGCAGGATGTAGGCTGCGCCGTACGCCTCAAGCGCCCACACTTCCATTTCGCCGAAGCGCTGGCCGCCCGTGCGGGCCTTGCCGCCCAGGGGTTGCTGCGTGATCAGCGAGTACGGACCCGTCGCACGAGCGTGGATCTTGTCGTCGACCAAGTGGTGGAGCTTGAGCAGGTACATGACGCCGACGGTGGTCTTCTGGTGGAAGGCCTCGCCCGTGCGACCGTCAAAGAGCTGGATCTTGCAACCCTTGGGCATCTGGGCGAGCAGTTCGCGCCAGTGCGGGAAGGTCGCGGTCTTGTCGTAGTTGGCCAACTTGTTCTGGACGTGGATGTTGGCCTCGTCGATGGCGTCGTGAACTTCCTTCTCGAGCGCCCCGTCGAAGACGGGCGTCACGCCCTGGAAGCCCAGGACCTTGGCGGCCCAGCCCAGGTGCGTTTCGAGAATCTGTCCGACGTTCATGCGCGAAGGCACGCCCAGGGGATTCAGCAGCACGTCGACCGGCGTGCCGTCTTCCATGAAGGGCATTTCCTCTTCGGGAACGATGCGGGCGATCACGCCCTTGTTGCCGTGGCGCCCGGCCATCTTGTCGCCGACGCTCAGGTGGCGCTTGGTGGCGATGTAGACCTTGACCATTTCGAGCACGCCCTGGGGCAGTTCGTCGCCACGCTTCATGTGGCTGACCTTGCGGGCCTTCTCGGTTTCGACGGCCTTGATGCGGGGCCAGAACTGCTTGTAGAGGAGCTCGGCCTTGTCGCGGGTGTCCTTGCCGCCCTTGGCCCACTTCATGTCGAAGGTGCGGATCTGTTCCAAGATGACTTCGGGGATGTCCGACGCACCGACCTTCTGGCGGGTCATCGGGTCGACCATGGGCGTGCCCAGGGCGTCGTTCATCGCGGCGGTCATCTGCTTGAACAGGCCGATGGCCTTCTCGTCCATCGCCTTTTCGTAGTCGGCGATGTCCTTCTTGAGGGTCTTCTTCTGCTCCTCGGACATGTGCAGGCGGCGGCTGAACTTCTTGGCGCCGATCACGACGCCCTCGACGCCCGCGGGCACTTCGAGTGAGTCGTTCTTGACGTCTTCGCCCGCGCGACCGAAGATGGCGTGCAGGAGCTTTTCTTCGGGCGTGAGTTCGGTCTTGCTCTTGGGAGAGACCTTGCCCACGAGGATGTCGCCCGGGCCCACGCGGGCGCCGATGCGGATGATGCCCAGTTCATCGAGGTTCCGCAGCATCTTCTCGGAGACGTTGGGGATGTCGCGGGTGAACTCTTCGCGACCCAGCTTGGTCTCGCGGATTTCCACGTCGAAGGCGTCGATGTGGATGCTGGTGAAGACGTCGTCCTTCACGAGGCGTTCGTTGATGACGATCGCGTCTTCGAAGTTGTAACCGTCGAAGGTGTTGAAGGCGACGAGGACGTTCTTGCCCAAAGCGAGTTCGCCCAGGCGGGTGCTCGCGCCGTCGGCGATGACCTGGCCCTTTTCAACCTTCGCGCCGGGCTTGACGATGGGGCGCTGGTTCTGGCAGGTGCGTTCGTTGAGGCCGACGAACTTGCGGAGTTCGTATTCGTCGGCGTTATCGATGATGATGCGCTCGCTGTCGACGTAGGTGATGACGCCGGCGTTCTTGGCGCGGATCACCATGCCGGTGTTGAGGCCGATGGACTTTTCGACGCCCGTGCCGATCATGGGCGGATCGATCTTGATCAGGGGCACGGCCTGACGCTGCATGTTCGAACCCATCAGCGCGCGGTTGGCGTCGTCGTGCTCGAGGAACGGAATCAGCGAAGCGGAGATGCCGACGATCTGCTTGGGGCTGATGTCGAGGTAATCGACCTGGCCCGAATCGACCTCGGCGAGTTCGCCGTTGACGCGGGCCAGGATCATGCCCTTGCTGAGCTTGCCGTCCTCGTCGAGGGCGTCGGTGGGCGCGAGCACGGCACGCATTTCCTCATCGGCGCGGAGGCTGATGATCTTGCCTGTGACCTTGCCGTCTTTGACTTCGCGATACTGGGTGCGAAGGAAGCCGTACTCGTCGATGGACGAGAACATGCCCAGGCTGGCGATCAGACCGATGTTGGTGCCTTCAGGAGTTTCGATCGGGCAGATGCGCCCGTAGTGGCTGATGTGCACGTCGCGGACTTCGAAGCCGGCGCGTTTGCGATTGAGACCGCCCGGGCCCAATGCCGAGAGGCGGCGCTCGTGGATGAGCGACGACAGCGGGTTGGTCTGGTCGACGACCTGGCTCAGTTCGCTGCGACCGAAGAAGAAGTCGATTGCGCTGCTGATGCTCTTGGTGTTGACCAGGTCCGCGATCTTGATGACTTCATCGGGTTCCTTGACGCTCATGCGCTCCTGCACGGTGCGACGGAGCTTCAGGAAGCCCTTGCGGAGTTCTTCGACGGCGAGTTCGTCCAGCGTGCGCAGGCGGCGGTTGCCGAGGTGGTCGATATCGTCGACGACGGCGATGGGACGATTGGTCTTGGCGTCCTGGCGGCCGCTGCGGAGGTCCAGCAGGTACTGCACCACGCGCAGGAAGTCCTCGCCCCGGATGAACATGAGATCCTCGGGGGTGTCGAGGTCAAACTTGCGGTTGATGCGGAAGCGACCGACGCGACCGAGGCGGTAACGGTTGTCGTCGAAGAACTTCTCGTAGAAGAGCTGGCGGGCCTTCTCAACCTGGGGCGGGTTGCCCGGGCGGAGCTTGTTGTAGACCTTGAGCAGGGCTTTCTCATAGGTGCTGTCGGCCTCGAACTGCTCGAGCTTTTCTTCGGCGACGGTGTTGAGGATCAGCACGTCGCTGGGGTTCTCGATGACGCGAACCTTCTTGAGGCTGCTCTTCTGGATCGCGGCGGCGGCATCGCCCAACTGGCGACCCACGTGCACGAGTTCTTCGCCCGTCTCGGTGTCGATGATCGACTCGGCGGCCCAGTGCTCGGGCTTGGCGTTCTCGCACTTGACTTCGCTGATCTCGTAGAAAAGGCCCAGCAGGTTGGCCGTCTCGGCGACCGACTCATCGAGGCAGCGCAGGAACGTGGTCGCAGCGAGCTTGGTGCTCTGGTCGATGCGCATCGCCAGAACGTCCTTCTTGGTCACTTCGAGCTCGATCCAGCTGCCGCGCTCGGGGATGATGCGGGCGCTGTGCAGCGGGCGGTCGCCTTCGCTGGAGAGGATGCTGAAGTCCACGCCCGGGGAGCGGTGGAGCTGGCTGACGATGACGCGCTCGGCGCCGTTGACGATGAACTCGCCGCCGCCCAGCATGATAGGGAACTCGCCCAGATAAATCTGTTCCTCGAAGACCTCCTGGCGGCTCTCGCGCTTGAGGCGCAGGCCCACGCGGAAGGGGCGGCCGTACGTCAGGCGGAGTTCGCGACACTCGTCGGAGGTGTAGCGGGGCTCTTCGAGCGTGTAGTTCACGTACTCGAGCTTCATCGTCCCGTCGTAGGAGTCGATGGGGAAGACTTCGCGCATCAGGGCCTCGAGGCCGATCTGAATGTTGCGATCGTCCGGGCCCTTGCCCAGCTGGAGGAAGCGCTCGTAAGCGTCGGCCTGGACTTTCGTCAGGTCGGGGATTTCCACAGCATCGCCACGCTTGGCGAAGTTGCGAACGGGGCGGGAAAAGTGCATCGACGATGAAGTACCGGCCATCGTGCGTCCTCTCGATGGAAAAACGAAACGACACCATCACGCGGCGACCGCGGGAGGCGTCGTTTGCTCAGGCTTGATTAAGTGCGTGGTTCAACGGCTGACCCAAAACCGCCAAACTGAGTACACCGAACGGGGGTAAAACGGGGGAGGAGACCAACCCGCCAGTATACCCCGGACGTCAAGGGTAAGCAACCGGCGTGCCTTGACAGATTTCGCGAAAATTTGATTACGAACCGAAACCGAACGAATCGGGCCATAAGTTATAGGTCGTTTTTGGCCTATGGGACCTACCTTTTCTGCGCGGGGCAGACCTTTTCAAGGTTGATCGTGGCTCCTTGGGCGGCGATCACTTCGCCGCCGGCGCTCGCGGTGCGGAGGGCGTGAACGAGGGAAGCCATGTCGCCCCGGAGGGGGGCGGTGAAGCTGAGGGGTTTTTTGGTGATGGGGTGGTCAAAGGCGAGGGTGGTGGCGTGGAGGGCTTGGCGTGAGATGACGGGATTCGGGACTCGGGATTCGGGATTCGGGGGAGGAGAGGGGGGCTTCTTGGGGGCTCGGGGCTTGGCGATTGCCGAATCCCGAACGCCGAATGCCTCGTCGGTCAAGACCTTTCCACCGTACATGTCGTCTCCCACGATCGGCCAGAGATTGTGGGAGAGGTGGACGCGGATTTGGTGGGTGCGGCCGGTCTTGAGTTCGAGTTCGACCAGCGAGAAACGCTCCATGTCGGCTTCGAAGGGGTTGGTGGGGCCGCCTGCGGCGACGTCGACCCGGCGGGGCAGGTCGGGCAGCGACCAGCCGGGGGATGGAGACGGAGACACGGAGAAGCGGAGAGACGAAGTGGCAGCGGCCTTTCCCACTTCGTCTCTACGTCTCTCCGCCTCTTCGTCTCTTCTTCCCAGCACATACCGCTCCCGCACCCGCGCGATCGTCACGCTGGGCTTGCCCAGTTCGTCGTGGCGGACGACGTACTTCTCGCGGTAGCCCTTTTCGCGGCTTTGGTGGGGGCCGATGGGGAGGTCGATGACTTGGACGTCGGGCTCGACCAGGCCGTGGACGATGGCGAGGTAGCGTTTGTCGACGCTTCGGTGTTCGAACTGGTGGCCCAGTTTCCAGTGGGCTTCGTCGGTTTTGGCAAAGACGATGACGCCCGAGGTATTGCGGTCGAGTCGGTGGACGACGCCCGGGCGGGCGAAGTCCTTGCCGACCTCTGAAAGTCCCCCACTGCTGCGATACTTGAAGTGGTAGGCGAGGGCGCCGAGCATGGTGCCGGTGTTTTCGCTTCGCGCGGGGTGGACGATGATGTCGGGCTGTTTGTTGATGACGATGAGGTGGTCGTCCTCGTACATCACTTCGAGCGGGATGTCCTCGGCGGTGATGTCCTTGCTGGGGGGCGGGGGGACGACGACTTCGATGATGTCGCCGGCATTCACCTTCAGGCTGGCTTTGGCGGGCTTGGCGTTGACGGTGACGCCGCCTTCGTCGATGAGGCGTTGGAGCTGGGTGCGTGACAGGAAGGAGATGCGGTCAGTCAGGTACTTGTCGAGGCGCTTGTCCAGGTCGTGCTTGAGTTCGAAGCGGACGGTGCGGAGTTCCTGATCGTCATCGGCCTCGAGGCCCAGTTCGCGGGCCCGCTGGGCGAGGGCGACGATGGCGTCGGCGTCGACCTTGCCGCCTTGGTTCTGGATTTCCAGGCCCATCGCGGAGACGACGGCTTCGGCGTCGCTCGAAGCGATGGGTTTGGGTTTGGGCATGGGGGAGGGTAGGGGAAGGCATTGGGGATTGGGGGAGGGGCGAGGTCCTGCGGCCTGGAAGGGCGTGCCACAATTTGTGGGAACCAGCGGGGGCATACTGTGTCTAAGTAAGTGATCACTCACAAGCCGAGCTGGGGGCGGCGAGTGCGAGGGAGCTGGTTTTTCTAGCGAGGAGCGTTGCTTTATGGGATCGAACTTCAAGAGCGTGGGTTGGATGGTGGCGAGCGTGTCTGCTGGCGCGGCGGTTCTGAGCGGCGCGGGGTGCGACACGGTGCGTGCGCCCAACTCGCCTCGGATTGATCAGTTGCCGACGAGCCAGTATCCGAAGGTGACGATCGAGTCGCGCGAGCTTGCGGACGTGCTGGCGGTCAATCCGGGGTCGGTGACGGTGACGCCTGGCGATTCGTCGCGGCCCATGGATGTGTCGGTGGGACTGCGGTCGCTGGCGGACAACTCGATGAATGTGCAGTACCGCTTCCAGTGGTTTGATGAGAGCGGGCGGATGGTGGAGGAAGAGCAGTTCAAGCAGTTCTTGATCCCGCCGCGAACCGAGCAGCGGCTGCGCAGCAATCCGATGACGACGAAGGCGAGTGATTGGCGGTTGCAGGTGCGGTCGGCGAGGACGGTGAGGTGAAGCAGAGACGAAGAGAAGAAGAGACGGAGAGACGAAGTGAAGAGTGTCTTTCCCTCACTCGCTGGTTCGCTGGTTCGCTCGTGCCCTCTTTCTGGAGTTCATGCCATGTCTGCGGTTCGAATGATGGTGTTGGCGGCGTTGGTTGGTTCAACTTCTGCTTTGGCTCAGGACAAGCCTGCGCCGGCGTTGGTGCAGCAAGGCGAATGGGATCCGCAGCCGGATTATCGATCCTGGGCGAGCGCGTATGTGCTTGCCGGAGAGCCGGAGATCGCGGTGATCGCGTTTGAGGCTTCGCCCAGGCTTGATCCGGTATCGCTGGAGTCGCTGGTGTCGACGCTGAGCGGGGATTCGGTGCCTGCCAAGTTGCGGGGCGCGCTGATTCAGCAGTTGCAGACGCCGCCTGCGGATGTGCAGGTGGTGGATACGGAGTTTGCGATCGCGGCGGCGAAGCGATTGGGCGCCAACCTGCGGCAGGGTGATGATCCCGATGCGCTGCGATTGCTGGGGCGCGAGATGGGGGCGCAGCTGTACCTGGTGGTGCGGCTGGTGCCCAGTCAGCGGGCGGGATCGCCCTTCAGCGTGCTGTTTGAAGCGACCAACGGCGTGACGGGGCGGAGCGTGCTGAACTTCCAGTTCGACTGGAAGGGCGGGACCGATGCGCTCAACATCAACCGCAACGCGACGCAGATGACGCGGAAGTTCTTTGAGACGTATGTGCAGCGGGCCAGCAACCCGGCCCGCTACACACTGCGGGTCTTCGGGATGGAATCGCCCGAGCAGGTCGCGTCGGTGCGCAAGGCGCTGCAGCAGGTGGAAGGCGTGACGAGCGTGCTGACGCGCGAGGACAACAACGTCGCGGATCCGTTTGGAGGCGCGGGTGGGACGATCGCGAGTCTGACGCGGTTTGAGCTGCGGCTTGCGCCGGGGTCGGACGCGGACGCGGCGGCGATGCTGGGGGCGATTGCGCAAGAGATCGGATTCACGCTGGGCGCGAACGTGCAGTCGATGCAGGCTGGGCAGGGAGCGCTGGCGGTGCGAGTTAGTGATGTGGGGACGGTGCAATATCCGGCTCGCGAGGTCGCGCCCGTCAAGGGCACGGTGACGGTGGACACGACCGTGACGACCTCGATCGGCGGGAAGACCGAGTCGACCACGAGTTCGTCGACGGTCGAGATCGATCTGAATGACCCGGCGTGGCGGGAGAAGTTGGACGCCGCGGTGAAGGCTCGCGAGGGAGCGGCGCCGGGGAAGGCTGCGGCGACTCAGTCCCCCACTGCTGCGGCGAACGGATCAGGTTCGAGCGCTTCGCGGGCGATTGATCCACGGGCGGCGGCGCGGGGGGCGCGGCAGATGGTGTCGAGCACGAGCGGCGGGCGGGCACTGCGTGAAGAGTGGCTCAAGGCGTACGAAGCGAAGGGTTCGCCTCGGATGCTGGTGCTGGTCAATCGCGCGGCGACGGCGCGGGAGCCGATGCGGCAGGCGCAGAACCCGGCGAGCGTGGAGACACAGATCATCGTGAGCGCGAGCGGGCTGGGGACGAGCAACGCGACGGGTGTGTCAGGCCTGGAGCGGCCTCGCTGGGATGAGCGGATTCCGGTGTTTGAGCAGCCCGAGCAGTTGGCGTTTCAGGCTCGCGCTCTGGAAGGCCGCGTGGGCGCGATGTTCGGGCCCGAGCTCATGGGCGCGGGCAAGATCATCGACGCGGCGGCGGCGAAAGGGC
>JALHOJ010000110.1 GCA_022843045.1 Phycisphaerales bacterium
CGCCAGCCCACGGCGGGCGAAGTCGCGGCGAGCGCTTGGGGCGCGGAAGAGCTGCGCGAGGTGGGGCTGATGATCGGGGCGGATGGGGCGGTGGTGCCGCTGGCGGTGGGTGATGCGGTGGGTAATTTGAAGGCGACGGGGTGAGGGGAGGTGGGTGAAATGAGGTCACTGGTGCGTAGCCCCGGAGGTCGCGGCGGTGTATCCATGGGTGAAGGCCGCGTTTCGCGGGCGGAGCGGAACCCGTCGAGAGCGTGAGGAATCAACGGTCCAGCCCCGGCAGGCACGGAGGAGGTTGTATTGTTAGGACCAATCGTGTAGAATCAAACCGGCCTCGAGTACAGCCCGTGAACCCGTGGGGAGTGCGCAATCATGGCGAAAAAGTTTGATGTCAAGACAATCCTCGCAGGTGCGAAACTGCCTAAGCAATATGAAAAGCAACTTGCGCGTATCAAGGCTGATGGAAATGACACCTCCATGATCGAGGAAGCCGTCAAGGGCGTGTTGAACAACATCCCAAGGGCGGCCGGGAAGTCGCTCGTTATGTACGGCGAACCTCAAAGCGGCAAGACTGAACTCATGATCTGTTTGACCGCCCGCCTGCTTGACGAGGGCCACCATGCCATCATCCATTTGGTAACCGACAGCGTAGACTTGCTCAGCCAGAACTTGGATCGCTTCAAACTCGCTGGGCTTGCGCCATCGCCCCGGAACGCCACCGACGTTGCGAGTGCGCCGATCACCAAAGGGCACAACGCGCTGCTGTTCTGCAAGAAGAATAGCAAAGACCTTGCCAAGCTCATCACGGCTGTCGCCAACGTGAGGCCAGTCATCGTCATCGACGACGAAGCCGACTACGCTACTCCCAACGCCAAGGTTAATCAGGCGGACCAAACCAAAATCAACAAGCTAGTCTCTGACCTGCTGGGAACCGACGGAGTTTATGTGGGCGTAACGGCGACGCCCGCGCGGTTGAACCTCAACAACACGTTCAACAACCGGACTGAGACGTGGGTGCGGTTCAAGCCACACCCTGCGTACACGGGTCAGGATGTTTTCTTTGCTCAGGCCGGCCCTCGCCCGTACCGGCTCGTTCTGTTGCAGGGGGCCGGAAGTGCCGACGACGCGAAGCGTGCGCTTGCACGCTTTTGCGTGACCGTGGCCCACTTGAACATGGCAGCCACCAACGCAGGCAAGCTAGAGAAAAACTATAGCTTCCTTGTCCACACGAGCGGCAAGACCAACGACCACGACACCGACCGGAGCACCATCGAGACGACGATGAATGTGCTCGTCGGCCAGTCCGGGGCTGATTTTAACGCCTTTGTTGCCATGCTGCACGCAGAGGCGCAATCCCTGTACCCGGCTGACGACGCCAACGCCTTGACTCAATACGTTGTCGCCAACGCCTCGCGCAACGAGACCGTTGTGCTGAACAATACGACCCGCAAAGCAACCGCCGGGAGCAACAGGGCGAACCCCACATGCCCTTTTACGATTATTGTTGGCGGAAACATCGTCTCGCGGGGCGTGACGTTCCCGAATCTACTCGCGATGTTCTTCACCAGAAACGTGAAGACCAAGTTGCAGCAGGACACATATATCCAGCGGGCACGGATGTTCGGGTCCAGGGGGGCCTATCTCTCGCATTTCGAGTTGACGATCCCCGCAGCACTGTTCGCGGATTGGCAGCGGTGCTTCTCGTTCCACCGACTGGCTTTGGATTCCATCCAGAAGGGCGGAGACTCGCCGGTCTGGATCGGCGACCAGCGGATCGCGATCGCGTCGTCGTCGAGCATCGACCGAACCACGGTGGACTTCAACCGTGGCGAGATGTCGTTCGCCCTGTTCGACTGCGCGGACGTTCCCGCGTTGGACGCGATTGTTGATTCTGCTCCGGAAGCGATTGCGACTCTGGAAGCGCTGGCCAAGAAGGTCAAAGGTTCCGTCCCTTCATTCCTCATCGAGTACTTGCGGGCGGAGGTCGCCAGCTCGCCACAAAGCCTCGCGATTCATAGAGCGAGCTCGATTCAGGGACAGGGCACGGGCACAGACCAGAAGTTGATTCGCCGTGTCAAAGGTTTCATCGGAAAGTCTCAGTTGGAGGTGCTGCGGTTTCCGAACGCCGTGCATCACGTCAAGATCTTCCACAACGGGAAGGGCAAGGCGCGTGTCTTCTACAAGAACACTGGCTCCGCTCAGTTCGTGCAGAACCAGCAAGTATGAACCTTGGTGAAAGCGACCGCCACGATGATTCGTTCCCACAAACAGACCATCCTCGAAACCCTTGGGCGAAGCCCCATCCACCCTTTTCCTGCGCGCATGGCCCCCGGCATCGCTCTCGAAGCCCTCGGCGAAAGCAATACCCCACTCCGAGTCCTTGATCCGATGGCGGGGTCGGGCACTGTCCTTGCCGTCGCGCGTGCCAATGGACACCGGGCGTTCGGCGTGGACCTCGATCCGCTCGCCGTGCTTCTCGCGGGGGTGTGGACGCGGACGGTCGATCCGAAATCCGCCACCGAGAAGGCTGCCGAAGTGTTGGACAGGGCGAAATCGGCATGTCGATCATTATCATCTGGCGTGGCATACCCAGCCGGAAGCGACGATGAGACCCGCAAGTTCATTCGGTACTGGTTCGACGACTACGCACGCGGCCAGTTGGCCTCGCTCTCGGGCGCGATCAGCCGCGTGCGCGACGAGGCGACCCGCGATGTCCTGTGGTGCGGCTTCTCCCGCCTCATCATCACCAAGAGTGCGGGGGCATCGCTGGCGATGGATTTATCCCACAGCCGCCCGCACAAGGAGTTCAAGACCGCGCCGGTCAAGCCATTCAATCGGTTCATTGCAGCGGTTCAAACAGTTGTATCAAACTGTCCGCAGTCCGGTGTCGAGTCGGTTGGGCCGGCGGCGGTGGTCAGGCTTGGCGATGCCCGCAAACTCGACATCGCAAAGGGGTCCATCGATTTGGTCCTCACGTCCCCGCCATACTTGAACGCGATCGACTACATGCGGTGCAGCAAGTTTTCCCTCGTTTGGATGGGCTACAACGTCGACTCGCTCCGGCAGATTCGCGGCGAGAGCGTGGGGGCCGAAGCGTCGTCCAAAGAAGCGCTGGCGGCCCCGTGGGTCAAGTCGCTCATCAAGCAACTCGGCCTCACGCCCAAACTCTCCGATCGGGACAACGCGCTCCTCGCGAGGTACGTCTGGGACATGGGCGGATCGCTTGCCGAGGTGTCCCGTGTGCTGAAGGCCGGCGGAAGGGCTGTTTACGTCGTTGGTGATTCCACCGTGCGGGGCACCTTCATCCGCAACTCGGAGATTGTTGCCGCCGTTGCTAAACAGCATGGCTTGACACTCGAATCTCGGCATGCCCGGGCGCTGCCCGCGAACCGCCGATACATGCCGCCGCCAAAGCGAGGGGCTGCATCCGCATCCATCGAGGGCCGCATGCGTCGCGAGGTTGTTTTGGCGTTTGCGAAGCCCGTCGGGTAATGCAATGCCGGGGCTACCGCCCCCGGCACCCCCGCTGAAGGCGGGTTGGAATCGGTACCGCGATTGTCGGCGGGGCTGAGCTTCCTCCGCCCCTGCCGCGGCGGGGCCTTTGTGCGTCCGGGTTCCACGGGTTGCGCTCGCTCGCGGACTCGCTCGCTTCACCCGTGGCGACATCCCTTGGCCCCTTCGGGGCCAGAGACGTTGCGACAGGCCGTGGCCCCTTTGGGGCCGAGGGCCGTGGACGCTGCGGCGGAGAAATGCACCTCGGCATCGCAGAATCACACCAAAAGAAAACGGCCCGACATTCGGGCCGTCTTTGCACACCGCCGCTTCCTCTCATGGATGACGGCGTGCGTGAGCGGGTTGTTCGCGGCGGGTTGGGGGCGATGGTCGGGGGTTGGGGCTGCAGGGGCGTTTGGGGTTTTGCGGAACTTTGTTGAGAGTGTGCTCGCGATTGTGCTTGCGTTTGTGCTTGCGAGGGATCAACCCGTGCCTTCGCAGAGCCTCAGGCACGGCGTCCAAAGGCGCGGCGTCCGGAGGTGTGGGGTCCGAAGGCGTGGGACTCAGCGGTGATCCGAATCAATCGTGCTCCGTGTTAGCGTGCGGCGGGCATTGTGGTTGTTTTCTGGGTTGATGACGCGGTGTCTGGGGTGCTGTTGCTTGCGAGCATTTCCGCGGCTTGGTCGAGGCCCTCGCGACAGGCCCAGGCCTTCTTCGACCAGGAGGTTTCGGAGCGGGCGCGGTCCATGGCGCGCTCGAGCGCGGCCTTGACGTTGGCGGGGACCGTTGCGTCGTCCATGGCCATGAGGCCGATCATGGCGACTTCGTAGATTTTGGTGCAGGCTTTGGGCTCGTGGTCGTTGTACATGGGCACGCCGCGGTCGATCGCGGCTTGGATGAGGGACATGGGGGCGTTTGATGACTGCGAGCGTGTGGCGGTGAGGCCAGACAGGTCGGCGAGGTCGGGCGGGAGGAGGACGGAGTCGATGACGTGAATGATGCCGTTGGTCGCGGGGATGTCGGTCTTGATGACCGCGGCGTTTTGCACGGTGAGGCGGCCATCGCGGAGCGAGATCGGGACGGCCTTGGAGTTGAGCGTGGTCGCGCTGCTGAGGCCCGCGGCCTGGACCGAAGTGACGCGCGCCTGGACGACGTGATAGGTGAGGATCGCGACGAGGACTCGCTTGTTCTCAGGCTGCAGGAGCGCGGCGAGGGTGTCGGCGGGGAGTTTGGCGAACGCGGCGTCGGTGGGCGCGAAGACGGTGAAGGGGCCGTCGGAGTTGAGGGCGCTGGTGAGGCCGGCGGCTTCGATCGCGGCGGCGAGGGTCTTGAAGGAGCCAGCGCTGCGGGCGACGGAGAGGATGTTCGCGGTGGGCTCGACACTGGCGACGGTGGCGGGAGATGTGCGTGGCGCGGCGCGGCCGACGCCGAGGGCGGCGCTGATGAGCGCCAGCGAGAGGCCGGCGGCGGCGGTGATCGCCAGGAGCCTGCGCGGGTTGGTGGGGCGGAAGGAGTTGAGGGTGGTGCGGTTCATGGTGGGTTCCTTCGCGGCTGCTGAGAGGAGTGGCTGCAACGCGACGGGCGAGGTTCGGCGAGCGTGTGCGAGGTGGATTCAGATTTTGTGGAAGGGGCGGGGGAGGGAGGTTGAAACAACAGCAAAGCAGCAAAGCAGCAGAGCTCAAATCGAGGCCGCGATGTGGCGTGTTGTTGATGGGGGTTGGGGTGAGGGGACTGAGGGAAGACGTGCCGACTTGAGAGTTGCGGGGTGGTGGGGTGTGTTGTTGGCTGCGGGCACCGACCTGAGGCCAGGTCGGTGGCACGACGACCCGGACTGAGGACGAGACGGGGGCTGGGGAGCCGTGGGGCGGGCGGGGCATGGCGTGGGTGCGATCATTTTGAGCGGACCGATGTCGGAGCGGCGGGATGAGGGGTGGCTGGATATGCTGAATCTGGTTTCGCCGGGTGTCCGAAAGATGAGGCGGAGGCCGCTCTCTTTTTACGGACCGGGCGTGTGCCACGAGGTCTGCTTCTGGATCAGGATTCGGACATATTGCGCGGGGCTGCCAGCGGAGAAGCGCGGGCGGTAGCCGCGTGCATTGATCGATTTGGACCTCTTGTGTCAGCACTCGCACGTCAAATCCTGATGAACCCTTCGGAGCACGATGACGCGGTGCAGGAGGTCTTCATTGAGATCTGGAAGCACGCGGGCCGGTTTGATCCGAGCATCGCATCGGCACGGACCTTTGTCTCGGTGATCGCGCGGCGGCGGCTGATCGATCGCGGTCGGTCGGAGCAGACGCGCCAGCGGGGCGTCGTGCGGCTGGATGGGTTGTGCGGGCTGGTGTCGGATCAGGAGAGCAACGGGCGAGCCGGCGGCGTTGAAGGCGGCGCGCCGGTGGCGCTGGCGACGCGGGAGTCGCTGGAGACCGCAGCGGCGACGGTGCGGCGCGAGGTTGAGGCGCTGCGGCCCGCTGAGCAGGAGGCGCTGCGGATGGCGTTTGGCCTTGGCTGGTCACATCAACGAATCTCTGAGTACACCAGCCAGCCGCTGGGGACTGTCAAGACGACGATCCGGCGAGCGCTCATGCGTCTGCGCGAGTCGATCGGGCAGCGGCCGGGCACGTTTGCGACGGGGGGTGACTCTTGAACGAGCACACCCGGACCGCGGAGAGCGCGGGCGATCGCGTGGTCGAGCTTTTGACGCTGCGGAGCGTCGAGGGCCTGACGCACGCTGAGCAGCGCGAGCTTGATGAGGCGATGAACGCGATGAGCGGCGATGAGCGGCTGTCGTGGGATCGCACGATGGCGGCGGTCGAGCTGGCGTCGATCCCCGAGTTTGTCGAGCAGCCCTTGAGCGATGCGCTCCGCGCACGGTTGATGAACGCTGCGGCGATGATGAGTGACGACGCCGCGGGCTCGGGTGCGTCGGCGGTGGTTGGGCGGGTTGGTGATGATCGCGGCTTGGGGGCAACGCCGGATCGCCCGGTGCGCCGCGCGCAAGGTGGGCGCTGGTTTGCGATTGGTGGCTGGGCCGCCGCGGCGGCTTCGCTTTTGATCTTGGGTTCGATCGTGCTGAATCGTCCGAACGGCGTTGGTCCCGGCGGCGGCGTCTTGGCGGCTGACGCGAGGCAGCGCGAGGCGGTTGATCGCGCGCCGGATGTTGTGCGCATCGCGTTTGCTCCCGGAATCGACGAGCTCAAGGGCGTGACGGGCGAGGTGGTCTGGAGCGACGAGCGGCAAGCGGGCTATATGAAGTTCGCCGGGCTCGCGGTGAACGACCCGAAGCAGATGCAGTACCAGCTCTGGATCGTGGACCCGAGCCGCGATAAGCACCCGGTCGACGGCGGTGTGTTCGATGTCACTTCGGCCGGCGAGGTGTTGGTGCCGATCCGGCGGGCGCTTGCGGTGAAGTCGCCCGCGGCGTTCGCGATCACGCGCGAGAAGCCGGGCGGGGTGGTGGTTTCGGCGGGGCCGCTGGTGCTGGTGGCCAAGGGCGGGTAGGGCAAATTTCCAAATGGGCGAGTTTCCAGGTTGCCAGATTTTTGGACCTGGTCAACGAGATCCATCCATTTGATGACTGCCTCTGTGACCCATCGTTGAGCCCGCGTACAGACTGCGCGATCACTACGCAGCCGTCACTCGATGATCTTGAAGGAGCGGTCGTCGTCGGCGCGATGGGTGCCAGCGCCACAGTCGTTGTCGTCCAGATCGTGATCGAAGCGGCAGAAGATGCCGGCCTTGCCCGCCTCGGGCGAGAAGATGGAGATGTTGACGCGGCCATCGGGGGAGGCACCGCCTGGGCCGTTCCAATCCCAGACGCCACCGAGGGGCGTTTCCTTCGTCCACAGTGAGGCTTGCAGATACGGCGCCAGTGCCGGCGGTGCGATGCCCGGTTGCTCGTCAGCGGGCCAGGCTCGTTCGTTCGTGAAGTAACTGTCCAGCGCGTCTTCCAGCACTTTGAAGGATGCGAGGGTGGACGTGAAGCGGGCTCGCTCGCTGGCGGCCGACATGCGCGGGATCGCGATGGCGGCGAGGATGCCGATGATCACGACCACGATGACCAGCTCGATCAGCGTGAAGGCTTGGGGCGAGATTGACTGGCGGGGGGGCATTTTCAAAACTGCCGAATGATCAAGTTGCCAAATGGCCAAGTTGGGGAGGGGGACGGGTTGGTGCGTGGGGTTGGTGTGGTGCCTGCTGGGGTCATTCGGCTGTCGAGGGGTTTGGACGTGGGGTTGTCCAGACGGGCGCTGCGGATGGGTGTCGGATTGGGTGCGCCGGCGGCATGGCTTTGCGGGTGAGGCCCGAGAACTCGCGCGGACGGATGGGCGGGGTGGAGGCGAATTGTGCGGCGCGAGCGCATCGGGCGCGGGTCGGTGCCCTAAAGTGCTTCACCCTCTCACGCGGCTGGAACGCGGGTTCTTGGCCGTGGATCTCGATCATCTTCTGCGGAGTCTGACCAATGGCTGATCTCAAGAATCTCAAGGGCATTTCTGACGCCGACAAGAAGCTTCTGGAGCAGGCGGAGGAATGGCTGGGTGCAGAGCCGACGAAGATGGGGCCGGTGAAGAATCTGTTCTGGGGGAAGGTGAAGCAGGACTTCTATTTCCCGTATCCGAAGCAGGATGCGCGGGAGCAGGCCGAGTGCGAGCAGTTGCTTGCGAAGCTTGAGGACTATCTGAAGAACGAGCACCCGTCGGTGGCGATCGATCAGGATCAGGAGATCCCGCGCTGGGTGATCGACAAGCTCTTTGGATTCGGCGTGCTGGGCATGACGATCCCCAAGGAGTACGGCGGACTGGGGATGGGAATCACCAGTTACAACCGCGTGCTGGAGCTCATCGGCAAGTACGACGGCTCCACGGCGGTGCTGGTCTCTGCGCATCAGTCAATCGGGTGCAAGGCGGTCATGCTCTTTGGCAACGAGGAGCAGAAGAAGAAGTGGCTGCCGCACCTGGCCAAGGACTGGGTCAGCGCGTTCTGCCTCAGCGAGCCGAACGTCGGCTGCGATGCCGGCGGCACCGAGACGACGTTCGTCAAGGACGGTGATTACTACGTGATCACCGGCGAGAAGAAGTGGGCCACCAGCGGCGCGATCAGCGGGCTATTCACGGTGATGACGCGCGAGCAGCGGGCCGACGGCAAGGGCAAGATCTCCGCGCTGGTCGTCCATCCGGACATGCCGGGCGTTGAGATCTATCAGAAGAACCGCAGCAAGTGCGGCATCCGCGGCACATGGCAGGCCCGCATCCGGTTCCACGGCGTGCGCGTCCACAAGTCTCACCTGCTCGGGCAGGAAGGCCGCGGGCTCCAGATCGCGCTCTCGTGCCTGAACTACGGGCGCTGCACGCTGAGCGCCGGCATGATCGGCGGGGCCAAGCGCGCGATGGATCAGTCGATCAAGTGGAGCCAGAGCCGGTTCCAGTTCCAGTCGCCCTTGGCCAAGCAGGAGCTTGTGCGCAAGCGCGTGGCGCACATGGCGGCGCTGTGCTACGCGATGGACGCGGTGCTCTACATGACCACGGGGATGCTGGATCGCAAGGACGATGACATCCAGGTCGAGACGGCGATGTGCAAGGTCTTCTGCTCTGAGATGGGCTGGCGCGCGGTGAACGACGCGGTCCAGATCATGGGCGGCGAGAGCTACATGACCGAGAACGAGATCGAGCGCATCTTCCGCGACTCGCGCATCAACCTCATCGTCGAGGGTGCCAATGAGGTGATGCAGTGCTACATCTTCGGCTACGGCGGCAAACAGCTTGCCGAGCAGATGGTGGGCATCAAGAACGCGCTGATGAAGGACGCCGATGAGGGCCTCGGCGCGTTCATCGGCAAGGCGATCAAGAACGCGCTGCGCCCGGCGGTGATGAAGATCGCGATCCCGCTTGGGCTGGAGGTGTTCGGCGGCATCCGTCGGCCGTTCCCGAAGATCGATCGCGTGAGCCCGGAGCTGCAGGAGCACGCCGATCGCGTCAGCACGCTCGTCCGCGAGCACACGTATCAGTTCAAGGCCCTCAGCAAGAAGTTTGATGTCAAGCTCCTGGACCGGCAGGCGGTGCAGGCGCGGCTTGCGGACGCCGCGGTGATGATCCACGGCTGGCTCTGCACGCTGGCGAAGCTCGACAGCGACCTGAAGGCCCACAAGGTCAGCGGC
>JALHOJ010000111.1 GCA_022843045.1 Phycisphaerales bacterium
GTGTCGCTTAGCAACGCGACACCGACGCCGGCGGGGGAAGCGGGAGATGGATCATGCGCGGGCATGGTGCGTTCGAAAGTGTGCGAAGCTACTTGGCGGACTCGTCCTTGGGCTTGGACTTGAACTCTTCAGGCACAACGGCGTTGTTAGCGATGTAGGCTTCGAGCATCTTGATGGTGTGCGTGGTTTCATCCGAGACGCGCTTGTTGGAGATGAGAGCGACGCGGAAGGTGGGCAGGATGACGGTGGCGAGCGCGCCGTACTCGCCGGTCTTGATCGAGGCTTCGAGTTCTTCGAGCTTGGACAGCCCCTCGGGATCATCCCACGCCTTCATCACGGCGTCGTAGTAGGGCAGGAGCTTCTCGATCTGAGCGAGCATCTGCTTTTCATCGAATGTGGCGATCTGGTTCGCGGCGGGATCGCCCGCTTCGACATTTCTGCCCATCCGCGCGATGAAGTCGGCGCCCGCCTTGTCGCCCTTGAAGGTGTTGCGGATCCACTCGATGAAGATGTCCCGCTCGCCCAGCACGGAGTCTTTCACGCCGAAGGTGTCCTCCTTAGGCATCGCGCGCATCGCGTTCAGGATCGTCTGCGCGTTCGACACGGTGAGCTTGTTCTGCTGGACGTTTTCGTCGACCACGCTGTTGCCCAGTGCAGTGATGGCTTGGCACACCAGCGAGGAGATCAGGATGCGGTCGGTGCGGATGTGCATCGCCATCGAGTACAACGCGGCGATCCGCCGCGCGGCCTGGCGCTGGTTTTCCTCGCCGCCCACGTCCAGCAGACGATCCGCGTCGCTCCGGAATGCTCGGGCGGTGCCTCGGAGTTGGCCCAGGTGCGGCAGCAGCAGCTCGATTCCTTCCTCATATCGCAGACCCCAATCACACTCGCGGGTCTCAGCGGCGCGGAGCAGGGCTTCGATGTACGGCTGGTGCTTCACGAGCGTGGCGTCGTCGGCCTCGCCAGTGTTCACCTGGTTACGGACCTGATCGTCGATCGACTGCCAGGCCTGGTAGTACAAGAGCGCGGCGTTGTTCTTGCCGGGAATCGCGGGGGGTGGGCTCGCGCCTTGGAACAGATCGCCCGAGGCCAGCGCGGGGGCGGGCGAAGCCAGCGCGAGGCCCGCGACGGCGATCAGCAGTGCGACAGAACGGGTCAGTGAACGAGACATGGGACACTCCGAGAGAAGCAAGGACAATCGATGGTCGGTTGCCGCCTTCCCGGCTCGGCGTCGAGCCGCGGCCGACACGGGATGGACGCACTGCGAGGCGATCTATCCGAGATGGCGAGTCGTCCAACGAATCATCGACGCAATACCTATCAAAACACGAATACACGCGCGATCTTCGCTTCAAAATACCTATCAAAATACGTACATAGCAACATGATCTCTTGACAGTGCAGATTCCCAGGGCTTTCGTCCCTCCCCAACCGGCATCCCAAGCCGAATGGGGAGGCTCTCGCGCCTTCCTTTATGCTCTCCTGAGGACCACACGTTCCATGGCAAAGCGGCCCGCTCCATCTTCTTCTTCGTCCGCCGCCACTAAGCCTGCTCGCAAGGCAAAAGGTGGCGATGACGCTGCCGCGCCGTTTGATGCGACTGGGGATTCCGTGGTGGAGACCAAGGCGGCGCCAAAGGCCGGCGGAGGCGGCGGGGGTCGTGGGAAGTTTGCGAAGGGGCGCGGGTTTCAGGGCTACTCGGGCGGCGCGGCGAAGGGCAAGGACCTGGTAATCGTGGAATCGCCCAGCAAGGCGAAGACGATCAACAAGTATCTGGGCAGCGCGTATCACGTCATGGCGAGCGTCGGGCATGTGCGCGATCTGCCCAGCAGGAACCCCAAGGGCGTCAAGAGCCCCGTGCCGGGCGTGGATCTTGAGAAGGACTTCGCGCCAACGTACATCGTGAGCGAAGAGAAGGAAAAGGTCGTCAGCGACCTCAAGCGCGCGGCCAAGGACGCGACCAGCACGGGGGGCACCATCTGGTTCGCAACCGACTTGGACCGTGAAGGCGAAGCCATCGCGTGGCACCTGGCGGCGGAACTGGCAATCAAGCCCAAGGACGCGAAGCGCGTGGTGTTCGCGGCGATCACCAAGGCCGAGATCGATCGCGCGTTCAAGAGCCCCCACCCCATCGACGAAGATCGCGTGAACGCGCAGCAAGCCCGGCGCATCCTCGATCGCATCGTGGGGTATCAGGCATCGCCTTTGCTGTGGAAGAAAGTCGCGCGCGGGTTGTCCGCGGGCCGCGTGCAGAGCGTGGCGACGCGACTCGTCGTCGAGCGCGAGCGGGAGATTCGGGCGTTTGTGCCCGATGAATACTGGACCATCGAAGGGGTCTTCACGCCCGAGATGGCCAAGCAGGCGGGGCTCGCGGAGCAATGGGGCAAGTTCGTCGGCGCTCGCGACGAGAAGGGCAATGGGCCCACGATCAAGGCCCAGAACGCGTGGCTCGCTGAGCATGGCGGGTTCAGCGCGGAACTGATCGAAGTGGACGGGCAGAAGTTTGACCCGCGCATCAGCGTGGACCAGATCATCGGCCCGATCAAGGAATTCACCAACGACACGATCTCGCAGCGGATCGCCCGGGCGGGGAGCGCGTTTGCGTCGCCATCGTCGCACGACATCACGCCGGGCGTCACTAAGGTCGCGCAACTCTGCGGCCTGCGCGATGTCAAGACCAGCGTGACGGCGAACCCCAAGGGCCGCGGGCCCGACAAGCACGTTCGCACGATTCGCGGCACGCTCGACGCCAGCGCGAAGTACGCGATCCAGTCGCTCGAAACCAAGCGCACGACGCAGCGGCCTTCGCCGCCGTTCATCACGAGCAGTCTGCAGGCCGCCGCGGCCTCGCGTCTGGGCTTTGCCGCGCAGCGCACGATGCGCACAGCCCAGCAGCTGTACGAAGGTGTGGACATCCCGGGCGAGGGGCCCGTCGGCTTGATCACGTACATGCGTACCGACAGCACCAACATCTCGCGTGAAGCGCTGGAGATGGTGCGGGGCTACATCGACAGGCAGTTTGGCGACAAGTACCTGCCCGAGAAGCCCAACTTCTACAGCAGCAGCAACAAGGACGCACAGGAAGCCCACGAAGCGATCCGCCCAGCGAGCATCGACTATCCCCCGAACAAGGTCCGCCGCGCGCTCAACGACGATCAGTTCCGCCTCTACTCGCTCATCTGGGAGCGATTCGTCGCGTGCCAGATGGTCCCGGCGGAGTGGGACAGCACGACGGTGCTCATCAAGGGTGGAATGAAGGCGAACTGCACCTTCCGCACCAGCGGTCGGGTGCTCGTCTTTGACGGCTTCTACAAGGTCGCGGGCGTGCCCACGGGCGGCGATCAGCAGAATCTCCCCACGCTGCGCGAGAGCCAGCCGGTTGCGCCCTTCGGCTTCGATGTCGAACAAAAATTCGGCAGCCCGCCCGCACGGTACAGCGAAGCGAGCCTGATCAAGACGCTCGAAAGCGAAGGCATCGGCCGCCCCAGCACATACGCGAGCATCATCAGCGTCATCCAGGATCGCAACTACGTCGAGAAGCAGGGCAGCGCGTTCTACGCGACCGACCTTGGCGAAGTCGTGACCGACAAGCTCGTCGAAGCCTTCCCGGACATCATCGACGTGGGCTACACCCGCGAGATGGAGACGCAGCTCGACAAGATCGAGGAAGATCACCTCGACTGGGTCAAGATGCTGCGCGAGTTCTACAAGACCTTCACCAAGGACCTCGCGCTCGCGGAAGTGAACCTCAAGCACGCCAAGGCCGAGATCATTCCGGCACCGCCCGAACTCACGTGCCCGACCTGCGCCAAGGAAGGGCGAGGCGACAAAGTCGGCCTGGTGTATCGCTTCGGCAAGAACGGGCGATTCCTCTCGTGCAGCCTGTATCCCGACTGCAAGTACGCCGCACAGGTCGATCGCGAAGGTAAGCCTGTCGGCATCGAAACCTGCGACATCGCGTGCCCCAAGTGCGGCGCAGGCATGACTAAGCGGTTGGGGCGCTTTGGCGCGTTCCTGGGCTGCGTCAATTACGGCAACAAAGAGAAGCCCTGCGACGGCATCCTCAACATCGACCGCAAGGGCAAGGTGACGGCTCCGAGCCAGCCGCCCCTGCTCACGGACCTGCCTTGCCCGACGTGCGACAGTCCCATGAACCTTCGCAACGGACTGCGCGGGCCCTGGCTGGGCTGCAGTAAGTTCCCCAAGTGTCGCGGACGCGGCAAGTGGAACGAAGTTGCGGAAGATAAGAAGAAGCAGCTCGAAGTCGCGCTCAAGAACCACGACAAGGCCAACCCCATCCCGATCATCCGCACCCTGAGCGGACGAGCCCTCACCGACGAGAACGGCAAGCCGCTGGCGACCGCGCCGACGGTGGAACAGCTTGAGGGGAAGAAGAAGAGCGAGGGCGAAGAGACGCTCGAGAGCGTGGCAGAAGAGATGGGCGTCTGATCACATCAATCGCCGAGGGGCGCAACCACCCAGCGGAGGTCAGTGGGTGTGCGTGCGCAGTCGGTGGATCGGCCGGCGGTTTGCGCCGCTCATTTCTTAGGTAATGGCTCGCGCAATCGCAAGTTCCAAGTCCGGACAGACGCTTGCGGGATCCAGCACATCTCCCGCGCCGGCCCTGCGAAGTTGGCGGTACTGCTCATTCGTCACGCCCGCGACGATCAATCGCTTGCCTTGCTCGCGCAGCGCCAGAATCGCGGCCCGCAGTTGCAGCCCTGCATCCTCCTCGAGGGCGGCGACGTCGGTCAGGTCCAGCACGATCACGCGGACGTGTTCGGGCACGCGCTCAAGCCACGCGACCAAGTCGGGCAGGCGCTGGATCGACGATGCGACCTGCGCGGCGTGCTTGGCGCCATGCTCGCCCAGCGACACTCCCCCACCGCTGCCGCGGTTTGCGCTGGCACCAGTCAGGTGATAGACGCCCAGCCAGTCGGGCAGATCAAGACCTGCGCGAACGACCAGTTCGCTTGGCTCGATCTCGGCGATGGGCTTGCGGAGGTC
This sequence comes from Phycisphaerales bacterium, assembly GCA_022843045.1. GTDB lineage: Bacteria > Planctomycetota > Phycisphaerae > Phycisphaerales > UBA1924 > BJHL01. The sequence goes on from JALHOJ010000111.1 coordinate 5,008, forward strand.
CTGGGCGATGATCCACGCGAGGAACAACACGGGCGGGAACATCGCCCAGTTGCTCGAGACGCGCTCGAAGACCAGCACGCCCAACGCCGCGCCCAGTACGAAAGAGCCGACGATGCTGGCGAGGAGCGCGAGCCGGCGAGCGTGCGGATCGATGCGGATCGCAGCGAGCATGGGCGTTGCGACGGTTGCGGCATTGCCATCGCCCGCCGCGCGACGGCGCTTGCGCAGCGCGTCCCACATTGCTTCGACAGTCTGCACGAGTTCGAGGCCGATGTCGGTGAGTACGCCCGTCACGTGCGTGGTGCGGACTACGCCGCTGCTGATGCGGGTGATGGTCGCGTTCTGCAGTCCCATGGCCGCGGCGGCGCAGGCGAGCAGGGCGTACGCCGCGACGGGCGAGTGCTTCGCGTCAATCATGGGCAGGGTTGGTTGCGCGCCTTGCGAAAAGGCGGACGCCTGCGAGGCGTGCATGATGACTTCCAGCCCCACGGCGAATCCCGCCAGGAGCAGTGCCTCGATGGCCATGGGCAGGACATAGATCGATTGCCAGGCGCGACGGCGGCCCAGTTCGGTGGCGATGCCGGCGAGGACGGCTCCGCACACGAACGCGCCGAGCAGGAACAGTTCAAAGCCCGCAAGGGACCAGTCTCGCTCGGCCACGCCCCGTCCGAGGTTGCTCGCGGCTCCGGTCATGTGGCTGGTGACGGTGCCGCAGGACAGCAAAGCGACGATGTTGGTGTACCCCGCGACCCAGGCGAGGGTGATGGCCAGGCGGGCTTGCTGCTTGAAGGAATGGGCGGCGGAGAGGAACACCGAGCGATTATCGGCATTCGGCCATGCCCAAACGAGACACGATCATGCGGCGCGGAACGTGCGGGATTCTCGCGGGTCGCCCGATATTCGTATGATTCTTGCTGAACCGGACCCGAACCCGTCGGGGAGCCGATGAGTAAAGGTCGGACAGTCATGTCGGATAGGGCTTGGGGTGCCACAGAGACCAAACCATGTGCGGAATCGTCGCCTACGTCGGAAAGAAGAACTGCCAGAACCTGCTGATCGAGGGCATCAAGCGCCTCGAGTATCGCGGGTATGACTCCGCGGGTCTGGCGACGATCCACAACGGCAAGATCCGGATCGTGCGGGCCGTGGGGCGCGTCGCGAACCTTGAGGACAAACTCGAAAGCATGGGCGGCCTGCCCGGCACCGTCGGCCTGGTGCACACTCGCTGGGCCACGCACGGGGGCGTGACGGAGTTCAACGCCCACCCGCACGCGGACGACAAGGTCGGCATCGCTGTGGTACACAACGGCATCATCGAGAACTACGCGACGATCAAGACGCTCCTTGAAGAGAAGGGGCACAAGTTCAGCAGCCAGACGGACACAGAAGTGCTGGCGATGCTGATCGGCGAGCTATATGAAGGCGATCTGGAGTCCGCGGTGCAAGCCGCGCTGCGCGAGGTGACCGGCGCGTACGCCATCGCCGTGATTTGCGAGAAGGAGCCGGGCGTGCTGGTCGTCGCTCGCAAGGGCAGCCCGCTGATGGTGGGCGTGGGGAACGGTGAGTACATCGTCGCAAGCGACGGCGCTGCAATCATCAGCCACACCAGCCAGGCGATGATGCTTGATGACTACAACGTCGTGAAGATCACCGCCGACGGCTTCCGCACCAGCACGATCCACAACGTGCCCGTGACGCACAAAGTCCAGCAACTCGAACTCGAACTCGATGAGATCGAACTGGGTTCCTTCCAGCACTACATGCGGAAGGAAATCTTCGAGCAGCCCAAGGCGCTGCGCAACACATTCCGCGGGCGTTTCAACGCTGAAGAAGGCAAGGTCATCCTGGGGGGCCTCGCCGACCACGCCAAGGAACTCGTGAAGGCCAAGCGCATCGCGCTGCTGGGCCAGGGCACGGCGTTGCACGCCGCGATGATCGGGCGATACCTGTTTGAGGACCTCGCAAAGATCCCCGCCACCAGCGAGTTTGCGAGCGAGTTCCGCTATCGCAACCCCATCATCGAAGAGAACACGGTGGCGATCGCCGTGAGTCAGAGCGGCGAAACCGCCGACACGCTCGCGGCGCTGCACGAAGCCAAGGACCGCGGGGCGCTCGCGCTGGGCGTGATCAACGTCGTGGGCAGCACGATGGCCCGCGAGACCGACGCGGGCGTGTACCTGCGCGTCGGCCCGGAAATCGGCGTCGCAAGCACCAAGGCATTCGTGGGCCAGGTCGCGGTGCTGACGATGATCGCGATGTGGTTCGGGCGTCGGCGCTTCATGGGCGCCAACGACACGGGCTCGCTGCTCCACCAGCTCAACCAGATTCCCGACAAGATCGAGAAGATCCTCGGCTATGACGACCTGGTGAAGAAGGTGACCGAGCGCTACATCGAGCGCGAAAACTGGCTCTTCCTGGGCCGAGGGTACAACTACCCCACCGCGATGGAAGGGGCGCTCAAGCTCAAGGAAATCAGTTACATCCACGCCGAGGGCATGCCCGCGGCGGAAATGAAGCACGGCCCCATCGCCCTGATCAACGAAGGCATGCCCGCGGTCTTCATCGCCAATCAGGGCAAGCAGTACGAGAAGGTGATGAGCAACATCCAGGAAGTCCGGGCGCGAGGCGGGCACGTGATCGCCGTCGCGACCGAGGGCGACACCGCCATCAAGCGGTACGCCGAGGACGTGCTGTACATCCCCGACGTGCCCGAGTGCCTGAGCCCGCTGCTGGCGGTGGTGCCGCTGCAGATGATGGCGTACCACGCAGCGGTGCTGCGTGGGCATGATGTGGACAAGCCGAGAAATCTGGCGAAGAGCGTGACGGTGGAGTGATCGGAACATCTCAAGCAAAACAGACAAGGCCGCACCACTTGGTGCGGCCTTTGAACTTGGCGGCGGGTTGGCGGGGATCAGTCCCACTGGCTCGTGACGGGCGGCTGGATCGCCCGGGTCAAGCTCGCGGTGGTTTCCATCTTGAAGTGGGAGTTGGTCTTGTCACGCTCGGCATAGAAGATCTTCATGGTCGCGGGCTCGCCCTCGGGGAGCCAGGTCAGACGGGACAGATCGATGGTCTGCTCGCTGTAGTCGTGGTTGCCGCCCAGGTCGATCACGAGCTTGCCATTGATGAAGACCCAGAGGCAGTCGTCGGCACCGAAGGTGAGCGTCTGAGCCGGGGCGGCTGCGCCTTCTTCGCTGGCGGCCCGCTTGGTGATCTGGCACTCGACTTCGAAGGTGTATCCGAAGACCTTGTTGCCGCCGAAGCCGGAGAGGTTGGCAAACTGCGTGCGGAGGTCGCCGTCGTAGCCCAGCTTGCCGTTGACTTCCTGCATTGGAATCGCGAACGGCGCGGACATGTTGGTCAGCGGGTTGTCCTTGAACCAGTCCGAGAAGGACGCCGGGCTCTGCACCGCGCCGCCTTCGGTGGTGGCAAGCGTCGCGTCGGTGTCGCCCGGGCGAACTTCAACGTAGTTCTTGGGCTGCATCATCTCACGCTGCTGCGCATCGCGGGCGGGCGTCAAGACCTTGTTACCCGTGCTCCGAAAGACCGGGTCGCCGTCTGAGTCGAGTTGATCCTGTGCGATGTTGGCATAGACGCCCCGCCCTTGGGTCGGCGTGCTGCCAAAGTCCGGATGCCCGTTGCGGGTGTTGCGCTGGCGGAAGTCGCGCACGACGCCCGTCAAGGTGACGGCGGTCGCGGACTTCTCGGATGATCCGGTCAACTTCTCGCTGTTGCCTGCCATCGCCGCGGTCGCAAGTATGCTGGCCAACGCCGCGCCCATGACCATGTTCGCTCGAGTTTTCACGTTTCTCTCCTTGGGTGGAGCTCGCCCGGCAGTAGCAGGTGCGGCTTGCTCGCGAACACATCATGACACATGCACGCGAAGTGACCAGAGTTTCAGCGAGTTGGCGCGTTGCACGCGGCCGTGCAATCGTCAAAGACGATCGTGTGCCTGCGAACCGGGCATGGCAGTGCCGGAGAGGGGGTGTTACACGCCAGCCCAAGATGTGGGACGGGGCGTTAGTGTTTGCCTGGATTGACATCAAGGCAGGGCGAAATGGCCCCGGTGAGACTTGAACTCACACGGCCCTTGCGGGCCTGCGGATTTTAAGTCCGCTGCGTCTGCCATTCCGCCACGGGGCCTTTGGGGCAGCGTAGTGGGGATGGCGGGCAGGGCGGTTTGGACACCTGCACAGTTCAGGCGCCGGCCCACTGGATCGTCGCGACGGCGAGGGCGTCTTCGATTGTGCCGTGGCAGCGGGTGTATCCGCGGACCTCGCGCTTGGCGACGTCGATTGCGACCACCGCGGGTTTGTCGCCCGAGCACAACGCAAACAGCGATGCGCCATCGGGCGAGAAGGCGAGAGCGGTGGGCACCATTTGCTCGGCGAGAGGCTTGCCCTCGTACTGATTGGGGTCGATTCGGTGCACCGTCTTGGGGTTGTTCGCGTCGTAGAGGGCGATGTCCTGGGTCT
>JALHOJ010000112.1 GCA_022843045.1 Phycisphaerales bacterium
GACATGGGGCGCGATGTCATCGCCATTCCTGACGAGGCTGATGAGTCGGCGTGGGACAACTTCCAGTGCAAGCACTACGACCATCCACTCGCGCCCAGTGACATTTGGCTTGAGCTTGGCAAGCTCGTGTATTTCACGTACCTGGGCGAGTTCACATACCCACAGCTCTATCGCTTCATCGCACCACAAGGTGTCGGAACGACGCTTGTAAAGCTCTTCAGCAAGCCAGCGGACCTCAAGGCACAACTCATCGAGAAGTGGGACAGCAAGTGCCGTAACTCCATCACGAGCACACAGGAAGTGCCGCTTGAGGGCGCCCTTCGGGCTCACCTCGATTCGCTGGACTTCTCGGTGATCGGATACATTCCGCCCCTCACGCTTCTGGAGCAGCATCGCCAGACACCGTGGCACATCGCGAGGTTCGGCGGCGGTCTGCCCCCTCGTCCGCCGGTCCCAACGCCGCCGGCCAGCCCAACGGCTTTCGAAACGGTCTACTTGCAGAAGCTCTTCGAGGCGTATTCGAATGCTCGTGGTCGAACGATCACGTCCCTCAACGACATTCGAGCTGAAGCGGATCTGGCTGGGCACTACAGCGACTCCCGAATGGAGTTCTACAGCGCCGAATCGCTTCGGAGTTTTTCGCGAGACACGCTCCCGGATGGATCGTTTGGGGACCTGCAGGAGGAGATCCACTCGGGTGTTCGTGATGTGCTTCGTGGCGACCATCCCGACGGGTATCGTCGTCTTGTAGCGGTTGTTGGCACGGCCCGAACCCTCCAGCTCACGGCTCACCCACTCGTCCCTCGAATGCACACTCGGGACCGGGGTGGAGTCTGCCACCAGCTTGCGAATGACCGTGACGACGTGAATTGGGTGGTGCAGTGAATACCGAAGCACGCACCATCCTGTCACCGTTCAACGGACCCGTCGAGAGCGGCCTTCGGGCTGCGGTTCTTCTGTACACGCTGTTCCCGGAGCCCGCGTCACTGCAACGCCTTGTCATCTTCGACTACCTGCTCATTCATTCAGACGACGTACCGGACGGTCCCCCGGGGCTCCATCCGAAGACTCCTTATCGCAGCGGTGAGTTGCTCGTACGACGAGACACGCTGCGCCGGGGCATGCTTTTGTACATGAGCCGCGGATTAATTGACGACCTGTACCGTGATTCTGGCTTGGCGTTCGCTGCGACCGAGCGCACGGGCTCTTTTTTGGATGCGTTGACCACCGAGTACGTGCTCGCCTTGCGGAGTCGAAGCGAGTGGGTCGTTGATCGGTTTGTTTCGTTCGACGATCGCGACCTCGACGGATTCGTCAAGCAGCATCTCGGTGAATGGGGTGCCGAGTTCGAGATGGACTCGGTCCTATGGACGGAGGATACTCGATGAGCGAGTACGGCTTCCATCTCGTCCGGCTCGTTCTCACTGGCCCTGGTCTTGCGGATGCCGAGATCCGATTCAGCCGTGGATTGAACGTGATCAGCGGTCCGTCGGACACTGGCAAGACCTTCATACTGCAGTGTATCGACTTCATGCTTGGGGCACGCGATGCACCACACGAGATTCCCCAGGCGGACGGTTACACAACCGTTGTGCTTGAGATTGCCGCCCTCGCCGACACTCTCACATACTCGCTGTCGCGAGCACTCCGGGGCGGCTCATTTCTGCTTCGCGCGCCCGACGGCTCAGAGAGGGTCTTGTCTGAGACGCACTCGGCTGGCCGTTCCGATACGGTCTCGGAGTTCCTCCTTGACCTTTGTGGTCTTTCAGGGAATCGTGTTCGCAAGAACGCCCGAGGCGAGACTCGCTCACTCAGTTTCAGGGATCTCGCACATCTCATTGTCATCGCCGAAGAAGATATCATCCGGTCACAATCTCCGGTCCTCTCCGGCCAATATACGACCCGGACCGTTGAGAAGTCGGTGTTTCGACTTCTGCTTTCAGGCGTCGACGATTCAGCAGTCGTTGCCGCTGATGAGCCCCGAGTGTCTCGTGCAAGAGTCGATGCGAAAGAGGAAGTTCTCCAGGAGCTAGCGAGTCAAGCTCGCGCTCAACTCGCTGAGCTGGCTATCAACTCTGACGCCGTCGCGCTGCAGGATCAACTCATTCGCCTCGAATCGGCGTGCGCCGACGCCGAAAGTCGCCTGACAGACGTTGGGGCGTCCATCAATAGCATCGAGACCCGCAGGAGAGACTCATGGACGAGACTCCGTCAGATCGACTCCCGAATGGAAGTGCTTAGGGGACTTGCGGAGCGATTCGCACTTCTGCGGTTACAGTACGAATCAGACATGCAGCGCCTTGATGCGATTGCCGAAGCCGGACTTCGCCTCAACGATCTGAACGTTGAGCGTTGTCCGGTGTGCGGAGCCTCGCCGGAGCACCACGACATATCGCACCGTTCTGAACGTGCGGACCCAAACGCTGTTGCCGGGGCCTCAGCCATTGAAGCGTCTCGCATCCGGTCGCTGATGTCGGATCTCGACGCCACTCGTGGCGAGATCGCGGATGAAGCGCGCCGCATAGCTTCGGAGAAAGCAGTACTTGAAGGGGTGCTTTCGGATTTGGCCTCGACACTTGCGGCGAGTCTTCGGCCGCAAGCCGGGGAGTTGACAGTGTCAATGCGAACAATCCGAGACGAGAGAGATCGCGTCCGCCAAGCGATCGCACTCTACAAGCAACTCGCCCAAGTTGAGGCGATGGCGGACGGGCTTGAAGACGGCGGGCAATCCGCGGGCTCGTCATCAACTCCCGACGTTTCCGCGAGCGACGTCGACATGTTGGCTCAGGAAGCTGAGAGCCGATTGAGAGCGTGGAATTTTCCAGCCCTCGACCGTGTCACGTTCAGCGAGACGGACTGGGACATCGTCATTTCTGGCCGACGTCGCGCCAGTCACGGCAAGGGTGTACGCGCCGTGACTCATGCCGCGTTTACCACAGCCCTTCTTGCCTACTGCGAAAGCCGCCAGCTGCCGCATCCAGGTTTCGTGGTCATGGACTCGCCGCTTGTCGTCTACCGTGAGCCCGATGCGTCCGATCCGGCATTCTCTGCGGATGTGAAGGGAGCTTTCTTCCGTGATCTCGCAGCGACGTTCGCCAACAGTCAAGCTCTAGTGCTCGAGAATGAAGAGCCGCCTGATGAGTTGACGGCTTCCGGGACCGTCACGTGTGTTCGCTTCACCGGAACGAACATCGGTCGCAGCGGGTTCATCCCCGCACGTAGCACAACAGCAAGCGAATAGCCCCAGTCCTGCGAACTGCGATCAACCAACTTCTGGCGACTGGGAAGTCAGTTGCGCGACCGCGAGTTGCGTCTCGTGCCGCGGATTGAGTCGATGCTCACCCTAACATTCGGATATCTTTGGCGACCGTTTCGCAAACAACCCATCCAACGCTCCCGCTGCCTCGGCCAGAAACTCCGGCCGCCGCTTGGCGTAGACCTCTTCGGTGATGCGGCTGGTGGTGTGGCCGAGCATGCCGCTGATCTCCCGCAACGGGACGCCAGCCGCCGCGAGGAGTGTTGCCCCGGTGTGACGCAGAATGCCCGGAGTAGCTTGTGGCAGGCCCGCCCGCCGTGCCGCTGTCTGGAATGCACGCTTGACCTTCAAGACCGGCCGCCGGTCGTACTCGATCACATACCCGCTTTGAGTCTCGCGGATCGCCTCTTCCAACACGGGCCGCAGCGTCGGCGTGATGGGCACGATCGGCCTTCGCTTGTTGCTCTGCACGTTGCCAGACGGCAGGAAGTCGATCCGGTTCCAGGTCAGGTCCACCTGCTCGACTCGCAGGTTGAGGATGGCCGAGGGTCGCTGCAAGGTGTGCGCGGCGATCATGACGAACCGGTACAGGTGCGTTTCGGTGCAGGCTGCGAGCAGCCGCTGTACCTCTTCTCGCGTCAGGAACACGTCGCGTGGTGGGGGCTTGGGGATCAATCGAATATGGGGGAACGCCGTCAGTTGGTCGCGCCGCCAGGCATCGTGCAGCGCTGCCCGCAGTACGTCCAGACCACGATTGATGGTGCCGTTTGACAACGGAATGCCCCGGGGATGGGTGTGCCGCCGCCACGCGACGAACTGCTCCTGTACCGCCAGCTTCATCTCGTGCACATACACCACATCGTGCAAGGTGCAAAACTCCACCCAGGCCCGCAAGGCGTTGCGGGCCGCTTCGTAGGACCCGCGGCCGCGCAGCCGCTCGACATACGCCGTCAACACTTCCAACACAGGCACCGCTTCGGCCGCTGTCGGCGGAACGTGTGCGGATGCAGCGGGAGGCGTGAGTCGAGTTGGACTGTTCGTCGGTTGGATAGCTGGCGGAGCGGCGCGGCCATCGACGAAATCGACTAAGACCCGCTTGGCGTCTTCAAGATCGCTCGTGCCCGTGCTGCGGCGCTCGACGCGGCGCGTGCCCGGTCGGCACCAGTAGATGTGCCAGTTGCTCGTGTCGGCCCGGCTGACCAGCCAGTGCTCTCCATACTCAAAGACCCGTTCCATGGTTGCTGGCTCTGCTCCTCGATGTAACGCTGCAACGCCTCCGCAGGCACCAGAACCCGCCGACCGATGCTGAGCCAGCCCAGGCGGCCCGCTCTTCGCTGTCGATCCAGCGTGTTCCGGTGCACCCGGAGCACTCGGGCCGCTTCGCTCAGTGTCAGCAGCCGCGGCAGTTCGACTTGCGCGCGCATCGCGGCTGGGGTCAAGGAGCCAGTCGTGGATAGGGGAGGCTGAGGGGTTGTTTGTGGCGCAGAATCCTCGCGCCCAGGTTTCTGATTCATCGGGCGCAGATAGCAGAAGTCTCCAAGGAGGGCAATGACGCGTTGCCAGATTGGCGAAGGCCAGGGCTTATCGACTGGGCGTCGTCCTCGACCGTCGCGCGATGGTGATGAGTACAGCAGCGATCACAGAGATGCCTATCGCATAGGCGAGGCGCGGCCCAGTCGTCGTGGTGTCGATGTACCCAGCGAGGTAGAGGCAACTTCCCAGGATGATCGCCGCGACCCCTTGAATCGCGGTCACGGCCTCATGCCCCGTCCGTCCACCCGTCGCCATTCCCCGGCTGGGGTGTGTCGATTGGAAGGTCATGGCCGATTCGCCCGCCAACCGGTTGATTGCGAGTTCGATTGCGGCGATGCGCTCCAGAGCATCCTGAAACGACCCCGCGTGCCTGATCGTTGACCGCAGCAACCACGGCAAGGTCGCTGGGGCGGCTGCGAGAATCACCCAAAGCGCATACGGAGGTAGGACGACGATGCTGGCCAATATCGCGACCAAACCCGCTCCAGCAAACATCAGCCGCTGATCCAGCGCCTGCAAGCGAAAAACTGCCAGGGCGTAGACCTGGCGGTACTCCTCGAACATCCCTGCCACCAGCAGAGCTGCATCAACCGGGCGCGTCGCCGGCGACGCGGACGCGAGCGGCGCTGTCGCGGTGGGCGCAGGCGAGCCGGGCGACGGAGTCATCGCTGCCGATGATTCTTGCCGGCCAGAGTTTTGGGGTGTTTGCGGGGGAGCGTTGGTCATCCCGCGTTTCGTACCACGAGGCGAGCCGCTGGATCAAGCGGATTTCGTGACCCGTCGCTTCACCGTTCATGCCATCGTCCTCACCACCCATAGGTCAGCAGCATCCAGCTCGGATCGCACTGGATGCTCGCCGGCACGCGTTCGGGGTTCTCGCGTGCGACCCACCGGTAGCCGGGTAGGCGATACTGCTCGGGATGGTCAAAGGGCAGGAACGGCAACTGTGCCGAGAGCAAAACCATGGGCTCGCTCGCCGTTGAAAAGGTGTGAACCACGCCGCGCGTGAAGGCGAAAACATCCCGCTCGCGCGCCGGGATGCTCCGCACATCACTCCCGTCGAACCGCTCCACCGGCTGGTCGCAGATGTGAAAGTAGCCACGTCCCGAGAGCACAAAGATGCAGCGGTCCGAGTGATCATGCACATGCATCGGCAAGTCATCGGCGCCGGCGGACCAGCGAAGCTTGGCCAGGGCAGCCGGTGTGCCAGCGGCAGACTTGATCGGCGGCCATACAGCGCCCGCCACCAGGTCGCTGCCCTCGAACGGCGACTCCAGTTCGAGGGAATGCTCTCGCTCAAGGTCGGCCACCAATTCACTGAAGTGAATCCCGCGTCCGGTTCCGCGAAGTCGGGTTACAGCGGCAATCCGGGGCGAACGCGACTGCTCCCGCAAGCGATCGAGCACCGCTTGGGCGAGGTCGAGCAAACCTTCCAGCACGCGTGTGCCGTGCGGCGCACTCCCGCGGGGCAGGACGAAGGGCAGTGGGGGCAGCTCAATCGTGAGGGGGTGAGTCATAGGGCTCCTCCAATATATGTCGAATACGACATACTATCCCCGGCGGTTCGAGGGCGATACCAAAGGGTGGCCAAACGAGACGGCTATCTGAAGGAAGTCGGCGCTGCCATCCGTGCGGCCCGGCGTGCAGCGGGCCTGTCACAAGTCGATCTCGCCAACAAGAGCCGGGTGCCGCAGCACGCGATCTCGGAAATCGAGGCCGGCCGCCGGAGCGCCACCATTCTCACGCTGTTGCGGCTCGCCGTGGCGATGGATGTCCAGCCCGGGAGCCTCTTGCCCGCGGTCAAGCAGGGCCGCTGAGGCACGGCTGAGACTCACCCGAGACAGGGATCTGGCCCGGAATAGCCGTCACAGCAGTGTCTCTGCATGGACGAGCCTGATTCAGAGGTTTGCTCAGGACGGTGCAGCGGCAGGGCGTGGCGCTTCCAACGAGCGACGGAGTCGCGTCGGTTCTTGGAAGACGATATCCGAACGCCACGCTCGCAGGAACAGCCGCGTTAGGTGACAGGCTTTGTTGCACCGTTCGAGGGCCGCGCGGCATTACTCTTGATCACCAAAACGAGCTGCGCCAGAAGAGTGTGCCGCGGCGGCATCCTTAGACGAAGCGTCCAGAGTCGCTCGGCAACCGGTTCGCGTATGAACTTCTGCATGCAACGAGTACGCCCCGTTCGGGTCGCCGCCGATGATGACCAATAGCGGCTCCGGGCAGTGATAACAATCTGAAGTGGCGATAGACCGCATCTGGGATACGTCGCGCCCGCTCGGAGAGGGGTCGCTGCCTGGATGGAAGTGCCACTCGCCGACGTAGTAGCCCCGCTCCTGGATCCAGAACGCGTCCAGAAGCTTCTGCAGCCCGCGGACCCCCCGCACTAGCCAGGTTTCGCCCGCTTGAGCTTCGCTCCCCGGTCCCGTCGCCACATCAACGTGTGCAACGCGGTGATCACTGGAGTACCGCCCAATCAAGACGCCGCCGGTTTCTAGACGCTTGGCCCGACGGCACAACTCGAGCATCGATTCGAGAGCAGCACCGCCGAGACGAACCTCGAACATCCTGTCGGCCGACTTGAACCACAGATCATCAACTCGCATTGGTCGTCCCATACGTCAGTGCTCCGTCACCATCGACCCGCCGCTCAAACACACGGAGGCTCCACGTGCACGAATCTTCGCCGATTGCTCGCTCCAGCTCGGACACCGCCGCCGCGGCGTGCATGGAGAGCTCGTCCGACCTCGCGGGGAAAAGCGGGTGCCAACAGCCCGGACCTTCATGCGGCAGCAGTCGCCCTCCATGGTCTTCGACGTCCCTCGCAAGCCACGGCTGCATCACGGGTTTGAACTCGGAGAACGGAAACGACATCCCCGGAGCGCGAACGATGTATAGCCGCCTTGCGCCAAGTCCTACCGATAGGCTAACCAGCAACGACCCGGCTTCCGGCGTTCCCGCACTTAGGCGCTGCAGCACGTCGTCCGAGCCAGTGCAGTCCAAGACCATCCGCGGCCCGACAACGCTGCCTCTTCGCTCGCCGTGCGCATGCCGATTTGAGAAGGACGCTCTGGCGAACGGTGACAGGCGGTTCAGGCGCTGCGCCAGTCGCTCGGCCTTGTGTTGTCCAATGTCCTCAACGCTGAGCGAGTGACGAACGAGGTTTCCTGCCGTCAGTCGCTCGGGGTCGACAATGTGGACATCCCACACGCCGCCGCGCACGAGTAACTCGGCGACCCCAGAACCTAGCGAGCCAGCGCCGACGAGCGTGAACCGCGTGCCACGAAGGGCGGCGCTCAATCGTCCGCGAACCCCGAGTACCTCCGGACTCCAACTTTCTCCGTTGAGCCATGTCAGGCGTTGTTTGCTTTGCAGCACCATCGCCTTGTCGCGGCTCCACAAGCCTTGTTCATTGCACCGGAACCCCGAAGTGGCGTTGGTGCTCGTGACCTGGCTTGGCAGATGCAAGGGCTGCCAGTGCATGACCGAGGGAGCATCGCCGACTCGGACCGAAATGGGGAATCCAACCAATAGTGCGTGTGGCTTGCCGTCCCGGAGCGGCGCGAGCACGGGTCTCAGAAGCGTTTCTGGCTCGACCCCAGACTCCATGATGAGTCTCCAGAACTCGCTCCACGTCCCCGGCGCTTGATACGGCTTCACGACAGGTACCGAATCCAGCCGCAGCCACCCGGTTGCCTGCCGGGCCGCGCACTCAGCGATGCACGAACCCCACGCCGGCGAGACAATTACCCGGCCTGAAGGATCGAGGAATCGCTTTGCGGCTTGAGCCCTTCCTCCAGGTAGCGGGGCCAGCTCCACGCGCCCGTACCGGGCAGCGCTTGCTGTCCAAGACGCAAAAGTGGAGGAGTCCTCGTAGAATCCAACCGTGTCCGCCAGCGGCGAGAACTGCGGCAGTTCGAAGTGCTCTCCTTCTCGCAGCAGCGTTCCCGTGACCGCGTCTTCCAGCCACGACCGAGCTCGTTCGGTGTACCAGCGGAGCCGATGGGGCTCGCCCAACGGATCTGGATCATCGCCGTGGCGCCCATGGATGAAAGTCGGTGCCTTGACGCAGATGTCGCCATCCGTCCAAGGCAGGGCCGAGTCGCCCGTCGCGTTCCTGTCCTGATGCGGCCGGGTTCCCTGCAGTCCCCCGGCCCTAGCTGGGAACAACTCGACTTTCCCGAAGGGAAAGCGCTCATCGATCACCATGTACCAGTCCGTCGCCGATGGAACTTCCGACGATGGGGGTGACCCAACGTTTAGTCGCACGGGCAAGGCCCACACCCGCAGAACATCGAACCATCTCAGCTCGCCGATCACCGTTACGCCCGCCTGCCCCTCCAGCAGGCGGCACGATTCCCGCACCGCACACTCATCGGGCGGGGTGACCGCTGTCACGCGTATCGCCCCTCGCTCAGCTGCGTTGGTTTCTCGCGGGGCGTGTAGCCGCCCGTGACCACGGACGGCGGCGCAGGAAACTCGGGGCCGAGGAGCTGACGCCACGAGGCCGCGCTCTCATGGATGCCCTGCGCGTCCAGAGCTCGGCGGGCGAGCCGGGCGGCCGACTCGATGTTGGCATGGAAAGCGGCAAAGTCGCTTCCCTCGACGCGCTTCATGACGTTCTGAGATTCCTGGAGGCCGCGAGTCTGAAGGAAAGGCGTTTCGCGGCGTGCGGCGTGGCTCCGGTAGTTCG
>JALHOJ010000113.1 GCA_022843045.1 Phycisphaerales bacterium
ACTACTGCAGCATCATGTGCGCAAGTGTGGACATCGTGTGCACCTCGACCAACACCGACTTCATCAGCGCTTCAATCACCGCCATCACCAACTACCGCGGCACTGTTTCCTGCAACATCCATGTCGGTAACGTCTGGTACGTCGATGCCCTGAACCCCTACACGAACCCCAACGGCAACGCCAACCACCCGTTCCAGTCGTTCGTGGACGGCTATGACGCAGCGCCCGACGGCGGCATCCTCGAGGTCAAGGGTCGGGGTCCAGGTACGGAGTACATCAACGGTCCGCGGCTCTACGTTCGACCCATGACCATCCGCGCCGACGGCTCAACTGGCGTCGCCCGCATCCGCTGACTTCGTTCGTCTTTGCTCGAGCACGGGGCGATGCGCAGGGAGCCTCCCGCTTCCCTACCATCGCCCCGTGTTTGTCGATCATGCCATCATCACGCTCCGCGCCGGCAACGGCGGCAACGGGGCTGTCACCTTCCGACGCGAAAAGTTTGACCCCAAGGGCGGCCCCAACGGCGGCAACGGCGGGGACGGCGGCGACGTCGTACTCCAGGCCGAGTCCGGCATGAGCACGCTCTACGACTTTCGCAACCAGGCCGTCTGGGCCGCCAACGACGGCCAGAATGGCTCGGGCAAGCAATGCTCAGGGGCGCGAGGCGAGGACCTGATCCTCAAACTGCCGCCCGGCACCATCCTCTTCGACGCCGAGACGGGCGTCGTCATGCACGACCTCAAGGAAGGCGAGCGCGTCATCATCGCCAAGGGCGGGCGAGGCGGCTGGGGCAACGAGCACTTCAAGCGCAGCGACAACCAGACTCCCAAGACGGCGGAAGACGGCGAGCGAGGTCAGTCCTTCCGCGTCCGGCTCGAGCTCAAACTGATCGCTGAAGTTGGCTTTGTCGGCCTGCCCAACGCCGGCAAGAGCACGCTGCTCGCCGCGCTCACGAAGGCGACGCCCAAGATCGCAAACTACCCCTTTACGACGCTGTCGCCCCAACTTGGCGTGTGCGAGATCGACGCGAGCCGCCGGATGGTGATGGCGGACATCCCAGGCTTGATCGAAGGCGCCAGCGAAGGCAAGGGCATCGGCCACGACTTCCTGCGCCACATCGAGCGCACAAAGGTGATCGTGCACCTGATCGACGTGCAGCCCGACAACGGCATGGACCCCGCAAAGAACTACGAAACGATCCGCGAGGAACTCAGGGCCTACAGCCAGATCCTCGCCGACAAGCCCGAGATCATCGCCGTCAACAAGATGGACCTGCTGCCCGACGAGAAGGAGCGCACCAAGGCCCTCAAGGCCGTCGCTCGCATTACCGGCGCTCGCCTGGATCGCGACATCTTCCCCATTAGCGGCGCGACCCGCGCGGGTGTGCGTCCCTTGCTCGAGCGGCTCTGGACGCTGCTCCACGGGCGGGAGGAACTGGCGGGCTGGAAGCCGGTGGCGGCGGAGGAGTAGTGGAAAGCGGGCACGGGTGCCCGCTCGATGTCGCATCGATCTTCCCTCGCTCGCTGCTTACCCTTCTTGATGCGCGACATCTTCGAATTCCTCATCGGCGGCGGCGTCCCTCGCGATCGCAAGATCACGTTCTTCGAGATCGGTGCGCACGTCGGCAAGCACACGCAAGCATTCCTTGAGATCTTCCCGCTCGCCGACTTGTGGGTCTTTGAGCCAGACCCCCGCAACACCGCCGAGCTCAAGCGCCTGGGCTTTGACAAGAAGTGCAAGCTCTTCGACCTCGCCATTGGCGACCGCGACGGCGATATGCAGATGTACCTCTCGAGCGGTCGCGTCCAGAAGGGCGACCCGCGCACCACGCTCCAAAACTGGACCTTCAGCAGCTCCCTCAAGAAGCCCAAGGAGCACTTGAAGGCCGCTCCTTGGGTCAAGTTCGAGCACTTCGCGAAGGTCAAGGTCGCTCGCCTCGACACCCTCAAGGAACAACACGGCTTCGGCGACATCGACTTCATCTGGGCCGACATCCAAGGCGCCGAGGACATGATGATCGCCGGCGGCCAGCAGACGCTCGCACGGACGAAGTATCTCTACACCGAATACGCCAACAACGAGCTCTACGAAGGCCAAATTCCCCTCGACGAAATCCGCAAGCGCCTCCCGGGCGGCCCAGACACATGGGAAGCCCTCGCCGTCTTCGACGACGACGTCCTGCTCAAGAACAAGTCAATGTTCTAACCACCCACGCCCCAAAGGGCCATTCGCGCAAGCGAAGGCACATGCCACCTGCGCGAATCTCGCCGTGCACAACCGCCCTCGCTTGCGCAAGGTGCTCGTAGCCCTCTTGCCTGCTCGCTCACGTCGCGCCGACGGTGACCTTCGCGAGCTTGGGCTCGCGCGGCGCCTGCTGGTGCGTCTTGCGGGCCCGATGCTCGCTCCAATCCTTCACACGCATGTCGGGCGCATCCGCCCCCGCGTGCACCCGCAGAATGTCATACGTGTTGTCCCGCTGCGCGGGTACAAACCCACTATCACGGATGAGCCTGCACAAAACCGCTTCATCCAGGCAGTACGTCGTCCCCGCGCTGCTCACCACGTTCTCTTCCATCATCACGCTGCCCATGTCATTGGCGCCGTACATCAGACCGAGCTGTCCGATGTGCGGTCCCATCGTGACCCACGAACTGCCGATGCTGTAAACGTTGTCCAGGAACAAACGCGACAGCGCCTGCGTCCGCAGGTAATCGCTCGCCATGCTCATGCGCACCCGCTTGCCATAGAGATGCGCACTCGGATACTCGCGCTTGTCCATCGCGCCAAAATCAAACACGTCCGCCGCCCGCTGGCCCGCCGGCTGCTTCGCAACGCCCCGCCCAAAGTCCCACGCCCGCGCGACCGCGTCCCCTGAGAACTCCATCCCAAGTTCCGCCGGGTCCGCGCCCCAGTCCGGCACACGCCCCAGCGGCGTGTTCTCCCGCTGAAACGGCCAGGAAATGAAAGCCTTGTAGTGGCCACTCCGGGTCCCCGCCTGCGCACCCAGCGCCCGATCCTGCCACTCCCGCACCAACCACATGTGATGCACCCGATCCGCGTACCCCTCGATGTGCCCGAACATCATCGTCGCACTGGTGAACATCCCCAACTCGTGCGCGACATTCATGCAAGTCAGCCAGCTCTCCGCGTCACACTTGCCCAGCCCGATCTTCCGTCGCACCGGATCCGCGAAGATCTCGCCCCCGCCGCCCGGCAGGCTGTCCAGCCCCGCCTCGCGCAGCCGCACCATCACCCACCGAATCTTCTCGCGCAGCGTCTCGCCCGGCGGATTGAAAAAGTGCACAAACTCGATGAACTCGGGCGGGCTGAACGCGTGCACGTGCAGTTTCGGAAACTCCCGCTTGATCCCGCTGAGCAGGTCCAAGTACCACTGCAGGGGCAACTCCGGGTTCATGCCCCCCTGCATGAGAATCTGCGTCCCGCCAATCGCGACCAGCTCGCGAATCTTCGCATGAATCTGGTCATACGTCAGCGTGTACGCGTCGTGCTCGTCCCCGTCCCGCCGAAACGCACAGAACGTGCACTTGGCGTTGCACACGTTCGTGTAGTTGATGTTCCGGTCAATGATGAAAGTGCGAAACGTGTCCCCATGCAGCGCCCGGCACCGCGCATCCGCCCACCGCCCAAGCTCAGGCAGAGGCATCTTGTGAAAAATCTCGACAGCCTGCTCAGGCGTCAACCGAGCCTGCCCCGCGACAACCGCGCCAAGCAACCCAGCGTCCAACCCAGAAAGCCCGGCATGCTGGGCGGGCGGTGCGTGCAAAACAACAGCAGCGGCAGAATCGGCCATAACGCACAATTCTAGCCGGGCAAGGGCGGCATTTCAATGATTCTTGAAAGTTGGGAATCAGCCCCCGCAAGTGTCTTCCTCAGACCTGCAGCCCAGGCAGCAGCGGATCGTCCGGTAGCGCAGCGTTGCGCCCGCTCGCACGCAGCCGAGCCCACTCCAACACCACATCCGGAACCATGAACGCGGCCTGAGCCTTCGACCCCGGGTCGATCATCGCGAAGTACGCGCGGGTCTTGCGATCGCCCTTGAGCCGTTCGCCAAAGAGAATCATGTCAAACCCTGCAAGCAGTCGGCCCGGCGCGAGCGAGCACGTGACCATGTGTCGGCGGAATGGCTTGAAGGAATCGTCCCGGAAGAGCCGTCCAAACTCAGCGTCCTTCTCATCCGCGAAAGACGCAAGCGTCAAGACATCTTCGTGCGTGCTCGGATCGAGCGGTGGGCCATCGTCAGCGAGTCCGAGGAAACGCCCGACCGAGTCATCGGTCTTCCCAGACAGAAACTCGTTGTTGATCTGCAAAGGGTCAAGCTGTCGAAGCTTGCCCTGCGTCGCCGCCCTGACAACCGATGCTTCGCGGGCGCGATATCGAGAGGCTCTCACGAAGTGGTAAATGATCATCCCCACGCCAAACGGACCCAACACGAGGAACAGGATCCCAAAGATGAGGAATCCCGGCCCGGGAGGATGGCCCAGCGTTGGTTCAATCGTGACCGGCAGCGCGCGCTTTTCCCGCAACTGGGTCTGGTAGTACTCCCGCACATACGGCTCAATCCGCCCGATCTCTGCGCCGTTCATCCGCCGCTCCTTTCAGGGTCGGCACTCTATCACGGCAACCCCTGCCCCCAACTCTCCCGCACCTCGCCCACCACCTCCACCGACCCATCCAGCAACGCCGCCTGAAACTGCTTCCGCCCGTGCCACCGCCCCAGCCTCGTCGCAACGTGATCCGGAATCGCAAAGCTCAGCACGCTCGCCGTGCGCTCCAGCGGCGGAGCCACGTTCGCCGAGTCCATCAGCAGCGGCTGCCGCAGCGAAGCGTTCACAAGGTCCATCCGAATGTGCACCGTGACGCTGGCATCGTCAAACCCGCCCGCGCCCGTCGCCGGATTCCCCTCCTTGCCCGTGACATTGATCGCATACGCGCGATTCAGCGGCCTGCCATAAAACGCCGCCGCGCTAGGGCACACCACCACGCTCCGAGGCGTCAGCGTCTGCCCCACCGTCGTGCCCTGCACGCCCGCAAGGTTCTGCACCACCACCGCCCAGTTCGGCGCATCCGTGTAAGGCCGCCCCAGCGCAGGCGAAAATCCCTTGTTCTCATCGGCATACGCCTGAATCAACGTCGCCGCCGACCGCAGGTTCGCCAAACACGTCACCGCACGCCCAGCCTCCCGAGCCTTCGCAATCGTGGGCACGAGCAACCCGATCAGCACCGCGATGATCGCGATGACGACAAGCAGTTCAATCAGCGTGAAAGCAGCCCGCGGCACAACCAACGGTACGGGAAGCCAACCGCGGACGCGCCGAGCCCGCCGATCAACGGAGTTCTCTGGGTTGGGATCATGAGATCAGATCATCGCCATGGCCGAGAAGTAACCGCTCTGCTTGTCGTTTGATCTTCAACTCTCCTCACCCGCTGGTCCGCTGGTCCGCTCGTTCATCCCCTCCCTCGCGGGGGCTCTCCCCGCGTCTCCTGCGCCGTGTGGCAGCGTTTGCAGGCAATTGGGGTCGGGAACTGCGCGGGATGGACCGAAAAGGCCGAAAATCCTCTCCCGAATGCGGGTTATCACGCCCGATTCCTTGCGGAGGTACCGTTTATGGCGCATCTTCCTGCCATGCGTGTCTTGCTCGATGGGTCGCCAGTTTCCGTGGATCGCCCGACGTTGGCTCGCGCCCTCTCGGCGGGCTCGGCGACGGCTCGCGCCCGCGGACGCGTGATCATCGAGGCCAAGGCCGACGGCGTCGCCCTCTCCGACGACCAATTGGGCGCCCCCAGCGACGAACCCGGCCTGATGCGCGAGCTCACGCTCACCTCCGCCGAGCCCCGTGCCCTTGTCAAAGTCACCCTGGACGACGCCGCAGTCGCCCTGCGCGAACTCGTGGGCGACCAAAAGCGCGCCGCCGAACTGATCCACGCAGGCAAGGAGAGCCAGGCCCTCCAATCCCTGCAATCTATCTTCAAGACCTGGCAAAACGTCAAAGACATCGTCTCGCACTGCGGCGAACTGCTGGAGCGTCGCCTCGACGCTGTCGCCTTCGCAAACGCCGACACCCTCGAAGCCGCCTCCCGCCGCTTGGCGTCACAATTGCAAGCTGTCAAGGCCAGCCTCACCAAGCAGGATTGGTCGGGCCTCGCCGACACCCTCGAGTATGACCTGTGCGAAGAAGCCCAGCAGTGGGTGCGCCTCCTCAGCAGCCTCGCGGACTACGTGGGCACGCTCCCCGCCATGACCGACACCAAAGTCGACGCTGGAGACAAACGCGCATGAGCCTCGCTGGGGTACCCAATCCGTTGGGCGCGCTGGCGAGCGGCGTGACCGGGGGCGTGACCGGGGGCATGGCCGGCGGCATGGCCGGGGGGTTGGCCGCTGGCGCGAAGCCAACCGCGCCCGCAACGCCCGTCGAAGTGCTGAGCGGCTACGTGGGCGGCGACGCCACGCAGATCGACGCCCTCATGGAACGAGCCAGCGCAGCCCTGCTGCGGATGGACTACTTCGAGACCATCGAACTGAGCCTCCGAGCCCTCGACCGCGCCCGCCGCAAGCGCGATTGGGAACGCGTCGCCCGAATCACGATGCCCCTCCAGGAAGCCCGCCGGCAAGTGCGCCAACTCGCCACCGACGCCCAACAGGTCTTCGTCCTGCGAAGCCTGCCCAGCCGGGGCCAGCCCCTCGACGCAGGCCTGTACCTGCTCGAACCACCCATGATCGGCCTCGACGGCGCAACCCTCCGCGACATGCTGCGAGCCCGCAAGATCTCCGCCCTGGTACTGGTGAAAGAACCCACCACCAGCGCAGGCAAATGGCCCATCGTGGGCGTGGGCCGTGGCGAGTTTGAAAACGTGGTCGCCCGCGTCCAACTCGATCCGCCCGCATCGCTCGCCGGCCACACCGGCCCCCTCGCCAACGCACCCGCCGACGCCCTGCAAGCTGGCCTCGCCGATGGAACCTGGTTCCAATCCGCACAAGAAGCCCTAGGCGACGCGGCGATCCGCAAAGTCCGCCCCGAATGGCCCGCCGCCCACCGCGTCGACGACCTCGCCGAATACCTCGACGCCGTCCCCGACCACGAAAAACTCAGCCAGGCCCTGGAAGCCACCGCCCGCGAAGCCATGACCGCCCCCATCCCGGCCCAAACCCGCCGGCGACCCTTCGTGGACAACCCCTACGGCATCTAAAGCCCACTTGGCCCACCCGTGCCATCGAAGCCGCAGCGGGCGGCCCTGCGACAACTTCGCTGCGATCCCAACCAAGTGGCACGGGCGTCCCGCCCGTGAGTCTCAGGGCCTTCTAGGCCCGACTCCCCATTCAAGAAATAAATGTCAGACGCAGGCGTGCTCCCTCCAAACAACCAGCAACGCCCCCCGGCACCCAAACCCACATTCCCGCCTCGACCACCCACCCACCACACCCACAGCCAGCCGCAAAGCCGGCAGGCTGTGGCACGGTACAATTACCGACTTAAGGTCGTGCCACCTGCCTTTGTCAAATCCTAACCTGCAGAACGTGCAAAACCATCAGATTGTTGTTTGGACGTTACGTCAACCAAATGCCGCTCAGCAATCGCTAATCCAGCGTTCATTGGATCCGTACTTGTTTTCGCGCGTGAACTTTGTGCATGGTCCCCATGGTCTTTTCCAGTGGATTCAGTCATACTTTGGTGTGTTGTGATAAAACATGAAATCAACTTCAAGAAAAATGCTCATTAGACAGTGTGACACCGAGATTCAAAGAGCGTACAAAGCCGCTCGTAGTAGAAAAATAGGGGCAAATCGTTTATACACTATCCCACTCGCTGTCGGGCGAGATTTGGTGATTTTTATAGTAATACATCAAGTCCAAGAGACGTTTTCTGTTCAAAGTGGTTGGTGCGATGCAGGTGACGTTTCAAGTTGGATCGCAGCACCGTTTAGCTATCCTATAAGCTGGCCCGAGTCGCAAATCGTATCCGGCAATATTAGCAATCGTACTTTTCGTTTTCCTCTTTCATTTTTGTGGATGCCTAACGAGTATTGGTGGTCAGCCGAGGACACTGCGGCCCGGCGTCGATTGGACGCCGCGTTTGTTGGAGGTGATCCGAGAGAACTTTTGGCCTCTATCAAGGCGCACGACGAATCCGACGCCTCGGATGCAATTGATGCATCGGTACGAGACGTGTTCTATCACATACACTCTCACTTGTTACCATTTATCGAGCGAACAGTAAAAAATGCAAGTGATGCAAATGCTCGTGAGGATTGAACGTACCCACCCAGCGCCGCCGCGACCCAGCCGGGCCCTCACATCCGGCGGGTGGCACAAGTTGAACAGGCCAACTAGGCAGGTGGCACGACTTGCTCAAACTCGTGTCACGGGCTGCCGGCGCGGGGGGTGCGGCTGCCCGTGCGATCCACCACAACCCCGTCACTCGAGGCCTCGCCAAAGCCCCCACCGACTACCCCTGGTCCAGCAGCCGCTTCTGGTCCCGCACCTTCCCCAACGAACCCACCTGCGACCAAGCATCGTGGTAACGCCCACCTCGTGCCATCGAAGTCGTCGGCTCTGCGACGACTTCGATACGAACCACCACGCCTGCCCCTCACATCGAAGTCCTCGCAAAGCCGACGACTTCGATGGCACGCCCTCAACCCAATCCGTTCCTCCGCGGCACCCAAACCCACGCTCCCGCCTCGACCACCCACCCACCTAACCCACAGCCAGCCGCAAAGCCGGCAGGCTGTGGCACGGTACGATTACAGGTGTTAGGTCGTGCCACCTGACCAGAGATATTGTAGACCAAACATTTCCATATTAGATTAGCATATGCCAAAACTATATAGAATTGTATTAAATTCAAGGCGTGCAGTTCTTCGAT
>JALHOJ010000114.1 GCA_022843045.1 Phycisphaerales bacterium
GGGGGGGCGGGGGGGGGGGGGGGGGGGGGGGGCGGGGGGCGGGGCCTTCTAGGCCCTGGACCCTCTCCCAACCCCCGAACCCATCTCGCCACTTTCCTTGCCAACCCCCGTTTCATCGTGCACATTCCTTGCATGTGGAACGCTCGACAAATCGTTGCGGCGGGAACGGTCTGGACAGTAATCGCCTGTTCACCCTCCGCTGCCCTCGCCCAACTCGACCCCCTCACCGGCATCGAAATGGCCCGCATCGGCGCCGTCAACAACCCCGGCTACAACCGCGAAGACCCCAACGGCCGCGTCACCGGCCGCGGCAGCGTTGGCTACGAGTACAACATCGGGCGCACCGAACTCCCCTCGCATCTCTTCCTAGAGTTCTATAACGCCCTCCGCGCCCGCCCCGATCCCGTCCCCATCCCAGTCAACCTCGTCGCCCCATTCCGCTGGGGCGGCGAAGTCGACCCCAATTACTCAGGCCCAGGCACCCGCTACCGCCTCCGCAGCGACCTCCCCAACGCCGCGATGAACCCCGTGGGCGGCATCGATTGGCGCACCTGCGCGATTCTGTGTAACTGGCTCCACAACGACAAGAGCACCGCCGCCAGCGCGTTCCTCGATGGCGCCTACGACGTCAGCACCTTCAGCCAAAGCACGTTTCCAACCTGGACCGACCAGCAAACCCGCCACCCCGGCGCTCGATACTGGATCCCCTCCTGGGACGAATGGCTCAAAGCCGCCCACTTCGATCCCAACAAGCAAAACGGCGACGGCACCCTCGGCGGCTGGTGGCTCCAACCCAACGCCTCCGACATCCCGCTGACCTACGGCCTGCCGGCCTTCATGGGCGGCAGCCCCCTGAACCAAGCCAACGCCGGGTTCCAGACCGATTTGTGGACTGAGTACACCGTGCCGCTCAAGGCATATCCAGATGTGCAAAGCCCGTGGGGGCTGTGGGATGTGGCGGGGGGGACGAGTGAGTGGACTGAGACAGTTCGTTTGGCGAATGGTCAGCCGAGGTGGCGTGCCACTGATGGTTCGGGCTGGGGTCAGCTAGGCACTGTATCTGACTTCGCGTATTCAGGAGGAGCGCAGATTCCTGGTGATGGCATTACCTCACAAGGCTTCCGAATCGCTTCCGCAATTCCATCACCTACGTCCGCAATGTTAGGATTAGGTGCTTTCCTTTGTATCGCTCGACGCCGCCGACTTCAAGTAAAGAATCCCCAGTAAGCGGATTGCCTGACGGGCGAACGCCACTGATTCACTTGAGTGGGAACAATCATTCATCAAGCGCGTCGTCGACAGATGGGCATCGCAAGACTCTTGTCTCTCGAATCGAGAGATACTCTGTTGGAGCGAGCTCCGCAACGGGCGTGCGGCGGAAGATAGGCATTGGTTTGCTGCTCTCGCAACCTCTGGAAGATCGGTGGGATTCCATGAATCATCGACGGAAACTTCAACGCAACTTCGGTCTCACGGCGCTGATGCTGGGACTCGCGTGCGCATCTCAAGCATCGCATGCACAGGTTCACTTTCGCGCGGTCACTCCCACCGTCTTCTCCCCACCCGGCGCCTTCTTGGGCCAGAGCGTCGGATTCGCGGATGGTTCTTTCGTGGGTACCTCAACCTCCGCGGACGGCACGACGCAGCGCATGTGGTTGTTCGACCCCGACCCTGCGAGCATCGCCCCGATCGGGCTTGACACAGGAGAGCATCGCTCCGCCTCAGGCGTCGTTTGGCAGGAACCACAGATGTCGGGCGTCGCCTTTGATCCCGGCGTCGCGGTGGGATCGAGTCGGAGGTTCGTCGGAGATCTAGAGAACGGGCAGTCCGTATGGGCGTTCGTCCGCGCCACCCAGCAGACGCATCAGCTCGGGCTGCTGGATTCCGAGCACACCAGAGCTTCCGACGGCCGGCGCGTTTCGATCGTCACACACATCGGAAAGTCCGGCCTGGTGTTCGGAACTTCGGAACGGTTCGCCGCGCCCGATCGCGTCACGCGAACCGCCTGGACTTGGTCGCCCGGGTCGCTTCAAACTCGCCGCGCCGGGCTTCTGGACAGCGTGCATCGAAGTCCGTTCGATCCGGGCGTCTCGCGTGCCCAACTCGTGAAGTCCAACGCGGCGGGCGCGTCGGTCGGGCACAACGAGTTATACGTGCTCACCGGCCCCGCCGGGCAGAGCGCGTGGATCGATCTGGACGACGGCGGCGGAGCGAGGCGCATCGGCCTGCTCGATGCCGCCCATGTAGACCCGGCCAGCGGCACGCATGTCTCGGTCGTGGTCGCGCTCACCGAGTCCGGCTGGACGGCGGGCACCTCCAACCGGTACCTGGACGGCCGATTCAAGGGCGAGAGTACCTGGATTCGTCACCCCGTGACGGGCGCGACGTCCCGCATCGGGTTGTTCGATGCCGAGCATACATCCGCGACCGGACTTCAGAATTCCCGCATCATGCAGTTGTACGAAGATGGCTCCGTCCTCGGAGTCTCGAGCATCTTTGACGGTTCGCTCCAGAATCGCGGGCAAACCGCTTGGCTTTACAACCCCGCAACCGCCGCGCTCACGCGGCTGGGCCTCACTGGCCCGCAGTATCGCTCTTCAACCACCCAAAGCCGATTCACCAGCGTCTCTTGGCAGGGCCGGACCCAGTTGTTTGATCACGTCGTCGGCACGACAACGGAATACGCGCCCTCCGGCGGAGTGCTGCGCGACGTGCCGTGGGCTTGGACGCGCGCCACCGGGGTGATTCGTCCCCTGACGTTCTCCAACTTCACCGTGCAGTTGGGCGGATGGCTCCAGTCTCGCTATTTCGTCTGCGACGCCGATGAAGCCGGGCGGGGCACAAGTGCGATAGTGTTTGACTCCAACGACTGGAGCAGCACCCGGGTGGGTCTTTACAGCGGCCCCTTCGTTTCCCCAACCGGCCGCTATCGCACGTTGGCAAACAACACTTTCGACGGTCCCTTGCTCGTTGGTGTCTCGACACGCCAGATCAGTCCCCAGGTTGATGTTCCATGGCAGTATGACTACGCGACGCAAGAACTGAGATACTGGGATCTCACGCCACACTTTCCTGCAACTTGGACTTCGGTTTGGCATGCTGGCGTCGTGAGAACAGACTCCGGCGATGCGTTCGTGAATATATCGGGATGGCGATCGTCAATTGGCGGTAGCGCAACCCGGGCCTTCATGGTGACGGCTTCGAACGCCGTCACGCCCGTCATCTTGTCGTCAAGTTCAACGGGCGACTGGGAATCCAGCGTCAACGGCATGACCGCGTCAGGTGTGGTCTACGGAACCTACCGCGACATGAGCACGCCGGGAAGGTTCATCAAGTTGTTCGTCTGGACACCCGCAAGCGGCTTTCAGACCGAGTCTGAGTTCATCACGGGCGATTGGCCGGCGTTCGACACCGACTGGGTTTACTTTGCTCCTCGTAGCGATGACAACATCTGGGTGACGAGAACAAGCTACGCCACGCCAAATCACACATCCAGCCACGCCGTGCTTTTGCCCCGGATCTGCGACCCCATCGACTTCAACAACGACGGCAGCAGCTTTGACCCCCAGGACATCGACGCGTTCCTCAGCGTCTTCAGCGAAGGCCCCTGCATCCCCAGCACCGCCACCTGCAACGACATCGACTTCAACAACGACGGCGTCTTCTTCGACCCCTGCGACACCGACGCTTTCAACCTCATGTTCCAGGAAGGCCCCTGCACCGCCTGCGGCCAGTGAGCAATGAGACTCGATCGACTGACGCGGGGCCTTGACGGGCCCCGCTTTCGTTTTCCAGCAAGTCACGACATACACCAACAACCCCCAGTCATTCCTCCTACCCTTCACCGCAATGAAGCTCCCCGCCGACAAGGTCGCGAAGCTCCGCGCCGCGTACGAAGGCACCACCGTGTGCGTCACGGGCGGGGCTGGCTTTATCGGCGGGCACCTTGTCGATGTCCTGATGGCCGTCGGCGCCACCGTCCGCGTCATTGACGATCTGTCCAACAGCTCCGTCGATCATCTCGCGGGCCTGATGGAGCTTGAGCCCGACCGCCTCACCTTCATCCACGGCAGCATCTTGGACGACGAATCCCTCGCCGAGGCCTGCGACGGCGCGAAGGTCATCTTCCACCTCGGGGCGCTTGGCTCGGTCCCGCGCTCGATGGCCGAGCCCCAGCGCACCTGGAGCGTCAACGCCACCGGCACCCTCCGCATCCTCGAAGCCGCCCGCGCCGCCAAGGCCCAGCGGGTCGTGCTCGCCGCGAGTTCTTCCGCGTACGGCGACCAACTCGAACTGCCCAAGGTCGAGACGATGGCGATCCGGCCCATGTCGCCCTACGCCACCAGCAAGATCGCCGGCGAACAACTGCTCGCCACCTGGTCGCGCTGCTACGGCCTCTCCACCGTCGCCCTGCGCTACTTCAACGTCTTTGGCCCCCGCCAGCCCGCCGACTCTGCGTATGCCGCCGTGGTCGCGGCGTTCGCCAAGGCTTTGCTCTCGGGCCAGCCGCCCAAGATCTACGGCGACGGCGCGCAAACCCGCGACTTCACGTTCGTCGCCAACGCCGTGCTCGCGACGCTGCTCGCGGGCTCGTCGCCCAACAAACTCATGGGCGAGGTGTTCAACATCGGCACGGGCCGCAGGATCAGCGTGCTCGACCTCGCCGTCACCCTGGCGAAACTGACGGGCAACCCGCACATCCAGCCTTCGTTCCTTCCCGAACGCGAGGGCGACGTCAAGCACTCACAGGCGGACATCACCCTCGCCCGCCAAACCCTGGGCTACGAACCCGTCACCGGCTTCGAGCAGGGACTCGAGGAGACGATCGAGTGGGTGAAGCGGACCATGGCGACGGCGTAGTTTGAAACGGTGAAAGAAGAGTGGCCGCGGATTTGCGCGGATGGACGCGGATAGGAAAGACAAGTCCTGCCTTGATCCGCGCTCATCCGCGAAAATCCGCGGCGACTCTTCTGTCTTCTTCTTCTCCGTGATCTCCGTGTTCTCCGTGGTAAATCTGTCCTCCGAGAGCGACCCCATGCGTTCCTTCCTCGACAACCTCTGGGCCCTCTACGAGCTCGCCCGCCTCGCCCTCATCACGCGCTGCAACTTCAGGGGCAAGTACTGGACCTGGCGCTGGCACACCGCCATCGGCCCGGACTCTTCGCGCATCTCCCGCGCGGAAAAGCTCCGCGCCATGCTCCATTACGGCCGCTGGGTCGCCCGCATGCGCCGAGGCTGAACATTCCAGGCCCCATTTTCCGCCCGCCGCCCAACCCCGCACCACGCTTTGCCCGATACCGCACCAAGGCGCGACGAAGAACGGACGTTCTTAGCGCACGCCCGCGCTTCCTTCACCCGGTCGGGTTCGGGTATAGTTGCGCTAGCGGGGCCGTGGAACGATCACGCCGGTCGAGTGGATGCAGGTTCTTTGCACGAGGTCTCCGATGAGCGAACCCCAGAATCAAACCGCCCCGTCCGCCCCCGCCCGCACCGGCAGCGCGGCGTTCGTCACCCACTTCATGCCTGGCCTCATCATCGGCCTGCTGGTGGGCGGCCTCGCTGGCGCGTTCCTGCCCGTGCTGCTCGAGCGTGATGGCATCCCCAGCACCAACGGCAAGACCTCCGGCCCCGTGACCCCCGCCGCGCGCGATCCGCAGGACCCACGCACCGTCCAGCCGACACCCGAGCCAGCCCCTACCGAAACCACGCCCGAGCAGGCCCCCACCACCCCCACCACGACGCCCCCGCCACCCGCCGAGCCGGTGACGACCCCCGCCAAGCCCAAGTAACCGCGAAGGCCAGTGGCTCGGGCGTCCCGCCCGAGAGTCTCCCGGCCTTCCACGCCGGAGTCGCAGAACTTACTGCCGACGCCGATTGCTGGTCGTCAGGCCAAATGCGTTTCCACGGCGAAGCCGTGATGGTGTATAGCCGTGGGTCGCCGCGAAGCGGCACCCACGGTCGAGCGACGTCATACCACCGCGCAGCGGTGCGGGTCGGCATCCAGACACTTCCCATCTGCACCGCTGCGCGGTGCGACGATTCTGCCCTCTCTTCCGTGGGTGCCGCTTCGCGGCGACCCACGGCTATTGAACGGCATGGCTTCGCCATGCAAGAGCACATTGTGCATAGCCCAGCACATGTCAATCCCGACGAACCTGCCTTGCTCCTCACGCGTCAGCTCGCTCCGTACCCTCGCGGCATGCCCGTCGATCCGCATCGCCTCGCCGCCGTCGTCCGCCAGCACGCCCAAACCGCGCGCTTGCTGGGCGTGGACTTTGTGCCGGCGTATCGCAAGGGCGGCCCGGGAAGCGCGAGCGATGTCACGGCGATCGAACTCGATGAGCCCGTCGAAGTCGAGCCACTGATCGAACGCGAACCGCCGCGCGAGTCGGCACGCTCCCACGCCATCGCTGAGCCCAAGCCCGCCGGCAAGCCCGCGGCCCCGGCACTGATCGATGTACCCGAAGGCGGCTACTCAGCCTCCGCGGCGATGCGACTGCCGGATTGGAAGTTGCCGGATCGGGCCACGGGCGAAGATGATCGCGCGTTCAAGCTCCGCGCGATGGCCGCGCTCCGCGCTCGATACGAAGCCGACGCGCCGCACCAGCACTTTGTCACCGATCATCACTCGATCGTCTGGAGCGATGGCGACGTCGCCGCACGCATCGTGTTCGTGGGCGAAGCGCCGGGCGAAGAGGAAGACAAGGCGGGCGTTCCATTCGTCGGGCGCTCGGGCCAGTTGCTCAACAAGATGATCACGGCGATGGGCCTGTCGCGCGATGGGGATGCGGGCGATAAGGGCGTGTACATCTGCAACGTCCTGAAGACGCGCCCGCCCAACAACGCCACGCCCACGAGCCGCGAGGCCGGGCTGTGCGAGCCGTACTTGATGGAACAACTCGCGATCATGCGGCCGCTGGCGATCGTCACGCTGGGCCTGCCCGCGACCCGCACGCTGCTCAAGACCGACGAAGCGATGGGCCGCCTGCGTGGGCGCTGGCACGAACTGGCGATACCCGCCCCCCTCGTTGGCTCTGCGAGCGAGGCCCTGACGATCCCGGTGATGCCCACGTACCACCCGGCGTTCCTGCTGCGGTCCTATACCGAGGACAACCGCCGAAAGGTCTGGCAGGACCTGCAACTGGTGATCCAGCGGCTCAAGGGTGCGTAAGCCCAGATCCTCGCGTGGTTTCGGACCCGGTTTTCAGGCCTATTTTGCTGGCATTTTTGCCCCGATGCGCCAGGCAAAGATTTTTTTTCTCGACGCGGAACCGCACGCTGGGCCCCTTCGAAAAGAATGGTGTCTGAACCGCGAGTTGTGAAAACAAAGCCGCGATGAAAGACGACAACCAAGACCCCCACGAGACCCGGTTCCTGCCCTCTGTTTGTGGGAGCCGGGTTTTTTCTTTTGTGAGTCTGCGCCATGTGCTCGAAGATGCGATCTGCGCCGCTCGGTTCTTACTTGCGTTCGACCGCGCTGAGGTTCAGCGTGACGTCGTCGGGGAGGCGCACGAGGCGCGTCAGGATGAAGCGCGGGTCGCTCTTCCAGCGGACTTCGAAGGTCAGTTCCACGGGATCGCCCACCTTCATGCCTTCCCACGACACGCCCGGCGCGATCGTCGGAAAATCCATGATCATCTCTTTCATGCCTTCGACTTCGCCCGTGGGTCCGACGAACTCGGGGATCACTTCGTGGTGGAGTTGCAGGTAGATCACGCCGCCCGGGCGGAACTGGGCTTCGGGCAGGCCTTCGATCCGGCCGCGGGTGGTGTACGAGGCCTCGGCGGCAGTCGCGGGCGAAACGACCTCGACGCGGCCGAGATGCATGGGGCCAGTTGAGCTACTTGCGGCGGCGTCGGTGGCTGCGGCGGGCGGCTTGCGCGTGGCGAGGGCTTGCCAGAGCAGGCCCGCGGCGGAGATCAGGATCGCGATCAGCATGAGGATCGCGAGGGGTTTTTTGGACATGGGGGAGGGTAAGGAGGAGAGACGAAGAGACGAAGAGACGGAGTGGGGGGAGTGCGAGGGTGCGAAAGTGCGGCGGTGCGAAAGTGCGAAGGTGGGGAGAGCAATGGAGCGACAGACGGGGCGCGGAGCGATGTTCTTGACGCCGGCGTTTCGCCGGCGTTTCGGCGGGGCACTTTGAGTTAGTTTTCAGGGCACGCGCGGACGGGCAGCTCGGTCTTGGGGTTGGCCTTGCGGCAACCCCGACACCTCCATAGATCCGGCGTGACTGACGGGCGAAGAGACCGGGCGCGCGATTGGGTTCACACGCTGGGGAGCCTTG
>JALHOJ010000115.1 GCA_022843045.1 Phycisphaerales bacterium
GGTCATTCTTAGTCGCGGTCTCGGCCATCGGACTTGCGGGCGGCGATCAGGGACCATTCATGCTCGGCGAAGCCAAGCACGCCGCGCTCGACGGCGAAGCGGACGAGCTCGGTGCGGCGTTGGAAGTTCATTTTCTCCATGATGGAGGCGATGTGGTTCTCGACGGTCTTGGAGGCGCGATGGATGTGCTTGGCGATCTCGTCGGTGCTCATGCCCATGGCGGTGAGATAGAGCACTTCGAGTTCGCGGCGGGAGAGTTTCTCGAGCTGGTCCAGGTGGGGTGTGGTGATGACGCCCACTTCGGACATGTCGAGCCCCGGCACTTGCGTCGTCAGGCCACGGGTCATGAGGACGAAGAGACCATCACAACCGAAGGCCTGCGGGTCGAGGCGCCAGATGTTGGTCAGGTATCGATGGTCCTTCCAGACTTGGAAGTATCGCCCGGGCTTGCCCGAGGCCCAGATCTCGCGCATGCGGGCGGACCGCTCATCGGCCATTTCCCTGGTCATCAGGTCGTGCAGGGTGGTCCCGATCAGGGACTCCTGAGAGCGTTCGCACATGCGGGCATACTCGGCATTGCACCAGAGGATCCGCATGTTGATGTCACGAGCGAGCGCGCAGACTCCCGGGTAGCCGTCGAAGGGCAGAAACGTTGCAGGCGAGCAATAGACGACGCCCGGCTGGGGCTGGGGAATTGGGCCGGATTGGCTGTGGGCCGGTAGGGCCATAGTGAGAGTATAGGTAGAAACCCTCAGGGTTACGCCCAACAAATTGAGCGGATATGGCGACGAACGGCCCGGATGGGGCCAGATCCGTGTCAGGCTTTATCCAAAGTCCGCAGAATATCGGTTTTCGGGCCTAGTGGACCCCGGCCGCACCCAACCAGCGCTCCGCGTCCAACGCCGCCATGCAACCCATGCCGGCGGCGGTGACGGCCTGGCGGTATTGGCCATCGGCGACGTCGCCAGCGGCGAAGACGCCTGGCAGGTTGGTGTAACTGTTTCGCTGCTTGAGGGCGACGTAGCCAGACTCGTCAAACTCGAGGCCGGCCTCCTTGAGGAACTTGGTCGCTGGGGTGTGGCCGATGGCGATGAAGAGGCCCTTGAGCGGGAGTTCGCTGCGGGCGTTGGTGACGGTGTCTTCGAGGAGGACGCCGCTGATTTTCTCGTGGCCTCGTTCGTCCTTGGCGGAGAGGACGTCGATCACGACCTTGTTCCACAGGACCTTGGCGTTGGGGCGGCTCATGAACCGCTGCTGCATGATCTTGCTGGCGCGGAAGGAGTCGCGGCGGTGGATGATGTAGACCATCGACCCGAACTTGGTCAGGTACGTGGCTTCTTCCATCGCGGTGTCGCCGCCGCCGACGACGGCGAGGGGCTGGTTGCGGAAGGCGGGGAGTGCGCCATCGCAGACTGCGCAGGCCGAAACGCCGCCGCCCGCGCGGGCGAGTTTCATTTCGTTGGGAAGGCCCAGCCAGTTGGCGGTCGCGCCGGTGGCGATGATCACGGCGTGGGCGTGGATCTTCTGGCCCTCTGCGGTGTGCAGGGTGTGGGGCGTGTGGACAGGGTCCTTCGAGAACTCGCAGCGGGCGATGTCGTCTTCGATGACCTTGGTGCCAAATCGCTCGGCCTGCTTGCGGAACTTGTCCATCATCTCCGGGCCCATGATGCCGTGTTCGAAGCCGGGGTAGTTCTCGACCTCGGTGGTGAGCATGAGCTGGCCGCCCGGGAGGACGGGGCCGGGATCCTGCTTGGCGACGCCGCAATAGACGACGGGATCGAGCTGGGCACGGGCGGCGTAGATGGCAGCGGTCCAGCCGGCGGGGCCGGAGCCGATGATGACGAGTTTGTGTGCGTGTGATGACATGCTTGGTGATTGATGGTGAGAAGGACTGGCGGACTTCACTCGAGTTCGCCAGCGTCGATCAGGTGTTGGCGGAAAACGCTGAGGACCGGCGGCCAGATGAGATAGTCCGCGCCGCGCACGACTTCCCAGGTGTTCTCGATGCGGCGGGCTTTGGCGTCGGCGTTGTCGGAGCCGTGCGAATAGAGCACGAACGTGTCGCCCGTGAGCGGCACGCTGAAGTTCTCCTTGCCCGAGGGCGTGCGCTCGACGATGGAAGCCTCAAACGAGGTGCGCGGCACAAAGTACTGGAGCGGCGGCTTGGCACGATCCGCGTTGAATGGGTCGGCGTCAATGGCCTTCACCCAGCGCGGACGAACGGCGGTGATGAGATTCGGCTGGCCATTGGTGGTGACATAGACACCCACGCAAGCAAGGGCGGTGCGGGCGCCGACGATTTCGGTCTCGGCGGCCTGGCGGCCTCGCTCGAGGGGAGCCATGTCGGGCACGGCGACCACAAGCAACTGGTACCGATCCTTGTCCACATCCTGATACGGTGTTTTGTTGCCCAGGCGGGAATCGAAGTAGTTCATCGCCCAGCGAACGCGCCAGTCGGTGTAGACGCCGTCGACTCGTTCTTGAATCGCCTGCGGACCGGCGCTCTTCTTCGCAGCATCGCTCCAGGTCGCGGCTTCACTGAAAAGGCGCAGGGGCTTACCGCCAGCGCCCATCTTGGCCATGGTGGATGCGAGAGCGGGAACGTTGAACCCACCGACTTCGTTGTCGCGAGTTCGTTCGATGACCTGGGTTGCGCCAATCTGGTCGCCGGTGGGCATCGCCATGCGGCCGATCTTGAAGAAGCCCTCAGGATCGAGGCGATCGATCTGGGTCGCGAGCAACCGCACATCGATTGCCTTCTTGTCGAGGACCGCGCGATAGGCCAGATCGCGGACTCGCTCCATCGAACGACTCAGCACTTCCATCCCCCACTGCGCCTCGCGGATCATCGCGCGATCGCACATCTGGCGGCCGAGGTGGGCCATGGCGATCATGATGTCAATCGCCGCGTGCGTCTTGTCCTGCGAGAGCAGGCGGGACGCCTCGACGTTCGCGAGCATCTCGAGGCGATCAAGCGCGGGGAGATAGGAGTACTGGGCCGCGGCGATCGTGGGCGGATCGCCGAGATTCACGATCAGTCCGGCGCGGATGAGGTCGGGCGACACGCCTTCGAAGCCGTACGGCATGCCAAACTCAAACGCCTTGAGGAAGTCGCGTTCGGCACCGACCCGCAGCAGGGCCTGAATGAGTTCCTGCTGAGCCGGTGCGGAGGCCCAGGCGGCGGCCTGGTCCCACCCCTTCATGCCACCCAGCAGCAGGCGGGCTTCGTGATAGTTGCCGACGTTGGACGGCGGCGGGGCGGACTTGGCAAGCAGGGGCAGCAGGACAAGATCGCTGCGGCGGGCTTCGGGAATGTCGCCGTAAGCCTTCTTATTGAGGTCCGCGACGATGTCGGCGCGAAGCGAGGGGGTCGCGGCGAGCGTCAAAGCGACGAACGAGACGGAGAAAACGGATCGCAGGCCGAAGTGCATGGGCCGATGGTAGAAGGGGAACGGGAGGCGGGGAGCGGGGAGTGTGGACGGGGGAAGCGAGAGCGGTACGCCTCCACGCGGCGTGGACTTACGGGCGGGATGGCTGCGCCGGGCGAGCGGCTTCGCCGCGAGTGATGCGGCGGTACCAGCGGCACCAGATGGCCATGACGAGCAGTGCGTAGAGCCGCTGGGCGTGGTCGCGCTTGCCGGACATGTGCTGGTCGAAGAGCTCGCGGATGAACGTGCGATTTAGCTCGCAGCCCAGAATGTCGGCGGGGAAGGGGTCCTGGGCGTTGATGACGAGGTCGCCCAGGAGCGTGCGGAGGGAGCCAAAGTCGGAACGGAACCAGTCGGCGAGGGGGATGGCGAAGCCCATCTTGGGGCGGTCGACGATGGAGGCGGGGAGGTACTTGCGGGCGAGGGCTCGGAGGAGGCCTTTGCGTTGGCCGTTGAGGAGGAGGGACTCGCGGGTGGCCGAACGTGCGGCGGCTGTCACCCGAGAGTCAAGAAAAGGCAGTCGCACTTCGAGCGGTACCGCCATGGACGCGATGTCCGCCTTTCGTAGCAGGTCGTATGGGAGATAGCACCATTCATCGAGTTGCCAATCTCGGTGTCGCGCATACTCGTAGTCATGAGTGCCCGGTTCGTGCCTGGGCTCGATGAAAATCGGCTCGTTCTGATCTCGTTTCTGGTTGCACAACCGAAGCAACTCGGACTGCGGAAAAATCGAAAGCAGATCGTCGTAGCCATCGTTCGCCAAGGCGTTGACAAAGCGAGCGACGGAGTTCAGCCCTGGCCTGTTGACCCCCACGGGCAACAGCCCTGAAGCCGCCGTTCGCATCCACTGCGGCAAGACGTCCAACGCGTGCAAGTGCGGTATCACCTGCTGTCGTCGATATCCCACGAACAGTTCGTCGCCTCCCTCACCGCCCAATGCCACGCGAATGTGCTTCCGTGCGGCTCGGCACAGCCACAGCGTCGGGAGAAGCGAACTGTCCGCGAACGGCTGGCCCGCCTGCTCGATGATCGACACAAGATCATTCGCGCAGTCCTGCTCACACTCCAGAATGTGGTGTTGCACCCCAAGATGCCGTGCGGTCTCCCCCGCGGCGTGCGATTCATCCAAAGCCCCAACGGGCATGCGGACAGTGAACGCCTGCACGTCGCGTTTCACTTCGCTCGCATACTTCAAGACAATCGCAGAGTCCACCCCGCCGCTGAGAAACACGCCAAGCGGCACATCCGCATCAAGCCGAGTGTGTACCGCATCGCGCAGGAGCGAATCAAGTTCGGTTTCGCCCAAGTCACGGCTGCGTCGCCGCTTTCCGCCATAGCTCGCACTGTCCCAAGGGCGAGTCTCGCACGTCAACATACCACCCAAGAGAACGTTCTGAAATCCCATCGAGAGTTGTTGACATGCGGGCGTTGGCCCATGCTGGCCGCAGCCGAATCGCAGCCACTGACTCACAACATCATTCCCCACAGGCACCGATCGCTCCAAGTCGCGCCCTTGGCTCAACTCATGACGCAACAGAGTCAGCGCCGACACCGTGCTTCCCCACGCTTGCATCACATCACGAGGCACCTTTGCCTCGGGCGCGAGACCGCGCGAAAAGTCTGCAGAAAAGACGGGCTTCTCCGACCAACGATCTGTCGCCCACACGAGCTGAGCCTCGCCACGATCCCAAATCCCAAGCGCAAACATCCCTTCCAGACGCTCAAAAAGTCTTCGTCCCCACCGCTTCCACCCCCACAACAAAACCTCCGTATCACTGTGATCCGTGCGAAACCTCGCCCCCTCCGCCTCGAGCTCTTTCCGCAGTTCCCGATGGTTGTAGATGCACCCGTTGAACACCACCGCGACCTGATCCGGCGCGTCCGGCTCGTCGGGCTTGAGGAGCATGGGCTGGTGGCCGCCCGCAAGATCGATGATTGCCATGCGGCGATGGATCAGGGCGACGTCGACCGTCGTGCCGTCAGCTCGCACCACGCGATCGCGAAAACGGCCCGCGCCGTCCGGGCCGCGGTGCTTGATCGACTCGTCGAGGATGTCGAGCCACTCCTCGCGGATGCTCTCTTCGCGAGGCGGGACCTGAGTGCCCGGCGGGTAGGTTCGCAGGATGCCGGCGATGCCGCACATGTGTTGTTGTAGGCCTGGCAGAAGGGCGGGCTAGACGAGCAAGCTCGCCCCCCACTCTGGCAGGAACGTCCTTGAAAAGCCCAACTTGCTCTCGGCAAGATCTCGCAGCGCCATCCGCGGCCCGGCTTCGCCGTGCGTCAGCACCAACTTGGGCGTCTGGTTGCCGCGGGGGCGGTAGTTTTCGAGCCAGCGGATCAGGTCGGTCTGTCCGGCGTGGGCGGAGAAGCCGCCCAGGGTGTGAATCTTGGCGCGGACGACGATTGGTTCGCCGAAGATGCGAACTTCGTCTGCGCCTTCGACGAGGCGGCGACCGAGACTCCCCCGGCTCTGGAACCCCGCGATGATCACGCGGCAGTCGCGCTTGTAGAGGTTGTGGCGGAGGTGGTGCATGATGCGGCCGCCGGTACACATGCCGCTGGCGGCGATGATGACCATGCTCCCGCGAAGGTCGTTGATGCGTCGCGATTCATCGCCCGATTGCGTGATGCGGATGTGGTCGATGCCCAGGGGGTCCTCGCCTGCGGCGACCAGTGCGCGGGCCGCGCCGTCGAGGTCTTTCTCGAACTGCTTGTAGAGCTTGGTCGCTTCCGCGCCCATCGGGCTGTCGAGGTACACGTCAAACTTGGGGCAGCGGCAGGAGTTGGTGAGTTCGTTGAGGTAGTAGAGCATCGTCTGCGACCGCCCGATCGCGAACGCGGGGATCAGCACCTTGTCCTTGTCCCACATGGCTTCGCGGAGGATGCCTGCGAATTCCTCGACGGTGTCATCGAGACGGCGGTGATCGCGATCGCCGTAGGTTGACTCGCAGATCACCAGGTCGGGCAGTTTGTCTGCGTCCATCAGGGGCGGCTCGGGATCCTTCATGAGCGGCACGCCCCGAGGGCCCAGATCGCCTGAGAAGACGACCACCTTCTTGCTGCCATCCGCAAGCGTGCAGGTGACTTCAAGGCTTGCGGAGCCCAGGATGTGACCCGCTTCGGTCCAGCGCACCGTGATGCCCGGCGCGACCTGACGCGGCCTTTGATACTCGACGGGTGTGAGCAACGTCAGCACGGGCGGCACGTCCTTGGGCGTGTAGAGCGGCTTGACCTCTGGTCGCCCCCGCATCGCGTTCTTGCGAGACTGACGCAGGGCGTCGTTCTCTTGCAACTGCGCGGAGTCCTCGAGCAGAATCGGCACAAGCTTGCACGTCGCGGGCGTTGCGTAGATGGGCTTGCGAAAACCCTGGCGGCACAGCAGCGGCAGACGACCAATGTGATCGATGTGGGCGTGGGTCAGCACCACGGCTTCGAGCGAATCAAGCCGAAACGGCAACTGCCGCTGATTCCGCACGTCGGCGTCGCTGCCACCCTGATGCAAGCCAAAGTCGATGAGCACTTGCGAGGTGCCCGTGTCGATGTGGTAGCACGAGCCGGTGACTTCGCCAGAAGCGCCAAAGAAGGAGACGCGGAGTTGGGGAGCAGCCATGGCTCAGGGTACGGGACTACTTGCCCCGCCTTTGGTGTCACAAACCACCCGACTGCCAGATACAATCGCCTTCGGGGAGGCTGCGACGCAGCACCTTCAGACGGAAACCAACCATGGACCCAGACACGATTCTTTTCGAAGCCGAAGCCGCGATGGAAAAGGCGTTGGATTACCTCAAGTCCGAATTCAAGGGCGTGCGCACCGGGCGTGCCAGCCCCGCCCTCGTCGAGTTCATCAAGGTGGACGCGTACGGGTCCCTCACTGACCTCAAGAATCTCGCGGCGATCGGCGTGCCCGAGTCGACGCAGATTCTGATCAAGCCCTTTGATGCGTCGCTGGTCAACGCGATCAAGACGGCGATTGAGAAGAGCGGCCTGGGCATCAACCCGATGCCCGAGGGCAAGCAGCTTCGCCTGAACCTGCCGCCCATGAGCAAGGATCGGCGTGAGAAGGAAGCGGCCCGCATCAAGAAGATGTGCGAGGAGCAGAAGGTCATCATGCGCAACGGGCGTCGCGACGCGAACAAGCACGCGGACGACCTGAAGAAGGCGACGGCCAAGCACTATTCCGAGGATGACCTTGAGCAGCTCAAGGAGGAGATCCAGGAACTGCTCAAGAAGTACGAAACCACCGCGGATCAGTTGCTTGAGTCCAAGACCAAGGAAATCATGACCATCTGAGGGGTCGCCTCGGATGTGGTGGCACGCCGGACGTTGATCCGACCGCAGAGATCACCACTGGGAACTCGTCACGCGGCGAGGCGCGGCTGCACGGAAACGCTCGCGGGGATCACGAAGGTGGCCTTGAGGCCGCCCAAGTCGGATTCCTCGAGCCAAACCGTTCCGCCCGCGGCTTCGACGTATCGCTTGACGGTCGCGAGGCCCAGGCCTGTTCCCGCGGCCTTGGTTACGCCGCGGCGATAGGGATCAAACGCTGCGACGCGGAGGGACTGCTCGATGCCGGCGCCGCTGTCCTCGATAGTCACGCAGGGGCCAAGATCGCCAGCGCGAACGCTCACGCGGATCGCCTTGGTCG
>JALHOJ010000116.1 GCA_022843045.1 Phycisphaerales bacterium
TCTTGGTGATGATCGTGACGGGCTGCCCGATATCGAGCATGACCTCCAGACACTTGCGCGTGATCCGCAGGTCGGCTTCGACTGGTTGATACACGTCCGTCACGCCCGCGAGCATGATGGGCTCCCCTTCCCACGCGCGCGACGCCAGTTCCTTGCGAAGC
This sequence comes from Phycisphaerales bacterium, assembly GCA_022843045.1. Lineage (GTDB taxonomy): Bacteria > Planctomycetota > Phycisphaerae > Phycisphaerales > UBA1924 > BJHL01. The sequence continues at coordinate 162 of JALHOJ010000116.1, forward strand.
AGCGCGGGCGCGTCCATCTTCGCGAAAATCTTGGTCTCAAAGTCCAACCCGCTCGACAGCCCGAGGTACTCGTGATCAGGCCGGGCGTAGCAGTACACGCACCCATGCTCGCACCCGCGATACGGATTGAGCGTCCACCCAAACGGCAAGTCGGGCGAGTCGACCTTGTTCAGCACCGACCGCGACGCGTCCTCGAGCACGCTCGTCCCGACTTGCGTCCCAACTTGGCACGCTGATGCTCCCCCTCTATCGAGATCTCCATCGCCCTCTGCTTCCCCCCGCGCCAGCGCATCGAGGTACGCCTCCTCCGCCACCACCCCCAGCGTCTCAAACCGGTTGATCGGGTTTACTCCCGCCCCCCGCCCGCGCAGCGTTCCCAGCAACGCCGCGTCCGGCAGGCCTGAGACATCCTGAGATCCAAGTCGCTGCTGTGCAGAGCCTTGCGGCAAAAGCTGGGGCAGACTGACTGACCGATGATTGGGAGGAAGAGAAGGCATACCAAACGGATACAATACATGACGCCAGCGATTGCGTCAAGTAGATGTTTGGTATATTTTCTTGTTTTTGTTTGGGTATGCCTGACCACTCACGTCGCCGTATTCACCCGCCCATACCCCTGGTACACAAACTCCACCCGGTCCTCATACACATCAATCAGCCCATACCCAGGCTCTGACCGCAGCGCTCTGCGATCAAACCCCTCGCGCGAATCCGCGGCACGTTCGCCGCGAGCCTTCTCCTGCGACCGCCACCACGCCCCGCTCACCGCGCCGCTGTTGATGTGCGTGAGGCCTGCGTATTCCACACGCTCGGTCATGTGGATGTGCCCCGTCAGCACCAGCCGCACGTTGGGATGCCGCTCGAGCAGGTTGTGCACGCGCCGCGCATCCAGGAACATCGTCCCCGCGCCCAGCGACACACCCTCCCGCATCGAGAAGTCCGCATCCACGAGCAACGTGGACAGGTGCACGATCGGAATGTGCGTCACGATCACGACCGTCTGCGTCCGAGGCGTCGCCGCCAGTTCCCCGCGCAGCCACTCAAACTGCGCATCGTCAAGCCCGCCCACATACCCATCGCCCCCGTTGGTCTGCACGCTGTCCAGCGCGATCAATTTCACGCCGCGTTGCACCTGCGAGTAGTACCACCCAGGCACGCCCAACTGGTCCATCGCATACCGCTTGCCCCACCCTGCCTCGCTCCCTGTCGTGCCGCTCTTGGACTTGTTCCAGCCCCAGATGTCGTGGTTGCCCAGGCAATGCATCACCGGAATCCCGCGCCCGCTTCGGGCATGGGCCGCGAACGCCGCGGTGTACAGCTTCCACTGCTCCTCCGTCCGTGCCTTGCCCGAGTCAAAACTGTCCATGATCAGGTCGCCGCCCGTCGCGATCACATCGGGCCGATCTTGAAGCGCGTGCACATGGGCCAGGCACTGCTGAAACCCCTCATCCGCCGTGCGCTCGGCTTGCACATGGCTGTCCGTCAAGTGTGCAATCCGCAGCAGCCTGCGCGAACCGCCCGAGGACCCTGACCCTCCGCTCGCGCCCTTCCCGCCCGCCGCGCATCCGCCCAGCACGGGCAACCCCGCCGCCAGCCCCAGCCCGCCCAACCCGAGAGCGCCCAGAAGGCTCCGCCGAGACACGCCGTTTTCTTGAGGGGTTTCGATCCGAGGGTGATTGGTGTTCATGGCCACAGGATGCCCGAAATCGTCCTCGTTGTCAAGCCCCTCTCGAACTCTTCATACGCTTGCCCATGCGCCGCATCGCATCCCTCGCATTCACCTCGCTCGCCATCACGCTCTGCAGCGCGCCCGCGCTGGCCCAGGCCCCCGCGGCGCAACCCGTCGCGCAACCCGTCGCGCAGCCCGCCGCCGATCCGCCCCGCGTTGATCGCTCGCAACGCGTCCGCTCTGCGCTGGAGATCCTGCGCCGCGAAGCCAGCAAGATGCAACCCCTCGTCCAAGGCGAGGACATGCGCCGCCTGGTCCTCGCCACCAGTTGGCTGCCCATGCCCGACCCCATCACGCTGTATGTTCGCAGCGAGCCGCGCACCGTCCTCTCCGCCGATGAGCACGCCGCGCTGCCAGAAGCCGAGCGCGCCGCCTTTGCCGAGCGCACCTTCGATTCCAACTACTTCTACTTCACCCGCTACGGCTCCCCGCTCGCCAACCTCCGCCCGTTGCAGATCGCCCACGATGCCTTCGCCGCACAGGCCCAGCGCGAGGCCGATGCCAATCCACAAGAAGGCCGCAAACCAACCCCCAACCAATTCCGCTCCAAGAGCATCCTCGACTTTGGCTTTGGCTCCGTCGCCCACCTCCGCCTGCTCGCCAGCATCGGGTGCTTTGTCCAAGGCATCGAGGTCGACCCCATCCTCGAAAAGCTCTACCAGCGCGACACCATCGTCGGCGAAGTGCCCCCCTCCGGCATCGACGACCGCAAGCCCGGCCCGGGCTTCCTCAACCTCTCTTTCGGCTCCTGGCCCAGCGACCCCAAAGTCCGCGAACAGGTCCAGGGCGACCTCGATCTGTTCGTGAGCAAAAACACCCTCAAGCGCGGCTACATCATCCCGCCTACTGACCGCGAGTATGACCCCAAGCGCATGATCAATCTGGGCGTCCCCCGCGAAGAGTTCCTCCGCGAAGTCGCCCGCGTGCTCAAGCCCAACGGCCTCTTCCTCATCTACAACATCAGCCCCGCCCAATCCCCGCCCGACAAGCCCTATATCCCCTGGGCCGACGGCCGCAGCCCCTTCGAGCGCGAGATGCTCGAAGCCGCCGGCTTCGAGGTGCTGGCCTTTGACCAAGACGATGCCCCCAAGATGCGTGAGTTCGCCCAGGCCCTAGGCTGGCACGAAGGCGAAAACGCGATGGACTTGGAGAAGGACTTCGTGGTGCTGTACACCCTGGCGCGGAAGCGGTAGAGACACCCTGTCGGCGCCGCGAGCACTTGCCACAAGCAGCCCTATCAAAATCCAATCATCGTACCGCCCCGGCGAGGCTTCAAACCCTGCAGAATCGCGGCTATGCCCCCCAAAGCGCCAGGTTGTCACCCCTCAAACCCACCCTAAACGTCTGATACACGAAGACTTTACGGCAAGCGTCCAAATTGTTAAGACAACGCAAAAACGGCGCGGTACGATTGACTGTCCGCGCCCTGTTTCTACGCTCTGACTCCTTGGTCCGGCCCGCAAAGTGCCCAGCGATGCGCGTTTGGTCGCGTCGCGAGTGGCAGTCGCCGGAGAGCACGGGAATCGGCGCGTGATCGTGGTCGCGTTCGGTTGGAGAGTGATTGGTTCGTGAGTGAGCAATGCGTGGTGAGCCGGCGGCGTGCGTCGGTTGCGGTCAGACCCTCTCGACGTCGGTCGTGAGGCAAAGCCCCCGGGCCCGGAGAAGCCCGCACCCAAAGCCAGCGGTTCGCCCCGCTGGAGTGAAGAGAGATCAGTTCGAGATTGGTTCAAACGGTTCGGAGACTCAGGAGATCCCCATGAAGAAGAGCATCGCAGGTTTGCTGGCCCTCGTCGGCCTTTCGTGTAGCGCTCAGGCCCAGGTCACCATCAGCGCCGTCTACGGCGGCGGCAGCAGCACCAGCACCACCTTCCTGTCCGAGTTCCAGTTCGACTTCATCGAACTCAAGAACAACGGCGCCAGCCCCGTGACCCTCACGGGCCACTCGCTGCAGTACCGCAGCGGCACCGGCGCCGCCTTCACCGGCAAGATCAACCTGCCCTCGATCACCATTCCCGCCAACGGCTTCTTCCTGATCCGCACCGAGCCGGGCCAGATCGGCACCTGTGGCTTGGGCGCTCCCTGCCGTCCCATCGGCACGCCTGACTTCACCGCCAGCACCGGCACGGGCGGCACCGGCCAGATCCAGCTCAGCGCCACCAACGGCGTCGTCGCTCTGGTGACCACCCAGACCCTCCTCGTGGGCGCGTGCCCGACCACCGATACCAGCATCGTGGACTTGGTCGGGTTCGGCGCCGCCGCCGGCACGACCTGCTTCGAAGGCTCCGGTTCCACCGGCAGCATGGGTAACCAGTTCGTCTCCGCTCGCTTGCTCGACGGCTGCCAGGACACCAACAACAACGCCGCGGACTTCGCGATTCTCGGCAGCACCTTCAACCCCCGCAACAGCGCCAGCGCTCCCGCCCCCTGCACGGGCGGCTGCCCCGCCGACTGCGACAACGACAGCATCTGCGACCGCGACGAAATCAACGCCAACGGCGGCGTCGGCGGCATCGGCGGCACGCTGGACTGCAACGGCAACGGCCAGCTCGACTCCTGTGAAATCACCACCAACCCGCAGATCGACTGCGACGGCAACGGCCAGATCGACTCCTGCGAAATCGCCGCCAACCCCACGATCGACTGCAACGGCAACGGCACCATCGACTTCCCCTGCGAAGTCCTGACCAACCCCGCCCTGGACTGCAACGGCAACTTCGTCCCCGACTCCTGCGACATCAACGCCGCGGGCGGCACGGGCGGCCTGGGTGGCACGCTCGACTGCGACGGCACCGGCCGCATCGACGCCTGCGAACGCGCCGAGAACGCCGCTGTCTACGACAGCAACAGCAACGGCATCAACGACGGCTGCGAAACCCCCGGCCCCGGCCAGGACTGCAACGCCAACAACAAGCTCGACAGCTGGGACCTGGTCACCTACGTCCTCACCGACGTGGACGGCAACGGCACCCCCGACTCCTGCGAAGGCGCCGTGTACTTTGAAGTCACCAGCAACGGCACCGTGACGCCCGCCGGCGTCCGCACCAACCCCAACAACGCTCGCTTCGCGAACGTCCAGGGCATCAACAACGCCGCCAACACCAGCTACGCCGGCCTCCGCGTCAGCAACGCTGGCGTCATGAGCGGCCTGGGCACCGCCAACGCCGGCCGCGTCTACCTCCGCCTTGTGCAGAGCAACGCCGCCTTCACCAACAGCGGCGCCGCCCCCGGCAACGACGTCGAAATCTTCCACACCAACAACGACACGCTCAGCTTCACCGCCGGCAACACCGGCACCGACTTTGACAACTTCGCCACCGACTTCGCCGATCGCCAGAGCGCTCTTCAGTACGACTTCACCCGCAGCACCGCTCCCGCCATCTTCGGCACCACCGCGGGCAACGGCGCCGTCGAAAGCTACAAGCTCTTCGACATCGCCGGCAGCAACAACCCGGGCGGCACCGCCATCGCCGATGAACTCAACGGCCGCGCTGGCACCCTGACCATCGTCCTCAACACCATCCCCGGCGCGGGCGACGGCACCAGCGCCACCTACGCCGGCTGGGACAACCTCACGGGCGGCCTCTTCCAGGCCAACGGCCCCGCCCTGGTCGTCTTCCCCGCCGCCGGCGTCGTCTGCAACGACATCGACGTCAACAACGACGAAAGCAGCTTCGACCCCACCGACATCGACGCCTTCCTGAGCGTCTTCAGCGAAGGCGACTGCATCCCCGTCACCGCGATCTGCGACGACATCGACTTCAACAACGACGGCAGCCTCTTCGACCCCTGCGACATCGACAGCTTCCTGCTCGTCTTCAGCGAAGGCCCCTGCACCCTCTGCGGCGTGTAAGGACCCAGGGGCCTGAGGCCCCTGGCTGATCAACCAACAACGTCACCCTCCCACGCCCGGCCCGCAAAGGCCGGGCGCTTTCTTTTCCCCATTGGCCAACGGGCCCTCCCGCGCAAGCGGAGGCGACCTGTTCACGCCCCCTTCGCGCGACCATCCCCCAGTCTCCGCCCTCACGTCCGCAAACCCCCGCCCCACCCGCAACCCCCAACCAAAATCTCCCACTCTTCCTCGCAATTCCCCAAACCCGCGGCACACTTCCCGGTACACCTATCGGAGGAGCAGCGGGCAAGGCATGGAGACTGTGCCATGCTCACTGTGCGTTGGAATTGGATTGCAGCCGGAGCCGCAACGCTGGCCGGGTCGTCCGCCGCCCTCGCCCAAGTCGACCCCGCCTCCGGCATCGATTTTGTGACGGTTGGCGCTGTCGGCAACGCCCCATGGACCGGCAACGGCACCCCAGGCGACCGCGCCATCGGTCGGGGCACCGTCAACTACGAATACCGCATCGGCAAGTACGAGGTAAAGTCCAACGAATGGGCCGGGTTCTTCACCGCCGCGCTGGATAGGCCCGTGGGAGACACGATCCCGCATGTTGGCCTGCCGTTCACGAGCGGGATGATCGCCATCACGCCGCAGAACACTCAGAACCCCAGCGCTCAGGCGTTCACGACGACGGCACAGTCGGAGTGGCGTGCAGCGGGCGGCATCAGTTGGCGCACCGCCGCGATCTACTGCAACTGGCTGCACAACGGCAAAGCCACCAACCGCGAGGCATTCCTCAGCGGCGCATACGACGTCAGCACATTCGGGCTCGCGCCCGTCGGGTTCAGCGACCAGCGCGAGCGCAGCCCGGGTGCGAAGTACTTCATCCCGACTTGGGATGAGTGGCTGAAAGCCGCGCACTACGACCCTGCGAAACAGAACAGCAACGGTTCTGTTGGCGGCTGGTGGCTGTTCAGCAACTCCACCGACACGACGATCACCTACGGCCCGCCCCCAAGCTTCGGCGGCAACGGCACGGGCATGGCCAACGCGGGTTTTGACCTGCCCGGCGCGCTGGACTTTCAAATTCCACTCAACTCCTACCCGAGCGTGCGCACGCCGTGGGGATTGGTCGATGCGGCAGGCATGACGAGCGAATGGACAGAAGAAGTTCTAGGTATCGGTAGTTCACTTGAAGCTCGAGGCGCTGATGGCAGCGCATGGACTTCATCAGGAGGAGTTGCGTTCTTCTCGGATCAAGTCATTGAACTGGGCTTGGGCGACGCTCCCGACCTCGGTTCATTGCTCAGCGGCTTCCGCGTGGCGGCTGTGATTCCTGCACCGAGCACCTTCGCAATTGGCGCGGGAATCTCCTTGTTTGTTCTGCGAAGGAGAAGACTCGCAGGATCCCATGCGACGACCCACGTGCCACCCCTCCCGGCCAAGCCAGTTCTCCAAGAGGCGTTGAGTCGATCGCGCTCGGGTTCTCATGCCACCGACCGACGATGAATCGGTCGGTGCGAAGTCCCGCCGTGCTCTCGCCGCCCACACAGCCCGAAAACCCCTTTCCACGGACCTGAAGACAGGTCCGTGCCACCCAATCCCGACTTTTCTCTCCAAATCTCTGGCCCCTCAACCCCGTGCCTCCGCTCTTCTCTTCTGAACGGAGGTGTCGCCGCGCCCCGCTGGGGTGTGGTCGGTCGCGTCGGCACCTGGAGGTCGGCCCAGCTTGTTTCGTCAGATTCCCAACGCTCGCCGGGAGCGTCGGTGATTGCGTTTGCCCTGTTTTCTCCAGTTTTCGCCCGTTTCATCACGGTTGCGGCCCAACGTCGGGCCCGAAGGAGTCAGTCATGTCGAGCTTCAAGAACGGTTTCGGTCGTCTCGCCGCCAGCGCGTCGCTGGTCCTCGCTCTCGCCGCGGGCTGCGCCTTTGGCCAGGCCCAGACCACGGAGTTCAGCTACCAGGGTGAATTGCAGAACAACAACGCCCTGGCCAGCGGCAACTTCGACATGCGCTTCCGCCTGTACGACGCTGCCGCCGCCGGCGCCCAGATCGGCGGCCAGGTCACGGCCCTCAACGTGCCCGTCACCAACGGCAAGTTCACCCAGAACATGACCTTCGCCGGCGCGTTCGCCGGCCAGCAGCGCTGGATCGAAATCGACGTCCGCCCCGCGGGCGGCGGCGCATACACGACGCTGACGGCTCGCCAGAAGATCACGACGGCTCCGTACGCCGCCTTCGCCCTCGCCGGTAACGCCGGCCCGCAGGGCCCCATCGGCCCGCAGGGCGCGACCGGCGCCACGGGCGCGACCGGCGCTCAAGGCATTCAGGGCGTCGCTGGCCCGCAG
>JALHOJ010000117.1:0-489 GCA_022843045.1 Phycisphaerales bacterium
TTCTTCATCTGCTCCATCGCCGGCCCCGGCTCGGTGGCGACGATCTTGAACAGCGCGAGCATGTCCTTGCCGTAGATCTTCCTGCGAGTCTCCTTGTTGAGTGGGCTCCAGTCCAGGTTCAGGTTGTTGATGACGCGCGAGCACAGCGCGACGCCGAGCACGAGGTATCGATCAAGATGCTGGTTGAAGTACTCGAGCAGCTTCACGCGATTCGAATCGAGAGAGGTTTTGATGTACGTCTCCCACTCATCGAGGGCCTTCGCCTCGGCATCAAGCTTGGCCTGGCTTTCCTTCGACGGCTTGGCGGAAGATGAAGACTTTGAACCAGACTTGCTGCTCGAGCTTCCACTCGTGCCCGCCACTGCCATTCGCTCGAGCTTGGGCTTGAGCCGAGCGACGACAGCCGAAGGCTTGAGGCCCTCAGGCACAAGGCTCGACACGTTCGCGACGGTTGCGTGCGTGAGAGCCCGCTCTGCCAGCTTCTTCGGA
>JALHOJ010000117.1:499-7932 GCA_022843045.1 Phycisphaerales bacterium
CGGGTCAGCCTGGTGATCGCCTTGCCGGCGATTGAGTCGACGGCAGCCTTTGCGGCCGCTGCCTTGGCTCGATAGCACGCGCCCTGGTTGCAGACCCCGCCCTTGGGAATGGGCTTGGCGTCATGCACCGTGCGCTCGCTGGTCATTGCTCCCGTTCGGTAGATGCCCACGGGCCGACCATCGACCGAAAGCTCCGTGAACAGGCTTGGGTTGTTGTTTGAGTTGTGGCTGCAGGTGCTGCAGGCAGGCCCGCCGGCATAAGGCACGTCAAGCTCCCACCGCACATCACTCAGCTGGTAGATGTGCTCGCCGATGAGGCGGTCGATCTCCTTGGGCGTTGGAAGCCCGCGGTAGTTGGTGTCGCGCAGGCGCTGGAGGATCGTCTGCTTCGCTTCCGTGCGGTCCTTGTCGTTCTGGATGATCGCGAGCTTGCGGGCGATGAGCCAGGTGATGGTCCCGTTCTCAAGCAGGCTCCAGACATCGTCGCCCAGATCTGCCATCATCAGACGCTCGCGGACCCAGTGCGTTGACTTCCCGAACCGCTTGCTTGCCGCCGCGATCGCCGCCTCGTAGTCCTCACGCTGATACATGCGCCCGTCTGAATTGACGGGAGCGGACTTGTCCAAGATGCTGTTGATCACCGCCAGGACCTGCCGGCACTCGTCCCGCGGCCCCAGGCCCTTACGTCCAATGTTCTCGATCAGCCGCAGGTCCTCGATGTTGAGGTAGTCCGCAGCGATAATGGCGGGAATCTGCTTCCAGCCGAGGAGCCGGCAGGCGTGAAGGCGACGCTCACCGCACGCGAGAATGTATCTGCCCTTCTCAGCGCGCTTCAGAGTCACGGGGTTGATCAGACCAGCCGTGGCAATCTGATGGCTCAGCTCCGCCAGTGCAGCCGGAGCGAAGTCTTCATCGTTACGGTTGCCGGGAATCGTGTCGATGAGACCGATGTCGATCATCACCGCTTGAGGACCACTGCCGGGAGCTGCGACCTTCTCAATTGCAGGCAGCACGCGAGCCGCCTGCTCTGGTGTCAACGCCGTTGGCTTCTCGCTTGTGGCTTGCTTGCTGCTCTTCTTCCCGGTGTCCTTGCCGATCCTCTTTATCGCCGTCGCCATGATCGTGCTCCTGTTTACATGCACCATCGAAACCGCTCGCCCCGCCCTCACAGTTCTGCTTCAACCCGCATTCCCCAGCGCCTCGCATCCGTGCGAAGCGCTGTCTGCGTGGGAATGGGGGGCATCCGTGCCAAAGGCCCGTCCTGGGCCAGGCATGAACAAGCCACCGCCTCAGCCTTTCGCAGGACGCGGTACCTTCTTTTTGCGCTCGATATCCGCTGCCTTCTCGTCAGGCTTGGCCGCGCCTCGACCCGGCTTCGCGCCCGACGCCGTGCCTACCAGCCGGAGCCCGCCGCTGCTGGGCTCGCTGCTCTCAACGTCGCGCATCGCACCGCGGTGCCGAGCCCGAAAGGCCTTGACAGACTTGATCAGCGCCATCGCGACGGTGGCGTCGCAATTGGCCTTGCTGCCCATCTCGTGCACCGCATCGGGCCCATCGCAGATCTTGGCCAGGTGCGCGATCTTGGTCAGCCCCGCATCGATCAGCTTGCCCTTGATGTCCTCGCGCACGTCCAGCTCATGCACGCTCGCCGCCAGGTGCTGGTCCTCGCCATCGGCCAGCGACGGATCAGGCTGCTCAGGCCGCACCGGCCCAGGACGCCCCACCGGCTTGGTCTTCTTCTCGCCTCCGCCCAGCTCGAGCTGGTCCTCGTCCTCGTCGGCGTGGTAGATCTCCTTGGCGCTGGGCTTCTGCTCGATCGCGTCCCAGTCGATGTCATCAAAGAGCTTCTGCTCGCCCTTCGCGGCATCCCGCACCGCGGCGTCGATCTTGTTGGCCACAACCTTGAGGCGTTCCTTGAACGCATCGCGCAGCCGCTCCGCCCGCACCAGGCGACCCGCCGCCCCGCAATACTCGGTGCTGTCCTCAGAGCGCACGCCCAGCTCGTCGATCTCGCGGCGGGCATCCTTGAGCGACTCCTCCTCGTTGGACAGCCAGCTCTTGACCGCCTCGCGGGCGTTGCACAGCCGGCAGATTGCGTTCCATGCGTTCTGGCTCGGTAGGGGAAAAGACTTCATCCTCATGCACCTTTCTGCTCGGCAGACCGCCGACGCAACACATCCATCTGCCCCGCGACGCGCTGTCGCAAGGCATCAACATCCGTCACCGGCACAGGACCGACCCGCGCCAACACATTGCCGACCGCGGCCTTGGCCCGCTCGGCTCCGACCTGGGCCTCCTCGAGGCGGGCCCAGTGATCCAGCACCGCCTGATCGCCCAGGTACGGCGTCAGCTGCTTGCCGTAGTTGCTCTTGAGCTTGCTGCCGCGGCCGCGCACCAGCCCAAGGGCCGACGCGACATACCCCAGCGCCGACGGCGCGTTGGCCTCGTCCGCTCGCCCGATGGCGATCGCCACCAGGGCAGGCAGGGCCAGCGGGCTGCCCGCGATCCGGATGATGAACCCGCTGTCGATGCTGCTGCCGCGCCCCGCGTCGTTGCCCAGGCGGCCCTCCGCCGCCCATCGCTTGGCCGCCTGCTCGAGCAGCTGCCGGCTCATCGTGCGACGCCACTCCGTCAGCCGAGCCTGGGCGGTGGCATCGATCCCCGCGTGGATCGCCGCGATCACACCGCCTCGCGCCGCAGGTCCGTCGATCTGAGATGCGTCGCTGCCTTCAGCGCTTGAGCGCTCCAGATTTGCATTTGAATCTGAGCGCTCAAGCGCTGAAGACACAAAGCGCGCAGAGTCCCCGCCAAACCGCGTTCCTGCCCCGCCAGGGCCGATTTCCAACGGCCGTTGAACGCCCGTTGAACGCCCGTTGAACGGCCGTTGAACGCCCGTTGGTTGGTCCTCCGCTACAGACGCGGGGCTGGTGGTGGCCGACCGCTGAGCTCGAGCAGCGGCAGAAGCTTGGCCAGCCCGGCGACGCTGCTCCTGAGCAGCTGCCTGGGCGTGAACCAAACCCTGGTAGTACAAGCGGGCGATCTCACACGAGAGGAGACCAGGTCCGGACTCTGCCGGCACCGCACGCATGCACCGGAACAACTGAGCCTGCATGCTCAGCCATTCCGCTGAAGTGACTCTCGCGACCGCCGCAAGAGCCCGATCATCCGCAGGCACGCTGCAGCCCGGCACGCGTTGCCAGGCAAGCCTGAGGATGCGCACCACCGCGCCGAGCTCTATCGCAGAGAGCACGTCGAGGCTGCCAGGCTCGAGCAGCAGCTCGATCGAGGGCAGGTGCGACGAAGATGGAACAAACGCACTCACAAAGCCAGGCCGCGGCGTTCCCGCCGCAGCCGGCGGAAACTCAGGCCCGCTTCCAGTCACGCGGGATGCGCGACTCAGGGCACGGCGCAACCTCAACCAGATCAAACCAGCGGCTCCGGAACTCGCCATTGATGCTTGCGGTGACGACACAGATCGCAGTCAGACCAGTGATGCGCCAGCTGATGTCCTCGATCTGGCCAACAACATCGCCGACCTTCACCACGACGAAGTCGCCCGGCTTGTACGGGCAGCTGAACTCGAGGGGCTTGGGTGCAACAACATCGCCAACTCGCGGCGGGAACGTCGCCCAGGTCTCATCGGATGTGTTCTTCGGGGCCTGCTGATACACCGGCACCGATGCAAAGGTGTTGCCCTCGCCACGCTTGCGGCACATATCCAACGCAGATTGGTGGTTGAGGCCATCCAGCAGCACGTTCACGTTGGCTCGCTGCTGGTCCGGTGCGCCATCAGCTCCTTCGCCCCACGGCCCGCCGACAACCACACCCGGCTGCGGACCCGTCCAGAGCGGGCTGTACACATGCAGAATCCGTCCCACTGTTGCACGCTGAATCACAAGAACTCCTTGCGGCTGCTGCCGCGTTTGAAAGACAAAGCACGCCCGCCGCGTTCCCGCCGCGGGCGGCTGATTTAGAACGGGATGTCGTCGGGGTTGACCACTTCGCCAGTGGTCCTGTCAACTACCTCGCCTTGCACCGGCGCTGGTGGGGTCCACGCGGTGATGAGGGCGGCCTTGGCCTTCTCGCGATCAAACCCACCGACCGTGACCGGCATGTCCTTCAGGATCCGCCACGCAGGCTCGCGAATGGCACCATCACACTCAAACGGCTGGCGATTGGCGACAAGCTCACCCATGCCGCGAGTAGAGAGCTGAAGCGTGAGCCAATTCCAATCCGACGCCCGCTCCTTGAGCAGCATCATCAACTCGGCCGCGGCTTCCTTGCCCAGCGCGACGCCAGTCGCGGCAAACTTTCGCGACGGCTGCGTCGCTGCTCCTGGCTGGGGCGACGGTCCAGGCTGATGCTGCTGACCTTGCCCGGTCAGCGCGGTGCGTGCCTGGGCGATACGCACGCCGCACTGCATCGCGAGCATCAGCCGCTCGTTCTGCCTTGCAGCGAGGTGGTACGGGACATCGGTGCAAGGCGTGATCTCGTCCGGCGCGTAGGGGTGAATGACGATGTCCGGCACCGTCTTGCCGTACCGCTGAACCGTGCCTGCTAGCAGCACGATCTTGCGTCCCCGGGCGTCCTCGGGCCCACAGCCCAGCACCGCCGCGAGCGTCTCGACGCGGGTGTTGTTGAGCCGCAGCGGATACTCAAACCCGACCAGCCACATCCGGTGCCGCGTCTGAGGCTCCACCTGCTTGGTCTCGGGGTTGACAGCCGAGAACCGCTCGGTGTCGAACTTCTCGATCATCACGACGTTCGCGCCCTGCGGGGTGGGCAGATCGCCGACTTCCAAAGCAAACTTCTTCTTGAGCTCGTTCCATCCTGACATACGGCCTCCTGTGTGTGAGCGGGCAAGCCACCCGCCTGGCCGTTGGGACAGGCAGGGGTGAAGTGGCCCGGAACGCCCGGGCATGTGGATGTCAGTGAGGGGCGAGTGCCGATGGATCGCGACCTCGAGCACAATCGAGGATGCGAGACCACTTCTGAGCCGCTTCAAAGTCGAAGATGCCGAGCGTCTGACAGCAGCTGATCGTGCCGTGCGCCCACCCAAGAAGAAAGCGCGTATCTGCCCCCAGCTCGTGCTCCTTGGCAAGGTCATGCACGCAGCCGCACAACTGAGCCATCAAGCAGGCGTGAATCAACAACGCTTCTCGCTTGGTCACTTTGCACCTCCGACGTTGAGGTGCTTCTGAACCTTGTGCCAGTAGGTGAGAGTCGCGGCCTTGCGATCGCCGCGGGGTCCGCCGTTCCAGCGCCGGGCCTTCACATCGTCGGTGCGGCCCGCGCTGTAGTGGTCGGTGTAGACCTTGAAAATCTCGCGCGACTTCGCCGCGTCTAGGCGATCGGCCAGCGTGAAGCGATCCTCGCCAAGGATGCGGTTCACATCCTCGACCATGACAGGTTGAATCTGCAGAATGCCGACCGCCTTGCCGCCATCCCCAACGGCGTCGGCCTTGCCCCCGCTCTCGACCATCTCGATCGCGGCAATCAGCCGGGCGAGCTGCTGCTCGCGATCGAGCTTGCCGGCCCCACCCAGCATGGCGCCAACTACTGCCAGCACCAAGACAACGACCAACGCGAACAGGATCGAATCCGCCGCGGTCCACGAGGGCCGCAACAACCAGCAACGATCCCCTCTTCTACCCAGCCGACTGCCTCGTGGACGCTCCATCGCCGCTGCCTTTCCTCAGCAGTCTGGCTAGGGCCTCAAGCACGTCCGCAATCTCGTTACAAGCCCCCACATTTCGCGTCCGTAAATCGGCATTTAGGGATGCAAACTGTGGTGAGCTTCGATCTCGCGAGCGCTTGGGCGACTGCCCGACCGCCGAACTTGTGCCGGAGGAGGGCCCCTCTCCAGCCTCCGGTTGAGTAGCGAAATCGACCGAAAAACTGGGGCGAGAGGGGCCTTCCCTCGGCACATTTTGAACTACTGGTGAGGTCGATTCCGCTGGCATGTTGTATCGGATGTCGGCGGAGTTTGCAAGAGCAACCCCATCGCTTTTTAGTTTTCCACAATCCAAGCCCCGGTCGTTCAAAGGCTTGGGCCAGATTGTGGGTAACTTTTTCAGCACCTCAAGCTGCTGCTCGAGCGTCGGGTCCTGGTAGTGCTGAGCCATTCGCGACCCAGCCGCGACGTGCCGTGCCAAGAAGTTGACCATGGATTCAGAGACGTCGGGCATGGTTCCGAGCGTCGTCCGCAGCCACTTGCGAAGACCATGGGACGTGAGCGGAACGCCCCGCCAATCACGAGCCGGCACGCCGGATTCGTCTCGGTACTTCAAAAATGTCGCCTTGTTTGGCGAGCTGGGGAACAAGCGATCATCCGGCCCAAAGGCAGGCACGCCAGCCGCACGAAGCTCCGCGTCAACAGCAGCCACGTGCTTCCGCAGGAGCACGACCAAATCGGGATGCAGGGCTATCCACGCTTCCTGCTTGTTCTTCTGCAGATCGCGAGTCCAATGGATGTGCGGCACGCTGTGCTCCAGGTTCACGTGCCGACGACGCATGCGCGAGGGCTCATCCAGCCGGCACCCCGCATATGCCATCATGGCGAAGTAGAGCGGCACGCGACCTCTGCAGCGCCGATCAGCCAGTTCACGCGCCCACGCATGCTCGATGATCGCACGGACCTCGTCTGTCGTGGCAGCCCTGGACCCAAGCGAACCGTCTTCCTCCGCCCGAGGCGCGTTCGCGAGCTGATTGCGTTCGATCCGCCCGCTGTGCTCCATGAAGCTAGAAAGCGAGCGGAACAAGCTCAGGTTGCGGTTGTAGGTGACACCCATCCAGCCTTTTCCTGCCATCCACTCGGTGACGAGTTGATGGGTGAGATCAGAGTCGACGCTGGCACCTGTCTCCCTTCGAAAGCGAGCGGTCATCTGCCTGTAGGCCAGGATGGTCTTGGGGCTCTTCTTCCGTGCGGCAAGATCAGCAAGCCAACGCTCGATGCTTTCCTCGAGCTGCCCCGGAGTCGCGGCGATAGAGCCCGCGACCAAGGTGTGGTCACCAACTTGCGGCACGCCGGATTTCGCGACGGCGGGCTGCATGCTTCCCAAGATAACGGGGCTTGACCCGACCCGCAATGCCACTTGACACAGAATCCGACCTGTCAATGGCTCTCGGACCAAGACCTCTAACGAATCAATCGCTTGCACGGGAGGACGGCTGATGAACTGGCCGTCTTCGTCAGTTCGAACGAGGCGCATGGGTTGTCCCCCTAGGCCTCGTGCCCCGGTAGAACGCATCCTTGCGGCGGAGTTTGTACCACAAACGCGGCGCGAATGTTGGATCAACGTGCCAAAACGTGCCCCTCTGCCACACGTTGATAGTGCTGCTCCTGTCAACAAGCGATAGGAACGGGGTGACTGATCCGATCGCGAAGAAGGTGCTCCAAGTCCTCCACAGTCGGGAACTCAGATCGGAAGAGC
>JALHOJ010000118.1 GCA_022843045.1 Phycisphaerales bacterium
TAGTTCAATCGCAAGTTCATCCGCAAATAAGAAACGACCGGCACTGAGCCGGTCGCTTTGGTGTTGCTTGTTGTCACACGACTCGACCCGTCACTGGCCGATGCTGTTGACCGGCGGCGGACCGAACAGATCGTTGGCGATATTGCGGTCCAGGATGAAGCCGTAGCCGTAGCTCGTGCGGAAGCCGTTGCGGACGATCGCCACGGGCAGGGCCCAGAAGTTCGTGCCCACGCTGACCATGTCGTCGGGTCTCAGATAGATATCCGGCTGGGTCTTCGCGTCGATGGCCTGCAGGTCAAGCCGGATCGTCGCTTGGCGATTGTCGCCGATCTTGCGAGTCAGGTCCACGCGCCAGGGCGTCGCGATTTCGTTGTAGCCGCCCGCGCTGGTGACAGCGCGGAGCAGCGTCAGGCCCGGCACGACCTGGTACGGACCGGGGCGGGCGAATTCGCCCGACATGTACACAAAGCCCGTGCCCGCCGGGGGGAAGCGGATGACGTCGCCCGGACGGATCACGATGTTGATCGATTGCTTGCCCGCGAGCAGGTCCTTGAGCTTGACGCGGATCACGCGCTGCGTGATGAGTTCGTCGGCCTGCGTGCCAAGGGCCGCGGCCTCCTCGGGCGTTGCGGCCTTGACACGGACCCACTTGCCGTTGACGAAGATCCACGACGAACCATCGGCCATCTCGCCGCCTTGCTCGCCATCGTCTTCGATCAGATCAATCAGCGGACGCTGCGGCTCCGCGGGCGTCGCGGCGGGCTGTGCGGGAGCATCCTGCGGGCGCATCACGCCGGGTGCGCCGGGCGGCGTCGCCGGTTCGTCCTTCTTCTCGGGAGCGATGTCGTCGATGATCTTGAGCAGGTCATCGCCCGTGGGGGCGGGCTGGCGCGGCTGCGAACCTGGCGCGGATGGGCCGCGGAGCGTGGGAGTGGTGCCTTCGAGGTTTTCGCCCCTCCCCGTGACCACTTCATCCACCAGAGGCACTTGGCGGATCACGTAGACCTCGCCAATTGACTCATCAAACGAGCCCGCGGCAGAGAGGGCCTCAAGCAGGCGGTAGTCGGCCTTGGGAATCGGATACAACCCAGGCGACTGGATCGCGCCCAGGATCGTGAAGGTCTGGCCTCGCTGCGAGATTGCAGTCACCTGCACCAGCGGGTCGGCGATCAGGTTGCGGGCCTTGATGGTCTCTTCGATCGCAACGGTGGCTTCTTCGGTGGTCTTGTCGCCCACATCGATGCGGCCGAGCTGCGGGATTTCGACAAAGCCGCGCGGGTCAACCTGCAGTTCGAACGGTTCACGCTCCTCGGGAGCGATGATGTCGAAGATCACGACGTTCAGAATGTCGCCCGGGTTGATGCGATAGCTGCTGGGGCGCGGGATCAGGTCTTCGGGCAGCGGATCGGTGTATTCCACCACCTCGCCGCGACCGTCCTCGATGCTGCTGAGGCGATCCAGAATCGGCATGATCGTGGGCGTGTGCTCAAAGCGACCGGTCTTGGTCTGGTCGATGAATGAAGACTTGCAGCCGCCCAGCAGGCCGACCCCCACCGTCCCGGCGACCATGGCCAAAGCGGCAGCACCGCGCCCCGTGCGGGCGACCAAGGACACACAACCGGACGAGCGTGCGCGACTTCCCACAGCCTGACTCCTTCTGCACCCACAGGCGTCGAAAGCCTGCCTGCGGGGATGTACGTACTTCGCGATCCTGCGAACTGTTCCGAAAGCCAAAATCCTACCCGCCAGACGTTTGCGGATGGGTTCGTGGAGGCCCAACGCCACCAAGAACGTACCCGATTCTGTGCCTTCCGCCAAGCAATCCGGGTCGGAGGGTAGGTCGCTGGACGGCCAACCACGCCGAATGTAGGGTTGGGGGGTTTGGCGAAAGGTGCTGGCGAGGTTTCCGGACCCGGAGAAGAACTACCCCAAACATCGGGCAAGGCGAGGGGATCGGTTGAGCGGGTCTGGCGGTTTGCCGGTGCGGATGGGGTCGCGGATCGAAAGTTCCTACCATCGCCCATGCTTGATGATGCCGCCGCCGGGCAGGTTTCGCCTGCCGGGACCGCTCCTGCTTCCACCCCCACTCCCGCCGCCCCCACAGCCCGAACCTTGGCCCGCCACCCCCGCCCCCTGGGAGGCGACCCCCTGCGCACCATTGACCCACCCGCGCCGGGCAAAGGCCTGAGCCTGACCGGCATGGTGCTCAACAACAAGGTCATCGAGGAGACCGGCGAGAAGGAACAGCTGTCCCTGAAGAAGAAGCCCGATTGGCTGCGGGCCAAAGTTCCCGGCGGGCCCGAGTACACCCGCCTCAAAAGCGTGCTGAAGGAACACCGCCTCTTCACCGTCTGCGAAGAAGCCAACTGCCCCAACATGGGAGAGTGCTGGTCTCGGGGCGTCGCCACGATCATGATCCTGGGCGACACGTGCACCCGCGCGTGCGGCTTCTGCAACGTGAAGACCGGCCGGCCGGCTGTGCTGGACAAGGACGAACCCCGGCGCGTCGCCGAGTCCATGCGCCTCATGTGGGAGCACGCCAAGCTCAAGCACATCGTGATCACGAGCGTGAATCGCGACGAACTGCCCGATGGCGGAGCCGCGATCTGGGCCGAGACGATCATGCGGACGCGTGAGACGTGCCCGGGGATGAGCATCGAGGTCTTGATCCCCGACTTCGAAGGCAACTGGGGCGCGCTCCAGATGGTGATCGACGCGCGGCCTCACATCATCAACCACAACCTCGAAACCGTCCGCCGCATGTACCCCGCCGTGCGCCCCAGCGCGAAGTTTGATCGCTCGCTGGAGTTGCTGCGCCGCTGCAAGGAGCAGGGCGTGGTGGCGAAGACAGGCATCATGGTGGGCATCGGCGAGCGCGATGAGGAAGTGATCGCGTTGATGGAGGACGTGCAGAGTGCGACGAAAGTGACGAAGAGACGAAGTGACGAAGTGACGAAGTCGCAAGCGTCGCTGGGCACCTCGGGTGCTTCACCCGCTTCGTCACTCGACTCCACCGACATCCTCACGATCGGCCAGTACCTCCAACCCACCCGCAATCACCTCCCCATCGACCGCTGGGTCACGCCCGAGCAGTTCCGCTGGTACCAGGACGAAGGCCTCCGCCGGGGATTCAAAGTCGTCGAAAGCGGCCCGCTGGTCCGCAGCAGCTACCACGCGGATCATCAGGCCGACAGCCTGACGGGCGTGGTGGATGAACGGGAGCGGGCGAATCGGGAGGGGATGGCGAAGTTGCTCAACCGATGAACGCGAGCAGCTCGTAGTTTGTCCGAGTGAAGTGCCGTGATTTCGGGCTTTCGTGCCCCGCCGCTACGCTCCGCCCATGTCCGCGGCTGGCAAACATTTCGCTCCCATGCTCGCGAGGCTTCTGCGCTCGCTCAGAGAAGACTGGCTGCTCTACGCTGGCGTCGCAACGCTCTTTTCGCCCATCGGCATCCTCATCATGATGCTCCAGCCCAAGCCGCCCGGGTGGCTGCTGGGCGTCGTCGCGGGCGCAGTATCGGGCGTGACCGCGCTGGCGTGGATGGCGTGCTTTCAGAATCGCAGGTACTGGCTCCTCCTGTTTGTTGCGCCTGCCAGCCACCTGCTGCCGCAGTTTCTGATCACGCTGGCGGCAAGGACGTGGATTGGCACGGTGGGAATCAACATGGGCGACACGCCCCGGCGTGTGGTGCTCGCGGTGCTGGTCGTAGTCGCGATGTCGGTGGGCTTCACGCTCTTGGTGCGATACATCGCGCAGACCGAGCGAAGGGGCGCACGCGCGAAAGCCGAACTTGAGCTCGCCGCCTCACTGCACTCGCACCTTGTGCCCGATCTTGAAGGCTCGCACGGTCCTGTGCGCTACCTCGCCAAGTCCGTCGCGTCGACGGAGATGGGAGGCGATCTCGTGCACGTCTACCAAGGCCGCGGCCACACCGACATCATCATCGCCGACGTCTCGGGGCACGGCGTCAAGGCAGGCGTGGTGATGGCGATGGTCAAGGCGGGGCTCGCTATGCGCGGAGGTACCCAAGCGGACGGAAGCCCCCGCCCGCTCGCCGCGATCTTCGACGAACTCAACGCCATGCTCGAGCAGTCGATCCAACCGGGCATGTTCGTCACGGCCGGGGGCCTGCGCGTGTGGCACGCGAACAAGGACGCCGAACATCGCGCCGAGGTTGTTGTCGCCGGCCACCCGCCGATTTTCCGGCTGGCACGCGGAGCCACAACGACCGAGCACTTCGAAAGCGACGCTCTGCCGCTAGGGCTCGACGCCAGCCAGCCCATCATGCTCCGAGAAGTCACGCTGCCCGCGGGCGACACGCTCATGCTCTTCACTGACGGCCTCAACGAAACCATCGGCAAGGACGGCAAGCAACTCGGCCTCGAACCCCTCGCCCAGATCTTCACCCGCGCCGCCACCGCCACAACCCTTGAAGCCACCCACGCCGCTATCTTCTCCGCCGTTCGCGACTTCGGGCCGCAAAGTGACGACCGATCGCTGGTCTTGGTGCGAATCGAACCGCTGGAAACGCCCGGCAAGCCGCCTATCATCTAGGCCCGTCGCCTGGGAACTCCGCGGCAAACGTCGCCCGGAGTCTTGGGCCTCAAGTCCATGACGGATAGATACTTATGACCAAGTTCGCACGTTTCGGTACCACCGCCAAGCCCCGCATCACCAACACCGACAAGGGTGGTTCAGTCCACGTCGATTGGAAGGATGTCGAGAACCTCCGCAAGCTGATGAGCCCCAACGGCAAGGTCCTGGGCCGCAAGCGCCTCTCCACCAGCGCCCGCGAACAGCGGCTGCTGAGCCAGGCGATCAAGCGGGCCCGGTTCATGGCCCTGCTGCCGTACACCAGCGCGACGCTCTGAGCGTGAAGTGAGCAACTTAGTGAACTGCACGGCGTGGGGCCGATGGTCCCACGCTTTGTCTTGCGCGCGTTGCGACTCGCACCAATCGAGCGGCAAGTCAGGCTCGATTGGTGGCACGGGGCGAGCCTCGTACCGTTGCTCATGCGTGACTACGCCGCCGCGACAGCACAACTTTGCTCACTGCTCAAGCCCGATGCACCACTCGACGTCCGACTCCGCGCCGTCGTCGCGGCGTATTGGTCGCACTTTGGTTTCGACAAACCCGAAGCGCCCGGCAAGGCTCGCGGCGTCTCGTGGTGCGGGTTTTACCGCCGAGAGGCGAGCGATGAGCTAGGTCAGGAAATGACGCTGATCTGCCGAGAGCCCAAGCCGGCGTGCAGTCCGATCGGGCTGCAGGGGATGTGCGGGCGAGGGTGGAAGGACGAGGCGGCGTATGTGGTGCGGGACGTGCGGGTGCTGGGGCCCAACTACATCGCATGCGATCCGCGCGATCAAAGCGAACTCGTGATTCCCGTATGGGACACGCTGACAGCCAGCCCCGACACCTCACGCTGCTGGGGCGTCTTGGACGTCGACAGCTACGACATCGGCTCATTCGACACCGCCGACGCTCGCGGGGCAATCGCCATGCTGGAGGCAGCGGGCCTGTGCGCATCAAGCATCGCGCAGAGCATCCGAGTCATTTGAGCGGCCGCAATGCGAGAGATTTTCATGCCAGTCCTGCCATCGCAATTGGCCTCGTCGCCCATCATCGCGGCGGCGACGTACATCTTGACAGGCGCGGTCGTGATCGCACTGCTCGGGTCGCTGCTGGCGCCGTGGCTGCGGGCAAAGCGGCAGGATCCCGCAATCACGCTTGGGCAAGTGCTCGGGATGAAGTTTCGCAAGGTGGATCCCGTGTCGATCGCACACGCGCGGCGCATGCTCGCCGATGCTGGCATCGACGTCTCCCTCTCCCAACTCGAAACCCAGCAGTTGGCGGGCGGCAAGCCGCTCGCGCTGGCTAGAGCGTTGGTCACGGCGCGTGGCGCGGGCCTGGACCTTGATTGGTCCCTCGCCATGACGATGCAACTCGCCGGTCGCGACGTCGAGTCCGTCGTCGCCTCTGCCATCACGCCCCGCGACATCGAGATCCCCGACCCCAAGTCCCAGCACCCTCGCATCGAAGTGCCCACCAAAGACGGCTCGAAAGTCCGATGTCGAGTCAAGGTTCGCGTCCGCACCGTGCTCAACAACGTCATAGGCGGCATGCCCGAGCCGGAAGTCGTGCGGGTGGTGGTTGACCACACGATCCTCGCGATCGCGGACGCAACCAATGCTCGTGAGGTCGCGAACAACCCATCGAAGGCCATCGAGGACGTTTTGAATCGGGCCAAGCTGGAACGGCCATCCTGCGAAGTGCTGGGTCTCTGGCTCGCCAGCGTCGGCGAGGCCTGAGCCGCCGCCAATCAGGACTTCAAGCACCGTGGAACGCACGTTGGCAAGGCAAATGCCGCATCGTGGTTGCTACACTCGTGCCCGTTGGGAAACAAGATCAAAGGGGGCCGGGCTGGATCGCCCGCAACCCCACTCTCACGCCAAGGACTTCGAGCGATGAACCAAGCAATCACTTCTTCCAGTCGGCTCTCTTCCACGCTCCGCACCGTCGGCGCGGCTGTCGCGGCGGTTGCGATGCCCAGTCTCGCGCTCGCCCAGGGCGGGGGCGGCGGCGGCGGTACCGGCGGCCCGGGCCCGATCCTGATCGCCGTCATCATCGTCGCGGGTATCGTGTTCCTCGTGATCGTCGCGTTCGTGCTGCAGTTCTTCAAGCTTTGGATCCAGGCCCAGCTCTCGGGCGCGGGCGTCAGCATCCTCGACATGATCGGGATGAAGTTCCGCAAAGTGAACCTCGAGACCATCGTCATCAACCGCATCCGGGCCGTGAAGGCCGGCATGGAAGTGCCCACCAACGCGCTCGAAACCCACTATCTCGCGGGCGGCCGCGTGAGCAACGTCGTCAGCGCGATGATCGCGGCACGCGGCGCCAAGATCGAGCTGCCCTGGACGCTTGCGACCACCATCGACCTCGCCGGGCGCGACATCTTGGACGCCGTCAACACCAGCGTGAATCCGAAGGTCATCGATTGCCCCGCGGCCCAGGGCCCACGCAGCACGATCGACGCGGTGGCGAAGGACGGCATCCAGCTTAAGTGCAAGGCCCGTGTGACGGTGCGGACGAACATCGGGCGGTTGGTGGGCGGTGCCACCGAAGAGACCATCATCGCTCGCGTGGGCCAAGGCATCGTGTCGACGATCGGCTCGGCAACCGATCACAAGCAGGTGCTCGAGAATCCCGACGAGATCAGCAAGAAAGTGATGAGCTCGGGCCTGGACGCGGGGACAGCGTTCGAGATTTTGTCGATCGACATCGCCGACATCGACGTCGGCGACAACATCGGCGCGAAGCTGCAGACCGACCAGGCCAACGCGAACAAGCAGATGGCGCAGGCCGAGGCCGAGAAGCGCCGTGCGTTGGCGGTTGCGCAGGAGCAGGAGTTCAAGGCCGAGGAGCAGAAGAACCGGGCGACGGTCGTGCTTGCGGAGGCGGAAGTGCCCAAGGCGCTCGCCGAGGCGTTCCGGGCCGGGCGTCTGGGCGTGATGGACTATTACAAGATGCAGAATGTGCAGGCGGACACGAGCATGCGCAGTTCAATCGCGGGCGATGGGACGCAGCGGTAAGGGAAGAGACGAAGTGACGAAGAGACGGGCGTCTCTGCCTCGCATTGACTTGGGACATATGGGCGACCATGAAGAAACCCCGACCATGTTGGCCGGGGTTCTTGGGAAGCACGTGAAGCAATCAGGCCCGCGAGAACGAGGCCGCGAACATCAGTTCGCGAGGGCCTTGGCCCGTCGGCGGGCAACGAAGCCCACCACGCCCAA
>JALHOJ010000119.1 GCA_022843045.1 Phycisphaerales bacterium
GAAGCCCACGTGCTCATGCTGAGCACCCACAACATCTTCTCGCCCGCCAACGGCAAGCCCATCATCTCCGCAAGCCAGGACATCGTCATGGGCGTGTACTTCATCACGTTCGTCGACCCCGATGACAAGGCCATCGAGACGATGCACTCCTACAAGGATCGCCGCGA
The DNA here is from genome assembly GCA_022843045.1 of Phycisphaerales bacterium. Classification (GTDB taxonomy): domain Bacteria; phylum Planctomycetota; class Phycisphaerae; order Phycisphaerales; family UBA1924; genus BJHL01. The sequence goes on from JALHOJ010000119.1 coordinate 168, forward strand.
AGCCATCCTCGCCATGGAAATGGGCAAGATCGGCCCCCACGACAAGATCCTCGTCCGCATCGACGGCTTCGACAAGATCGTCGAATCCCAGAACGGCGCGCCCAAGGACCTCCCCGCCAACCGCCGCGTCGTCACCACCGCCGGCCGCTGCCTCTTCGCAGACGTCCTCGCCCCCGGCATGGCCTTCTACAACTGCGCCCTGGGCAAGAAGGGCTGCGCCCGCGTGATCGACGACTGCTACCAGATCGCCGGCCGCGGCGCAACCATCGACCTGCTCGACCGCCTCAAGGAAATGGGCTTCAAGCGCAGCACCGTCGCTGGTCTCTCCTTCGGCATCACCGACCTGCGCATCCCCAAGGAAAAGCAGGCCCTGCTGGACGAGTCGCAGAAGAAGGTCGACCGCGTCGAAAAGAACTACGACCGCGGCATCATCACCGCCCGCGAACGCTACAACCAGCTCTTGGACATCTGGTCCCACTGCCGCGAACAGGTCCAGGCCAAGCTCGTCGCGACCCTCAAGTCCGACCGTCGCGACGCCCAGGGCGCCGAAACCGTCGGCGACGGCAAGACCGGCAAGGCCTACTTGAACCCCGTGTACCTCATGATCGACTCGGGCGCACGCGGCAACATCAGCCAGATGCAGCAGCTCGCCGGCATGCGCGGCCTCATGGCCAAGCCCAGCGGCGAAATCATCGAAACCCCCATCCGCTCCAACTTCCGCGAAGGCCTCACCATCCTCGAGTACTTCAGCAGCACCCACGGCGCGCGCAAGGGTCTGGCCGACACCGCCCTCAAGACCGCCGACAGCGGCTACCTCACCCGCAAGCTCTGCGACATCGCCCAGAGCGTCATCATCGGTGAACTCGACTGCGGCAGCCGCCGCGGCATCATGAAGCGTGCCCTGTACAAGGGCGAGCAGGTCGACGTCCCCCTCCGCGATCAGATCTACGGCCGCGTCAGCGTCCGCACCATCACCAACCCCGTCACCGACGAGGTCGTGGTGCGTGAGAACGAACTGATCAGCGCCGAGATCGCCGACAAGATCGAGAAGATGGGCATCGACGCCGTCGAAGTTCGCAGCCCGCTCACGAGCGAGTCCAAGTTCGGCTGCTCCGTGCTCGACTATGGCATGGACCTCAGCACCGGCAAGCCCGTCGAGCCAGGCATGGCCGTCGGCATCATCGCCGCCCAGTCCATCGGCGAGCCGGGCACCCAGCTCACGATGCGCACCTTCCACACCGGCGGCATCGGCCAGCGGAGCACCGAGCAGTCCAAGTACGACGCGTCCAACAACGGCTCCCTGGTCCTGCGTGACTGCAGCCAGGCCGCCATCAAGGACGACGAAGGCCACGACTGCTGGGTCGTCCTCAAGCGCAACGGCGAACTCGCCATCGTCGACAGCGCCAACCGCGAACTCGAGAAGTTCAAGGTCCCCTACGGCTCCTACATCTACGCGGCGGAAAAGTCCGACGTCAAGAAGGGCCAGACCCTCGTCCGCTGGGACCCGCACCGCCTCGCCATCTTGGCCGAAAAGGAAGGCTTCGTCAAGTACGTCGACCTCATCGAGAAGGAAACCTTCCGCATCGAGGACGCCGGCGCCGGCAAGCGAGCCAAGGTCGTCATCGAACACAAGGGTGACCTCCACCCCGCCATCAACATCGTCGACAAGAACGGCAACATCCTGGACTTCCACTACCTCCCCGCCCGCGCGCGTCTGGAAGTGGAAGACGGCCAGGCCATCACCGCCGGTCACATGTTGGCCCGCCAGCCGCGCTCCGCGGCAGGCAGCCAGGACATCGTCGGTGGTCTGCCCCGCGTGACGGAAATCTTCGAGGCCCGCAAGCCCAAGGACCCCTCCGTCATGGCCGAAATCTCGGGCCGCATCGAGATCTTCAGCGACAAGCGCAAGGGCAAGATCACCATCCGAGTCGTCAGCGAAGCCGGCCTCGAGAAGGACCACCACGTCCCCGCCGATAAGCAGCTGCTGGTGCACACGGGTGACTACGTCCAGGCCGGCGACCCCCTCACCGAAGGTCCGCTGGTTCCCCACGACATCCTCCGCATCAAGGGCGAGGAATCCCTCTGGGGCTACATGTTGGACGAAGTTCAGAACGTGTACCGCGCTCAGGGCGTGCCCATCAACGACAAGCACATCGAACTCATCCTGAGCCAGATGCTCCGCAAGGTCAAGGTCGAGGACCCGGGCGACACCATCCTGCTGCCGCAGGAAGTCGTCGACCGCTACAACTTCAAGCAGGTCAACAAGGAGATCGAGAGCTTCTTCCGCATCACCGAAGTCGGCGGCACCGACCTCAAGATGGGCGAACTGGTCCACCGCGACCAGATCAAGGAAGCCAACGCCAAGGCCGAGGCCAACGGCAAGGAAGGCGCCAAGGCCAAGCGGGCCCGCCCCGCCAAGGGCCGCACGCTCCTGCTGGGCATCACCAAGGCCGCGTTGTCGAGTGATTCGTTCCTCTCGGGCGCCAGCTTCCAGGAAAGCACCAAGGTGCTGACCGAAGCCAGCCTCAAGGGCGCGAGCGACTCGCTCATCGGCCTCAAGGAGAACGTCCTGCTGGGCCACCTGATCCCCGCCGGCACGGGCTTCCGCCCGTACCAGGACATCAAGGTCAAGGCCCTGGTCGAACTCCCCGAAGGCGACGAAGACTTCGACGACCTCGAAGACGACCTCCGCCTCTCCGACGCCCAGGTCGAAGTCATGCCCCAGCGCGGCGCCGGGGCGATGAGCGAACCGCTGCTGTAAGGCTGCGAAAGAACGAGTGAGCGATAAGCCCATGAAGCGATGAATAGCCCGAAGCTATTCATCGCTTTTTCGTTTCATCGCTCCATCGCTTTGCCTTTACGGCGCCCGCCACTCACCCCGCACCTCACCATCCGCCCACACAAACCCCGCGCGCCGGTGCCCATCCGCCGCCAGCTCCATCGCGTCCAGCTCATCCACACGCGTCACCAGCACGCAGAAGTTCGCCCGCCCCGCAAGCGTCTCCTCCATCTCAGGCCGCCGATCCCGCAGCGCAGGCTCGATGTTCACATGCAGTTCGCTCGTGACCGTCCCCGGCGCATGCGGCGCGACGTAACACCGCCGACTCACGACGCTCGTCCGCTCCCATTGCTCATCAACCAGCCGCGTGTCTCGCTCGACGTGCATCGTCCCCTTCGCCCGAACCTGCAGACGCCGCCCCGCGTCATAAAACACCCACGCCGCCGGCATGCGAGACTGCCCGCGCATCCGCGCCAGCACCTGCATCGCCTTGGGCGCGCGAATATCCGCGTGCGTCATCAGCAGCCGCTCGTCCCGCTCGACCCGTCTCAGCGTGCACACCCGATTGTCCGGATCCCCGCCTTCATCCAGCGTCGCAAGGCTCCCCGTGTGAAACCCATGCGTCCGATCCTTCACGGCGTCCTCAAGCTCCCCCCACACAATGTGCAAAATGCTCGAAAGCTCCGCCGGAAATCGATACGCAATCGTCCGCATGATGAACAGTAGACCCACCCCGTTCCACCCCACGATTCCTTCACCGTCTCACCGTCTCACCACCCATCCGCGCCACAATCTCCGCCCCCAACCCACTCCGCAACCGCCACGCCCCCTGCTCGCGCCCATACAACCTCGCAAACCCCGCGCTCCCCGCGTCCGGCGTAAACAACCAGTTCCCGCCCTCCAAGATGTGCCGCCCCGTCATCCCCGCCGCGCTCTCGCCCACGATCTCAATCCCCTCCTCGCGATACAGATCAATCAACTCATTCAGCGACACCGACCGGGGCAACCCCGCCCTGTAATACGACTCCATCGCCGCTGGCGTTGGCGTCCGCACGCACCGCCCGCCCAAGACAAACGGCAGCGAGTCCCCCGCCGCACCAGGCGTCACATCGTTGTTGTAGAAAACCCGCCCCGATGCCGCCCAACTCGTATCGCTCATCGGCATCCGCACCAGTGCGAGCCGCAGCCCACCTCCCTGGCTTCGATCGCTCACATCGGGCGTGACCATTGGCAAGATCACCCGCGACGAGGGCTTGCCGTCAATCATCAGATCGACGCTCGCGCCGCCCTCGGGCAGGTCCAGCAGCGCGACATACATCCGCTGCGGAAAAATCTCATTGTGCCGCTCGTCCACGCCGCTCGTGGCCTTCACGATCGCCCCCGCCAAAATCGCCCCCAGCCCCGCGAGCTGCGCCCCATCATCCTTCGAACTGCTCGCCACGACCGCCCCCCCGACCACCAACGCATCCCCAATCGCGCTCTTCGCGCGCCGCATGTCTTCCAGATTCCGCCACCGCACGTCCCGCGCCAACCGATTCACATCCGTGGCAATCGGCACGCGCTGCTCACTGCCGCCCGCCCCGCCCACACGCACGAGAAGTTCACTCTCATCCGACTGCGTCGTCGGCATGTACGCCGCGACGACATTGTCCGGCCCCGTCCCCACCTTCCGCGGCGCAGTCCCCCACGCCGCCACTAAAACCGTGTCATACCCACCGCCGACAATCTGATCCGCCAACCCGCTCAGCCTCGGCGCAACCTGCTTGAGCCGTCCCGCCGCCTCCGCCGCGTCCTCACGCTCGCCCAATCGCACCGCCGCGGCCGCGCGGAGAATCAGCCCCATCTCAAAGTCTGATTGAATCGCCGTGTACGCAAGCGATTCGGGCAACTCGCTGTCCGCGCCCCGCACTTCATCGTCGCTTGTCTCCTGCGCTCCGCCCCTGCCTCGCCCTCGCGCACCTTCGCGCCCGCCGCTCGTGAAGTCCCGCAGCAAAAACAGCGAGTCATTCGCGCTCGCCCGCACATTCCCCCACTCGCCCATCATCCCGTCAAACAGCGCGACATACGTGTACGCCAGCGCCTGCTCATACGGCTCCCCCTTGTAGATTCGCGTGCCGCCTTCGCCAAACAGAAACGTCGCGACCGTCTTGTCGTCGTTCAGCCCCTGCGTCCGCAGCAAGTCATACACCTGATCCGCCGCGACCTCCGTCGCGTCCGTCACGCCATCATCCACGCCCAACGTCAGCAGCTTCATCCGCTCCAGCGTGTACGACCGGTCGTCGCGAGAGATCCCCGCCCCCAACTGCTCCAACACCCGCTCCCGCGCTCTGCCATACTCCCCGCTCCGCACCAACTGCATCACCCCATCATCCCGCCGATACGGCGCGGCACACCCCCCGAGCAGCCCAAGCACGCTCAGCGCCGCAAGCCCGCTCATCACCACCTTGTCACACACCCACATCCGCACAAATCACCCTCACACTTTCAAGCCATCACACTGTCGCTCTGTCGCCCCATCGCTCTGTCGCTCTTCTCAACTCTCACACTCGCCCTCCTAGTCCGCCACCCTTCCAACCCCAACCCGCCGCAGCGTCGAACTCGCGTTCCACACGATCTTCCCGCTCGCCACTTCCTGCAGCGTGTAATCAATCACATACGTATCCGCGCGAGTATCCGCGACGCCCTCGCCCCCCGTTCCCCCCGCCCGCGTGAGCGACCGCACCTGCGACGCCAAAACATGCGTCGCCTGCAACCCCGACGCGACCTCCCGCCCGCCCGTCATGTCATAGCGATCCAGATACCCCCGCACTACCTCGCGCTCCGCGACGATGATCACGTTGCGGTTCTTGAGTTCCTCAACCAGGTTCCCCTGATACAGAATCCGCGTCGTGATCCCCCATCGATCCACCCGCGACAGCCGATCGCTCGACAGATTCGTCGCCGCCTCCGGCCGAATCACCATCCGCGGACTGCTCGCATCCCGCCCCGCCAGCACAGGGCTTGAAACCAGACTCCGCCCCGCCTCCGCCGAGACCAGCATCAAGTCCGCCGGCTGCAATCGCGTCGCCTTGGGCGCATACTCGCACCCCCCAAGCATGACGCCACAGGCGAGCGTACTCGTTACCAAGATGACTCGGGCAAAGCTGCACATGGCGCTGAACTCAATCTTGAATCCTGACAATCGAAGTGGCCGCTTCGCGAACTCGCTCACCACAGAGGCACAGAGACACAGCGACACAGAGAGAGAAAGAGAAGAAACAGCAAGAGACTGGATTTCACGCCGTGCATCCCTCGCCTCTCTCTTCCAACCTCTGTGTCTCTGTGCCTCTGTGGTGAACGAACAACCAGAGACGACCGCCCCCGTCACTCCGTCACTCCGTCTCTCCCCAACTACCTCACCTGCTTGAAGTCATACTGCTCCGCAAACACGATCTGCCCCGTGCCCACGTGCATCAGCGTCGCGTCCGCCACATACGTCGACACCCGCCCGCCCGTCACCGACCCGCCGCGGTTGAGCTCGCCAAACTCGACGTTCAAAACGTACAAGTCATTGGGGTCATACTGCGGCGGCTGATACTTCTCCTGCGTGCGTTCATCCAGCAGGTCCGGGTTCTGCCGGGGCTTCTCCGCGTTGTAGATCGAGTCCACCTGATCGCGCCGCTCGCGGAAGATCGCGTACTGCGTCGCGGGCGTCTTCATCAGGTTCAGGAACATCCGCCGGCGAATCGTCGCCAGGTCGCTCCGGCTCGTGTTCGAGCGATTGGTGATCTCTCCGATCGTGATCACCGCCTTGGTCGACCGATCCGTGATCTCGCGCGTGTCGCTGATGCGCTCTGCCGCGCCCTTCGCGACCTGATCGCTGAAGATCAACAACTCTTCCGCGCTCGCCGCCGGGTCGCGATTGGTCCCCTGAATCCGCTCATCCGAATTGACGATCCCCCCCGCATCGCCGCGAGGCCCGTACTGCGTGCACCCGCCCAGCGTGCTGATCCCCGCCGCGCCCGCCAACACCACCAACCCAATCGTCTTGCTCATGTTCATGGCTCGTTCCTTCTGGAGGCCCAACCGAGGCTTCCCGTGCAGTCTTCCACCGTACTCGCGTCCGCCCAACTTCCCCGCCCGCAACAATATAGCGTACGCTAACTTCGTCAGACCCGCAACCCCCGCCCCGGTTCCCAATCCGTGGCAGGAGCTTCCAGCCCGTCAGTATCAGGGCCTGCTAGGCCCTGCGAAGCCCCCCGCGCCCCTACCCTCGCCCTCCATGGCCAAGAAAACCGCGAAGAAGAAGCCCTCCGCCAAAAAGCCACCCACCAAGAAGGCGGCGAAGAAGCCCCTCGCAAAGAAGCCGGCAGCAAAGCCAGCCCAGAAGCTGGGAAAGAAGCTCGGCAAGAAGCCCGCGAGCAAGCCAGGCAAGAAGCCCGCGAAGAAGCTCGCCGCCAAGTCGCCAGTCGCCAAGGCCGCGACCAAGGCGCTCAAGAAGCCAACCGCGAAGGTGGCCAAGAAGCCAATCGCGAAGACTGTCAAAAGGCCCGCGCCCGCCAAACGCCCCAAGCCCCCAGATCGC
>JALHOJ010000120.1 GCA_022843045.1 Phycisphaerales bacterium
ACCGCATGGCCCTGCAGAACGCGGCGAGCGTGGCGAGCATTTTGCTGGCTTCGGATTGCATCATCACGACCAAGCCCGAGCCCAAGGACGCCGCGCCCAAGGGCGGCGGCGGGATGGGTGGGATGGGCGGCATGGGTGGGATGGGCGGCATGCCTGGCATGGGCGGGATGGGTTTCTAAGTTGATTCACGGTGTCGCGGCGGAAGCGTCGCGACACTGCTTTGCTCGCGGGCACTCAGAAGGAGCGCAACATGTCCAAGGCATCCGATCTTCGCAACAAGTTGGGTGGGAACACCGGTCTGGGCAGCGCCACCGGGCCAGCCAAGTTCAATCCGTTCTCCGCCGCGGCGGCTGAGGACGCGAAGGACGACAAGAAGGACAAGGCGATCGATCCGCACATCAAGAGCGGGGAGATCGACAAGGGGCATGACGCGGGCAAGGGCGCGCACAAGGCTCGCGGCGGCGCGGGGGGCGCGGGTGGGAGGCCGAAGGTTTAAGGAATCAGCATTTGGGATTCGGCATTCGTCGCTCACGCGTTGACGAAGGCCGAATGCCTTGGTTCGGACATCGCATTTTTTGTTGGTGCTTTAGCAGACGTTCTCACGCAGATTCATCGGAGTTTTCATCATGGCAGTCAAACCACTCGAAGATCGTGTTCTTGTCAAGCCCATCGAAGCCGACACCAAGACGGCGTCGGGTCTGTACCTCCCCGAAGCCAGCAAGGAAAAGCCGGTGAAGGGCGAAGTCGTCGCGGTCGGTCCTGGCAAACGCCTGGACAACGGCAAGCGCGGCGAGATGAGCATCCGCGTCGGCGACACCGTGGTGTACGGCAAGTACGCGGGCACGGAAGTCGAGATCAAGAACGTGAAGCACTTGATCATGCGGGAGACGGAACTCCTGGGCGTGATTGACGGGTGATTTTGGCGGCATTCGGCATTCGGGGTTCGGCATTCGTGAAGACTGTCGAACGCGGGCACGAATGCCGAATCACGAATCCCGAATGCCTCGTTCTATCGCACGCACCTGAACACACGCACCACACACAAGAAAGAAGTCATGTCAAGCAAACAAATCATGTTCTCCGACAACGCCCTCATCGAGATGAAGAAGGGCGTGGATCGGTTGGCCGAGGCTGTCAAGTGCACGATGGGGCCTGCGGGTCGCCATGTCGTGATCGAGAAGAGCTTTGGCGGTCCGCACGTCACCAAGGACGGCGTGTCGGTCGCGAAGGAAGTGAACCTGCCCGAGCCGTTCCAGGCGATGGGCGCGAAGATGGTGCACGAAGTCGCGAAGAAGACCGCCGACAAGGCGGGCGACGGCACGACCGCGGCGACGGTGCTCGCTCAGGCGATCTTCACCGAAGGCCTTCGCCACGTGACGGCGGGCGCGAACCCGGTGCTGCTCCAGCGCGGGATCAACGCAGCGGCGACGGCGGCGGCGGGCGCGATCGATGGCATGGCCATCAAGTGCAAGGGCAAGGAAGATTACAAGAAGGTCGCGACGGTCTCTGCGAACCACGACGCAAACATCGGCGAGTTGATCGCCGAAGCCATCAGCAAGGTGGGCGCGGAGGGCGTCGTCGAGATCGAGGACGGCAAGACCGCGACCACGACGCTGGATTACGTCGAGGGCATGCAGTTTGACAAGGGCTACCTCTCGCCTTACTTCATGACCGATCCCAAGACGGGCGAGTGCGTGCTGGAAGACTGCTACATCCTGCTGCACGAGAAGAAGATCAGCAACCTGCCCGACCTGCTGCCCCTGCTCAACAAGGTGGCGATGGGCGGCAAGCCTTTGCTCATCGTCGCGGAAGAAGTCGAGAACGAAGCGCTGGCTGCGCTGGTCGTCAACCGCCTCCGCGGCGTGCTGAAGATCTGCGCCGTCAAGGCGCCGGGCTTTGGCGATCGTCGCAAGGCGATGATGGGCGACATCGCGAGCCTGACGGGCGGCACGTTCATCAGCGAAGACCTCGGGCGCGAACTCGAGAGCGTTGAGATGACCGAACTTGGTCGCGCCAAGAAGGTCGTGATCACCAAGGATGACACGACCATCATCGAAGGCGCGGGCAAGAAGGCCGAGATCAACGCTCGCGCCGCTCAGATCAAGGCTCAGTACGACAAGTCCACCAGCGACTACGACCGCGAGAAGCTGATGGAACGCCTCGCGAAGCTGACCAGCGGCGTGGCGATGATCGCCGTGGGCGGCGCGACCGAGACGGCGATGAAGGCCACCAAGGACCTCGTCGACGACGCGCTCAAGAGCACGCGGGCTGCTGCGAAGGAAGGCTACGTGCCGGGCGGCGGCGTGGCGCTGCTGCGGACGCAGGACGCGATGGTCGCGGCCCGCAAGAAGGCCAAGACCGACGATGAGAAGCAGGGCTACGACATTGTCGTGAAGGCAGTCGAGGCGTGCTGCAAGCAGATCGCCGAGAACGCGGGCTACGACGGCGACCTGGTCGTCGAGAAGGTCAAGGAAGCCGGCGGCAACAAGGGCTTCAACGCCGCGACTGGTGAGTATGAGGACCTGGTGAAGGCCGGGATTCTCGATGCGGCGCTGGTGGCAAAGACGGCCCTGATCAACGCGGCGTCGGTCGCTGGGCTGATGCTCACGACGGACGTGCTGATCACGGACCTCAAGGATGAGAAGAAAGCCGAAGTCGGCGCGGTTGCTTGATTGATCGTGTTTGAATTTGCAGGCTCCTGGGTGAGAGCTCGGGAGCTTGAATTGTGCAAGGAGCAGTCGTTTCAACCTGGTGGGGCCTCGACGCGGCCGCTTGGACTGCGCTTGGAACCGTTATTGGCGCTCTTGCCGCTATCGCGGCAGGTATCTTTGCCGGTTTGGCTTGGAGAGCAGCACGGAAGCAAGTTGAGATTCTTCGCCGCCAGCAGGAACCAGAAGTTGGTGTTCGAGTCGAGTTCTCACCGGAAGTCGATTCGATTCACGCTTCACTGGCACATGTTGTGATCATGAACCTTGGCGGCGGCACGGCGTTTGACGTCAGCGTGAAGTGGATCGATGAGTTCGTCGGTTGGAACGATGATGGCCATGATCGTGGTCCTAGGCCAGGCGAATGCGTCATCCCGATCATGCTGCCTGGTGAACGACGCAGCTTTCGTTGGCACAGCCTCAGTGTACTAAAGCCACTGCTGTTGGTGGGGTATTCGCAGCATGAGACATCTAGAGTGACCTCAGAGGGGGTGCGCAGAATTCGTGGCACGCTTCGTTGGTCAAAGTCGGCAGGTGCCGCGTCGAGCGAGTGTGAGGAGCGTCCTGTGATCATCGACCTTTCCGGCGTTACGGTGCCCTACTGCAGCGATACGCGTCCTGCATCAGAACAGCTCGTTGCGATGATCCGAACGCTCAACTTCAAGGTCGAACCCCTTACGCATGCAGTGCGGGAGCTTGCGAAGCAGTCAAAGTAAACTGGCGATTGTCTCCAATCGCTCACTGTCCGATCCCTAGAGCCCGACCCCATGCCCACCACCCGCGACTATTACGAAGTGCTTGGCGTTGAGAAGAACGCCGATGGTGAAGAGATCAAGCGGGCGTATCGGCGCCTGGCGATGAAGCACCATCCCGACCGCAATCCTGGGAGCGCCGAGGCCGAGAAGGCGTTCAAGGAGTGCGCGGAGGCGTATGAGGTGCTCGCCGACGAGCAGAAGCGGAAGATTTACGATCAGTTTGGGCACGACGGGCTCAAGCGTGGCGGCGGGCCGGCGACGCATGATTTTTCGCGGATGGACCCCACCGACATCGCCTCGATGTTCAACGACATCTTCGAGGGGATGGGGTTCAACGTTGGCGGCGGGGGTCGCGGCGGGCGTGGTCGTGGGGGGCCGCCTCGCGGGTATGACCTTGAGACTGAGGTTGTCGTGTCGCTCGAGGATGTGCTGGCTGGGTGTGAGCGGGATGTTGAGTTCACGCGGATGGATGTGTGCACCAAGTGCACGGGCACGGGGGCGAAGCCGGGGAGCAAGCCGACGAAGTGTGCGACGTGCGGCGGGCAAGGCCGCGTGCAGCAGGCGGGGCTGGGCGGGATGTTCCGGATGGTGACGACGTGCCCGGCGTGCGCGGGTCGCGGCGAGATCATCCGGGATTTCTGCGATTCATGCCGGGGGAAGGGGCGGGTGCCCAGCAAGCGGTCGCTGACGGTGAAGGTGCCCAAGGGGATTCAGGATGGGCAGGCGATTCGGGTGCAGGGCGAGGGGGAGCCGCCACCGGCGGAGATTTCGCCCAGCGGCGAGGGAATCAAGGGCGACTTGCATGTGGTGGTGCGGGTGAAGGAGCACAAGGTGTTTCAACGCGAGGGGGATCACCTCGTGCTGGAGATGCCGATCAGCTTTACGCAAGCCGCGCTGGGGGCGAAGATCACGATTCCGTCGCTGGATGGGGGTGCGGAACTGGAGATTCCCAAGGGGACGCAGCACGCGACGGTGTTCCGTGTGGCGGGGCGCGGGCTGCCCAATCTTCGCAGCGAGAAGCGCGGGGACTTGGGCGTGATCGTGAAGCTGGAGGTGCCGGCGAAGCTGACGAAGAAGCAGGAAGAGCTCTTGCGAGAATTCGCGGCGACGGAGGATCGGGCGGTGATGCCGCAGAGCCAGGGGTTTTGGAAAAAGGTGAGTGATTTTATTGGGTAGCGGGGGAGTTGAACGCAGAGGTCGCAGAGAGCGCAGAGGGAAGTGACGAAGTGACGGAGTTGGCGATTGGCGGCGAAGATGCTGGTCTGTAAACGATTGGGGTGCTTTCTTTTCACTCCTCTCTCCTCTCTCCTCTCTCTTCTCGCTTCTCTCTTCTCTCCTTCGCGTCCTCTGCGTTCACGATCAGTCCAGTCCGGTAGAATGTTGAGCAAATCATGGCCCACGACACTGACAATCCGCGTCCAGAGGACATTGAGGCTGCGAAGGCGAAGGACGCCGGGCGTGGGGGGGCTGGCGCGGATGAGCCTGCAAAGGAGTGGGACATCGCTGACGCCGATCTGTCGGACTTCAGCGCGGAGGTGCTGAAGACCGACGAGACGATCGCGCGGCTGGAGAAGGAACTGGCCGAAGAGCGCATCCGCGCGATGCGGCTGATGGCGGACTTTCAGAACTTCCAGCGGCGGGCGACGAGCAACGAGCGGGTGGCGCGGGCGCAGGGGATTTCGGCGGTCGTCACGAGCGTGGTGCCGGTGATTGATCACTTTGACTTGGCCTTGGCGCAGGACCCCGGCAAGGCCAGCGTGCAGCAGATCGTGGATGGCGTGAAGGTCATTCGCGAGGAGTTGCTGCGGGTGCTGACGCGTCACGGCGTGCAGGTGGTGAGCCCCGTGCAGAACGATGTGTTCGTGCCCGGGAAGCACGAGGCGATCATGCAGATGCCGGCGGAGGGCGTGGCGAGCGGGCACGTGGCCCAGACGTTCCAGCCTGGATTCGTGCTTCGCGAGGGCGAGCAGGAGTTCGTGCTTCGCCCGGCGAAGGTGGCGGTGGCGCCGTAACTCGCGTGATGCCGCGCGGATTGGCGACGTGGCGATTTGGCCATTTGGGCCTTTAGTGACTTGGAGATTTGGCGTGCCCACCTACGACTACAAGTGCAACGCCTGCTCGCATGTGTTCGAGCAGTTTCAGTCCATCAAGGACAAGCCGCTGAAGGTCTGCCCGGAGTGCGGGAAGAGGGCACTGGAGCGGCTGATCGGAACGGGCGGGGCGATCATCTTCAAGGGCGGCGGGTTCTATCAGACGGACTACCGCAGCGAGTCGTACAAGAAGGCGGCGGAGGCGGACAAGGCGCCGGCAGCCGGTGCGGCGAGCGCGGGCGAGGCGAAGGTGGAGAAAGCGTCATCGAGTGACTCGGCGAAGAACGCGGCGGGTGCGGGTGAGAAGGCCTCGCCCAAGAGTGAGAAGAAGCAGGAAAGCAAGCCGAAGGCCAAGCGCAAGGTCGATTGATCGCTGCGGTCGCTGGGTTGTACAGCATCACTCCATAGACCGAGTTGCCCGATTGCAGATGTAGGTCGTCGCGCGATCGGAGTCGGCGTCGCGGAGCCAGCGGGTGGTGAGTTGCTTGACGAACTTGGGATCGTGCTTGGAAGCGTCGTTGAGCCAGTTGGCGACGGAGTTTTGCACGTAGCGGGAGGGATCGGCGCGGAGGGGTTCGAGGAGGGGGAGGGCGTGGGCGGGTTCGCGCTTGAGGAGATCGATGTGGGCGCACCACACGCCGCGGGGACGGGTGGATTCGGTGGCGAAGCGGCGGACATTGGCGGAGTTTTCGCGGGTCCAGGGGGTGAGCAGATTGATGGCTTCGAGGGGCGCGGCGACGATGGCGGGGCGCGCGGCGATCCATGCCCATTCGCGCACGCCTGGGTTTGGGTCGTCGGCGAAGGGGCGCATGGCGGAGAGTCGCTGAGCGAGGGTGAGGCCTTCGCGGCGGGCGAGGGCGTAGGCGGTCCAGCCGCGGATGGTGTCGGAGGTGTGGTTGGCGAGTGTGGGGAGGTGGGGGCGGGCGTGCTGGTCGAGCAGGGTGCCGGCGAGCTCCATGCGCTGGGTGATGCCCAGGCGCTTGCCTTGGGAGTTGGAGAGCGGGCCGGGGCCTTCGGCATCGCGCATGGCCTCAAGGGCGGCCTTTGGGACGAGGTCGAGCGACGCGAGCAGTTTCGCGAAGTCGATGACGAGGATCTCGACGAGGGTGCGGGCTTCGCGGGTGCCGGCGTTGAGCTGGGCGCGCATGGCGGGGGGGACGTCGGCCATGGTGCGCGGAGAGCGGGTTGACGAATTGTCAGCGTTGGGCTTCGCGGCGGCGGGCTTCTTCGACTTCTTGGTCGATGAGGCCGTCGGCTTCTTGTTGGTCGTCTTCTTC
>JALHOJ010000121.1 GCA_022843045.1 Phycisphaerales bacterium
GAGTGGGCGAGTGGGCGAGTGGGCTGGCAGACGACAGCACAGGGACTACAAATGCCACGGCACCCTGTCAAGCACTTTCCTCGCCACTTCGCCACTTTGCCTCGTCGCCCCCTCGCCCTCGCCCCTCCGCTCACCGATAAAACTTCTCGATCGCCTTCCGGACTTCCGCCCACGGTGCAAGGATGCGACGCGCCGGCGGTAACCCCTCGAGGAGGTCTTCGCCGTAACGTTTGGAGGCCACGCGCGAGTCCATCAGCAGGACGACCCCGCGATCTTCCCTGGTACGAATCAGGCGGCCGAATCCCTGTTTGAGTCGCAAGGCGGCGTGGGGCAACATGTACTCTCCGAACGCGTTCCCCCCACGCGCCTCGATGGCCTCGCAGTGCGCCGCGGTCAGGGGTTCGGTCGGTACTCGAAAGGGCAACTTGGCCAGCAGCAAGGCACGCAGTGCATCGCCCGGAACGTCCACCCCCTCCCAGAACGAGGCCGTCCCGAGCAGAATCGCGTCCCCGGCTTCGCGGAATCGGCGCAACAATGTGTCGCGGCTGTCCTCGCCGTGCACCAGCAGCGGATACGCGCCGGCCAGCGGCCCGGCACGCAGCGCGACCGCTGCGGCCCGCACATCTCGATGGCTGGTAAACAAGACAAACACTCCGCCGCGGGCCGCCTGGACCAGCACTTCTGCAGCATCGAGCACGGCGGCGAAATGCCCCTCGGCGTCGGCGTTAGGCATGGGAACGTCGACGGGCACGGCCAGCAGTGCCTGGGACCCGTAATCGAACGGTGAGGCAAAGGCGCCCGACTCCGGTTCGACATCGCTTTCGGTGAGGCCCAGTCGCTTGCGCATGAAGTCGAAACGCCCTTCCGTCGCCAGGGTCGCACTGGTGACGACGGTGGTTTCGACCCGCCGGAAGAGGTCATCCCGCAGGATTGGCGCGAGGTCCAGGGGAACAGCCATGGCGGCCAGGTGCCGCTCCTTTCCTCGCACCTCGAGCCAACGCACCGTCTGGGTGCGCCCGGTCGGGCGCAACGCCTGGCGCAACGCATCCCCCGCCACATCGAGTCGGCGCGCCACGCCACGAACCTCGGCCAGTAGCGCGGCATTGACGTCCATCAACCGCTCGTCGGTCTCCATGCGCTCGCGAATCAACCGGAGGTTGTCGCTGATCAGCGTGGTTTCCTTGAGCAGGTCGTCGAGGGACGCATCGAGGCCCGCTTTCCAGACTGGATGGTCGTCGAAGTCTTTCGTCAACCGCAGGACGGTCAGTCCCGATTCGCGCATCACCCCATCAAGCAACTCGAAGACCGTCGCGCCTTTTTCACGGGCCGCCAGCACCGACGGAAAAAGCCGAGCGTGCACGAGGTCGAGCGACGCCACGCTGAGGAGATCCTTCCGGGTGCCTAACCGCTGGGACAACGTCGGGAGGAGGCCGCGGCCCCGGCGCTCCAGGCGGCTGAACAACCGCTGGATCCCCCGGTAACTCGCGGTGGATCCCAGGTGATTGGCTGCGGCGTCCTCCAGGTGGTGCCCCTCGTCCACGATGAGGCGGTCAAAGGGCGGCAACACCGCCGCCTCTTCCCAGTTCTGCGACGCCCGACGAACCGCCAGGTCGGCCAACAGGAGGTGATGATTCACCACCACGACGTCGGCTTGCGCCGCGTGACGACGTGCAGCAAAAACAAAACACTTGTCGAAGTGCGGACACTGCAATCGGAGGCACAAGTCGCCCTCTGCGGCCACCTCATCCCACACCTCCGACCGGGGGGGCGTCGGCATGTCGCTCAGCGAGCCGTCCCGCGTGGTTTCGGCCCACGCGGCCACAGCCGCAAGGTCGGTGGAGTGCGAGTCGTCGAACAACGTCGCGCCGGCCGAACGCGCTTGTTCCAGCCGCAGCAGGCACAGGTAGTTGCGCCACCCCTTGAGCAAGGCGAACCGCACTGGCTGATCCGACAACGCCTGGGCGAGAAAGGGGAGGTCCTTCCCCACCAGCTGCTCCTGCAGGTTGATCGTGTTGGTGGACACGATGGTGCGTTGCCCGTTCGCCGCCGCCCAGCGCAACGCCGGCACCAGGTAGCCTAACGACTTTCCGACCCCGGTGCCGGCCTCGAGTAAGCCGATCCCACCGGTGTTGTACAGTTTGGCAATCGTGCGGGCGTACTCCCGCTGGGTAGGGCGGTCCTCGAAGCGAGCATGCTGCGCGGCGATGCCCCCGCCCGGTCCGAGCGTGGCGTCAACGGCGTCGAGGGACAGCGGCGCGAACTTCAGCTCGCGGGGAATCTCCACCACGACGTACAGGGCACTGGCGTCGTTGTTGGTGATCGCAAAACCGATCCCGTCATCGTGCATCCTGGCCGCGATGTCCAGGTCGGGCCCCGAGGGCTCCAGCACCCCCGAAGGATGATTGTGCAGCAACATCTCGCCGCGCTGGGCGAAACCCGGGAGCGCCAGCACGCTACGCACATCCCCGCGGGCCACCACACGCGCCGCGATGATCGCACCTTCCGCGTCACACTTGCAGACGAAACACACCTCCCGCCCGCCCGCGAGGTGAATTGCGGTGCGGACGGCGACGGCGGCGGGTGGCGCGAAGTGTGGCAACGAGACAGAAACGGGAGATGCCGCGACCTGGGCGGCCGCCGCAGACGGTAGATACCCACATCACGTGGTTTCGTCTACTCGGCGATTGTATCCGTGCGTTATCTGCCGTCTACTGCTTGCCGACTCGCGTTGCACCCGCCCGCTCGACGCGGACGCCCTCTCAGGTTTTGAGCGGCTTCTTCTTGGCCGCGGGGAACAACACGTTGTTGAGGATCAGTCGATATCCCGGCGAGTTGGGATGGAGCGACAAATCGGTCGGTGCTGCACCGATGTTGTGCTGCGGATCCTCCGGATCGTGCCCACCAAGGAAGGTCCACGATCCCTTGCCGTAGTCACCATGGATGTACTTCACCCACGGGGCGCCTTCTTCCTGGGCGAGGATCGACACTCCCTGCTTGAGCGTGCTCTTCGTGAACGAGGTGGTCACGCCATAGAAGTCGGTGATCACGGTGCGGTGATTCTGCACGAGCATCGTGGATACCGGGTCGAACTTGGCCGAGAAGCTAAACAGAGAAAACTGCCCAAGTGGCTGGCGTCGCCCCGGCACATTCACCTGGTGTCCGTCGATGTCGCTCATCGAGTTCACAAAGGGCGAAGGCTCCAGGTGCACGCCGCGAAAACCGAACGACCGGTCCCAGTCGAGCTTCTGGTCCGCGGCGTCATCCACCGGAGTGTTGTCGGCAAAGGAGCCTGCGATATCGGTCTGATGGGCGGCGATGGCCAGGGCGAGCGTTTCAGTGGCTCCGCACATGGCGAAGAGAAATCCTCCGCGCTCGACAAACTGCCGCATCTTCTCCGCCACGCTCTTCTTGAGCGTGGGGATATTGGGCATACCAAGTTTGCGCGCCGTGGCCAGCTGACTCTCCCGCTGCTCGATGAACCACGGGGTATCGCGAAAGCCCAGGTAGAGTTTGTTGAGCTGCCCGGTGAAGTCCTCGTGATGCAGGTGGAGCCAGTCCACCTTGCTGAGGTCGCCGTTCATGACTTCTTCGTCGTACATGGCCGTGAACTCGATGCCAGCATACTTGAGGGCAAGGCTCACGGCGTCGTCCCACGGTGGCGACTTGAGCGGCTTGTAGATGGCGATCTTGGGTGCGCGCTCGAGCGACACGATATCCATGTTGGCCGACGCGATCTCACTGCGAAGCGCCCCAACGGCAGCATTGCCGATGGGCTCGAAGGTGATGCCATCCAGGGTGGCGCGCTTGCGGAGATCGGGGGAATCGGGCAGGAGAAACGCGCCCCCACGATAGTTGAGCAGCCACTCGGCCTTGTTCCCGTCGCGCAAGGCACCGAACACGAGGCCGTAGGATTTGAGGGCATTGGTCTGCCGGTCGTCCATGGGAACGAGGAGTTGCTGCGCAGCGGCGAGGGCAGGCTGCACGGCAACCAGAGCAGTCAGGAACAGGACGCGATGGGACATGCGTGAAAAAGACATCACTGGAAATGGGATGATGACGCGAGCAACTGCATCGATGCGTATTTTTCAATCGGGGGGGGGCCCCCGGCGGGCCAGCGGCCATCACGACGAACAACCTGGCTCAAGAACATGGCGTCCCCTGATGGAACCGCGCCACGAATGAGCTCCATCTCGCGACGCGCTTGAGGGACAAGGGCACTACGCGGAAAGGTCAGAATCAGGTGCTCCAGTCGCAGGATCGCAGACGCCGTATCCCCGCGCTGCCGCAACACACGCGCCCAGGCCAGGTCCGACTCTGCCGCTTCTGGGCTCTCCGCGCGTTGCTCGATCAATCGCTGCCACAACGTGACGGCGCGCGTCGTGTCACCTACCGACGCATAAAGTCGCGCAGCAATACCTTCGAGAAACGGCGCGGCATCTGTCAAGCTCGCCGCCACATCATCAAATGCTCGGGCCGCGCGCCCGGTATCTGCGCGAGCCAACGTGAGGAATGCCTGCCCTACCGCGGCTGAGGAGTCAGCACGTGTCCGCGAGAGCAGGGCCATCGCCGTCACAACGTCGTGAGAAGGCTCGTCGGTCCGACGCAATCCTCGACGCGCCGTCTTGAGGTCGCCTTCGTATAACGCCAACCACGCGGCCACCCGTTCTCCTTCGTCCGTCGTTTCGCCAGCCACGGCCAGCGCCGCACGCGCACGCGGGAGCTCACCGGCTCGAATCCAGGCCCAGGCGAGGGCTCGATGTGCCAACCGAATCCCGGCAGAGTCCATGCCCGCCCCCTGCTCCCTGACGAGTCGTTCCGCATCAGCGGCCCGGCCAAGGGCACCCAACGCGCGCACGGTCAGCAGCGTCTCGGTCGCCCCACCCCCACGCGAAGTGGCGAGGAGGGCGAGGGCGCTCGATGCATCCCCACCATTCAGGGCCGCCGTGGCTCCGCGCAACCGGACGTCGGCGTTCGTCGGCTGGTGCTCCATTACGCGGCCCAACGCATCGCGTGCCGTGAGCCAGGCTTCCTCCCCTTCGGCTTCGGCCGCAAATGCGAGCCAGGCGGCCACCACGCTGTCATCGGGTGTCAAACCGGCCAATGCATCCCAGGCCCGGCGCGGTGCCCGCCACTTGAGCTCGAGCCCCGCCAGCACGCGCCGCGCGCTCAGGACGGCGGGAGCTGCTGACAGGATCGTGCGGATGGAATCGCGCTGACCCGTTGGCACCGGCATCAAACCGAATACCGCGGCACCCTCGAGATAGTCCAGTGTGCCAACCGCGTCGCGCCAGCTCGTGGCCGCCTGCGTCCACAAGCCAAGTGCTGATTGCATCTGGGCAAACTCGGAGGCCAGTGCTCGCGACGATCCCAGCACCTCGGCCGCCTCGCGCAGGACGCTGTCTGCGCCACGCGCGCGACCCTGCTCGAGCAGAATCTGGGCATAGGTGCGGTACGGCCCCGGATCTTGAGGCGTCAGGCTCACCCATTGACCAAAGGCGACGCTCAAGTCCTGGTCGCGGCGCGTGCTGCTCAGCGTGCGAAGCTGGACCGTGCGCAAGGTCGGGTCCTTCGGACGCTTCAGCAGCAGGCTATCCAGCAACGGGATCAACGAGTCGGGCCGACCGATCATGGCGTAGCACCGCTCGAGTCCAAGCACCACACCACTTGGGTCCTCAACTGTGATTGCCTGTCGATACAGCGGAATTGCCTCACGACACTTGTTCTCGCCTTCCAGATCGAGCGCCCGCGTAAGCGCAGCTTCTGCCGTGTTGCCAGCCTGAGCGGAGAGCGGAAGCACGGAAAGCACGAGCAGCAGGAGAAGCACGAGTGGCCACGCCACACCGCGACCGGTGGCGGTGCCCCGTGAACCCTGGAGCAAGTCGCCACGTGCGGCCATCATGCGCTCGAAAGCAGCCACAACGTGTCGCCGGTGTCTCGCATGGCTCACGCCGCGCCGTCCACTCGTGCCTCCCGTGCCTCCCGTACTGCCCGTGCCTCTGCTACCTCGCATTGATGCGCTTGAAGTACTCCAGCACCAGTCGTCGCTCTTCGGGTGTCAGGCCGCGCAAGTCGTTCCACGTCGGGGGCGTGAATCGCGAGGCGGCCTTGCCGCTGGCGTTGCCGGCCTCCGGTGTGAAGACATCGCTGCCCATCCACGGTTTCGCTTCGCGCTTGCCCGTGTCTTCGCGTTCTTCCTCTTCCAGCAGTCGGCCCGCATCCAACATCTTGCGGAAGAGCCGCTGCTGACGTTCCAGGACCGCGGGATCCAGCTGTCCGGATTCCAGTTGTTGCGCGATTTGCCGCGCTTCACGTGCCAGTTCTTCGGCACGCCCGCTATTGTCCTTGTCGCTGTTCTCCTCCAGCCGGGCGGCCACCTCGCGCTGGTCCTTGGCCAGCTCGCGGGCCTGCGACTGTCCCTCGCTCCCCTGGCGCTGCTGCTGCGGCATCAGCTGCTGCATCGCCGAGTTGATCCCCTGTTGTTGCTTGGCCATTTGCTGCAGCTGCTCCAGCATCTCGGCGAAGCCAGTGGATGACTGTGAATTCTGGGTCCGCTCGCGATCGCGCACGAGGGATGCCGCCGCCTGGTTGAGCCCTTCCGATGCCTCACGCATCGCGCTGGCCATTTGCTGA
>JALHOJ010000122.1 GCA_022843045.1 Phycisphaerales bacterium
TCGCGACAGCGACCAGACGGGTTTCCCCCCCGGTTCCCCACTCCGTCTCTCCGTCTCTCCGTCTCTCCGTCTCTTCGTCTCTTCGTCTCTTCGTCTCTCCGTCTCTTCGTCTCTTCGTCTCTTCGTCTCTTCGTCTCTTCGTCACTTCCCCATGTTCCCCCGCCTTGCCTTCCTCATCATCTGTCTCGGCCTGATCGGCGCGGCGTTGCTCGCGCTGCGGCAGGCTCGGTTGCAAGCCGCGAGCGAGGCGGCCCAGGCGCAGCTGCGGATCGCTTCGGCGGATGAAGAACTGTTCGGGCTGCGGGCCGAAGTGGCGGCGAAGGTGACGCCCAGCGCTATCGAGAAACTGGCATCGAGCATGCACCCGCTGCGGCCGGCGATCAACGAACTGCCGGCGGAGATCGTGGCCAGCCAGGAAGAACTCGAGAAGGCGCAGTTGGAACAGGCAGAAGAATCGAGCCGGGGCAAGATCATCAAGCCGGGCGCAAAGCCTATCAAGCAGCCCGGGAAGCCGACCAAGAAGCCGGCGACCAAACCTGCAAGTAGGGTTGCTCGGGGGCAGTAACGGACAAGATCACCGCGGAGAACGCGGAGAGCGCAGAGAGAGAGACGAAAGAAGAGTGGCCACGGATTTTCGCGGATATGCGCGGATGAAGACAAAGACTCTGTATTGAAATCCGCGTTCATCCGGGCAAATCCGCGGCGCCTCTTTCTTCCGTTTCTTCTCCGCGCTCCCTTCGTCCTCCGCGGTCAACTTGGCGTTTCGTGTGTCGAAAGCCCTCTCTCACGGTTGGGCTGCATGTGGTTGGGGTGATCGGGTTTCTTCTAGAGCGCTGCCATGGCTACTGATTCTTCTGGTTCGGCTTCTCGCACTCGTCTGGTGGCCCTTTGCGTCGCCGCGGGGTTGACGGTGATGTTGGGGGCGTCGCTGGCGCGGGTGGCGCAGTTGCAGGTGCGGCCCAGCGTCGCGCTGCAGGAGCAGATGACGCCTCGGGTGACGGCGCGGGAGGACCTGGCCCTGCGCGGGGATGTGCTGGACCGGCGTGGGCGGCTGCTTGCGAGCACGAAGGTGTCCCGGCGGGTGATCCTCGATCCCACGATCTTTCAGACCAACGAGAACCTCGACGAGGCCACGCAGCGGCTGGCGGCGGCGATGGGCGTGCCGATGGCGACGGTGCGGGAGCGGCTGACGTGGGCGTTTAGCGAGAACGCGAATCGCGAGGTGCTGGCGGCGAACTGGCCGGCGCACTTGGAGCAGTTGCGGCTGGCGGAAGCAGAGAAGAAGGCGAATCCGGAGGTAGCGATCGAGCCCGTCACGATCGCGCGGGACGCGGCCAAGAGCGAGGCGATCAAGCCCAGCGAGAAGCGTGATGGGGAGCTGCCCGCGCTTTCGCCCAACGATCCATTCGCGGCGATTGTGAACGCGTCGCTCCCGCAGATCGATCCGACCACGGGCAAGGCGATTGATCCCAACGCGCCGAAGGAAGACCCCAAGCCGCCCAAGCCGATTCGGTACTTGACGGTGGGCGAGATTCTGACGGACGAGCAGGTCGAGCGCGTGCGTGGTCTCACGGTCAAGAGCAAGGACAAGACCGCGCCCAAGCCGCTGCGCGGCGTGGTGCTGGAGCGCGTCCCGGAGCGTGAGTTTGTCGCGGGCGATGAGGTCGCGGCGATTGTCGGGAAGGTGGGCTTTGGCGATGAGGGGCTGGTGGGCGCGGAGTATCGCCTCAACGATGAGCTCAAGGGCGAGGCGGGGAAGATCTCGTACGTGCGGGATCGCACGGGGCGGCCGCTTTGGATCGAGGCGGGGTTCATCGTGCCGGCGGCGCATGGACAGAGCATGCGGCTGTCGATTGACCTTGAGATTCAGCGGATCGTGTACGACGAACTGACCAAACAGGTCGAGAAGACCAACGCGGCGGGCGGGCGCGTGGTGGTGGTCGATCCTGCGACGGGCGAACTGCTGGCGATTGCCGACGTGATTCGGGATGTGCCCAATGCGGTGGCGTTTCCGTGGGTGCCGGTGGATGAGAAGGGCAAGCGGCTTGGGGACGCGACGTTTGACGAGGACGCGCGGTATCTGTGGCTGCGGCCCGATGACGGGCGGAAGATTCACCCCGCGCTGGGGCGCAACCGCGCGGTGGAGGACGTGTACGAGCCGGGCTCGACGTTCAAGCCGTTTGTGTGGGCGACGATCACGGAACTGGGGCTGATCAAGCCCGACAAGATGATCGACACCGAGGGCGGGCATTGGCGCGCTCCCGACAACCGGCCGCTCAGCGACGTGGTGGAGCGTGATCAGCAGACCTGGAGCGAGGTGCTGGTCAATTCGTCCAACATCGGGATGGTGAAGGGGGCGCAGCTGCTCTCGCACAAGCAGACGCACGACATGCTGACGCGGTTTGGGTTTGGCGAGCGGACGAATGTCGGCTTGCCTGGTGAAGCGGCGGGGATCATTCCATCGCTGCAGCAGTGGAAGCTGTACACGCAGGTGTCGGTGTCGTATGGGCACAACATCGCCGTGACTCCCGTGCAGATGGCTCGCGCGTTCAGCGTGTTTGCGCGTGAGGGGATTCACGCGGGGACGCTGCCGCAACTGCGGCTAACTGCGCTGGGCAGCGATGAAGCCGCGCCGGTGACGTATCGCGTGCTGCCGCCTGACACGGCGCGGATGACGCGGGAGATCATGGGGGCCGTGGTGGAGTCGGTGGAGCGGCGCTGGATGAAGGACGAGATTCCCGAAGGCGGGCGGCGGTACACGTTGTTTGGCAAGTCGGGCACCGCGCTGATTCCGCTGGGCGCGCCGCCCAAGGGCTTTGCGTATCCGCGCGGCACGAAGGGGTACTTGCAGAACCAGTTCATCAGCAGCTTCGTCGCGGGCGGGCCGGTTGAGTCGCCGCAGCTTGTGTGCGTCGCGATCATCGATGATCCAGGTCCGCAGGCGGGGCAGTCGCGGCGGGCTCGCTATGGCAGCGCGGCGGCAGGTCCGCTGGCGGTGCGGGTGCTGGAGCGGAGTCTGACGTACCTGGGTGCGCCGGCGTCGCCCAAGAGCAACGTTCCCGAAGCGGTGGCGAGCAAGACCCGATAAACGGGTGTCCTGATCGTCCGCATAAGCATGGGGGACCCCGGGAAAAGGCTGGGTTCCTCCGATTTTCTGTGAGGAACCACCCGTTCGGGCTTGCGGGATCAGCAGAAAGCGTTAAACTGTCTGTTGAGACGAGACCGCGTCCACGCGGGGCAGTGTGCCCGCGCGGGTGCGTTCAAAACAAGACGAGCGCGGCGGAAGTCGCGCGATTGAGGAGAGTTGAAAATGAAGAAGGTGCTTGGTCTTTTGGTTGTGGCCGGTCTGGCCAGCGTTGCGCAGGCGAGTGTCACGTACACCGACGCGCAGAACGATATGTTCGACAACGGCTTCGCCCACCTGGACATCTCCAGCGTGGATGTCAGCCACACGGCCAGCACGATCACCTTCGTGATTAACGTGCGCGGCTCGATCGACGCTGGCGCGGGCGGCTCCAACTGGGGCAAGTACTGCATCGGCATCGACACCGGCGCCGTTGGCGGCGCTTCGGACAACGGCTGGGGCCGCAACGTGAGCTGGGGCAGCAACGGGATCGACTTCTGGGTCGGCGCCTGGGCTGACAACAGCTTCCCCTTCGGCATGGGCGGCGAACTGCGCAGCCAGCCGGGCGGCGCCCTCGTCGACGCCACCTACACGACTGGCACGATGATCAGCGGTTCGACCGCGACGTTCAGCCAGACGATCACGCTGAGCCGCGCGGCTCTGGGCCTGACGGGCGACGACACGTTCCGCTTCGACGTGCTCTCGACCGGCGGCGGTGGTGGCGATCCGGGCGTGGATCACCTCAGCCGCAGCGACCTGGCCACGAGCGACTGGTCCGTCCAGTCGACTTCTGGCGACTTCCTGAGCTACACGATCCCCACCCCCGGCGCGGCCGCGCTGCTGGGCCTGGGCGGCCTCGTGGCTGCTCGCCGCCGTCGGGCCTAATGCTCGATGGGCTATCATGAACGTACGTGGTTGATCGCGAGGGTGAATCTCACCCTTCTCTAAGGTTGATCACGTCACACACACACACGCAGTCCGATCTCGAAAGGGATCGGACTGCGTTGTTTTTGGATTGCGATTTGTCGGCGTGCCACCGAGCGAGGATCAGTCGGTCGGTGGCACGAGGGAGCGCCACGCCGCGGCGAGGGCGGTTGTGTCAGGGTTGGCAATGACCTTCGCGGTCGCGGGGCCAGTGGGAAGGATCACGCGGAGGGTGTTGGCGAGCGTCTTTTTGTCCTGGCGCATGAGGGCGATGAGGTCGGCTTCGGTGGCGGTGGTGCGGAGAGTGATCGGAAGGCCAGCGTGGGCGATGGCGGCGCGGACGGAGTCGGCGTGCGATGGTGAGACGAGGCCGAGGGTTGCCGCGGCGTGGGTCGCGGCGATGAGGCCCAGGCCGACGGCCTCGCCGTGTTCGATGGGGGTGTTGGGGTGCGTCGGGGTGTCGGCGCGGGGGCCCAAGGCTTCGATAGCGTGGCCGAAGGTGTGGCCCAGATTCAGCAGGGCGCGGCCGCCAAGGTGGTCGGGGGCGCGTTCGAACTCGTCTTGCTCGACGACGCGGGCTTTGAGGGCGATGTTGGATTCAAGCAGGGCGATTGCACCGGCGGGGGAACCGCGGAAGCGATCGATGGCGGCGCGGGCGGCGTCTGGGCCCCCACCCCCCGCACCACCCACGTGATCAGTTACGCCGAGCACGCTGGCTGTGATCATCGCGTGCTTGATGTGTTCGGCGAGGCCGCTGGCGAGTTGGCGTGGGGGCAGGGTTTCGAGCCAGGCGGGGTCGACCAAGACCTGGGCGGGCTGGTGAAAGACGCCGACCATGTTCTTGAGGAGCGAACCGTCGTCGCGCGTGAGGTTTGCGGCGGTCTTGCCGCCCACGCTGGCGTCGATCATCGCGAGCAGCGTGGTGGGCATGGCGATCCAGGCGATGCCCCGGCGGTAGAGGGCTGCGGCGAGGCCAGCGAGATCGGTGAGGAGACCGCCGCCGATGGCGAGGAGGGCGTCGCGGCGGTCGAGGTTGGCGGCGGCGAGTTGGGCGCAGATGGATTGGGCAGCGTCGAGAGTTTTGTTGGCTTCGGCGGAGTGCCAAGGGCCGGTCGCGAGCGCGGGGGCGCAGACGTGGACTTCGAAGTTGGCGGCGCGGAGGGCATCGAGCACGAGGGCGACGCGGGCGGGGGCGACGCGCTGGAGGAGCGGGTCGATGACGACCGCGATGCGCTTGGATTGGGGGAGGGCGGCCTTGGCGAAGTGGGCGGTGCGGAAAAGGACGGGGCCGATGGCGACGTCGTAGGCGCCGGTGCTGTGGCGGATGTGGATGGAGCGGGGTTGGGGGTCTTGGGCGGGCATGAGAAGATGCCCGGCGGGACGCCGGGCCTACTTGTTGCCGTACGTGAGGACGTCCTTGACGGAGTTGTTGGGGCCGATGATGAGGACCTTGGGCTTGTGCTTCTTGTACTCTTTGTCGGTCATGAGGGCGTAGTGCATGATGATGACGGGGTCGCCAGGCTCCACGAGATGCGCGGCGGCGCCGTTGATCTCGATGGCGCCAGAGCCCTTCTTGCCCTTGAAGATGTAGGTCTCGAAGCGCTCGCCGTTGCGGCAGTTTGAGATGAGGACTTTGTCGTTGACGCGCATGCCGGACTTCTTGAGGAGGTCGGCGTCGATGGTGATGCTGCCGATGTAATCGGGCAGGGCCTTGGTGACCAGGGCGCGGTGGATTTTGGAATGGAGGACGGGGCGGAGCATGGGAAGAGGAAGAGACGAAGAGACGGAGAGAGGAAGAGACGAAGTGGGATCAGGCGGAGAGGCCGGCGCGGTTGCGGGTGAGTTGGTCGTCTCGCTCCCAGGCGATACGCGGGGCGTCGGCCCACATCATTTCGATGTCGTACGTCGCGCGGGTGTTGGGTTCGAAGAGGTGGACGACGACGTGGACGAAGTCGGCGAGGATCCAGGTGGCGCGTTCGTCGGCGTGCTTGCGGTAGACGCTGAAACCCTGCTTGGTGCCCAGGTCTTCGACGTTCTTGGCGACGCCTCGCATTTGGCGGTCGGAGGTGCCGCTGCCAATCACGATGTAGTCGCAGTCCTGGCGCAGGCCGCGAACGTCCAAGACGATCACGTCGGAGCAGTTGTCATCGTGGAGCAGTCTGGCGGCGTGGGTCGCAAAGGTCTTGGCGTCGACAACGCCTGCGGCGTAGGTCGGATCGTTCTCGCGGAGTTGGCGGAGCGCGGCGACGTGGCTCGCGCTGGCGGTGGTGAGGAGGTCGTCGCGCGAGGGGGGAATCGACGGGGCCTGGTCGAGGGCGGAGCCAGCGTCAAACTCAGAGTGAGATTGGGATTCGGCGAAGTTGGCGGCTTCGGTGGTGTCGGGGTTGTAGGTGTGACCGGAGCGAAGTGTGGATGTGACTTCAACTTCGAGGGCGGGGGGCTTGGGGCGTTTGGCG
>JALHOJ010000123.1 GCA_022843045.1 Phycisphaerales bacterium
GGGCCAAGTGGTGCAAGAACTACCCCATCCGCAGCATCGAATACGGCCTGGCTGAGAACGACTGGGACGGCTGGAAGAAGCTGACCGACAAGCTGGGCGACAAGGTCCAGCTCGTGGGCGACGACCTCTTCGTCACCAACAAGAAGTTCCTCCAGAAGGGCCTGGACATGGGCTGCGCCAACGCGATCCTCGTCAAGGTGAACCAGATCGGCTCGCTCAGCGAAACCTTCGACGCCGTCAACCTCGCCACGCGCTCCCGCTACAGCGCGATCCTCAGCCACCGCAGCGGCGAAACCGAGGACGCCACCATCGCCGACATCGCCGTGGCGACAAACTGCGGCCAGATCAAGACCGGCGCCCCCTGCCGCAGCGACCGCAACGCCAAGTACAACCAGCTCCTCCGCATCGCCGAGGAACTGGGCAGCAGCGCTCAGTACGGCGGCAGCATGTGGTGGCGCAAGTGAAACCACGCATCGTGCAACGAACGTGATTGAAAAGAGAAACGGCCCCGACGCTTGTCGGGGCCGTTTTCGTTGATCGATCTCATCCCAAACTCAGACCCCGCACAACGTGCAAGGACCCTCGCTGAAGACCAGCAGGAAGCTGTCGATGTCGCACGGATCAAACAGCGAGCCATCGTTGTTGAAGTCCACGTCGTTGCACGTCGCCGTTTCAGGCACGCACGGACCCTCGCTGAAGACCGACAGGAACGCGTCGATGTCGGTGGGGTCAAACAGCGATCCATCGTTGTTGAAGTCAATCGAGTCACACGCGGGGCCAACGGGCGTGACGTTGCCGACATACAGCACCACGTTGTACGCCTCGTCGACCGAACTCTGCACGCCGCCCACCGCCGTCGGATCGTTGAACTGGCCGTTCTGATCCACGTCGTACACGATCCGCGCCGAAAGCGCGAGCCCGCCCAGGTGCTGGGGCGACTGGTTGGTCAGGTTCGCAAGCTGCGTCGTCCCGCCCGTCCAAGGCTCGCTCGCGGCGTTGCCGGACCACAAAGACGCGGACGAAACCGAGTCTTCGTCGGCCAGCCCAAGCCACGTTACGCGGTAGTTCCGCCCGCTGTTGGGCCCGGCAAACGTCTGGCCCTGCTCGAGCACGAGCTCAAGGCGATAGCAGAATGTCTGCGGATTCAAAACCGCCCGCACCAGCGCGACATCACGCTCTTCTAGGATGATCTGCCCCGCCGCCTTCTTGAGCGACACGCTCGCGATGAAGTACGCGTTCCCCGCGCTGTCAAATGCCGGCGCAGACAGGCTCGGACCCGTAAAGCCGCTCGTCCCCTCGGCCAGCGATGCGATGCGTCCGATCGGCGCATCAAGCTGATTCACAACCCCATCGTTCTCGCCTGCGTCGTTCGTGCCCGGCGCGCCGTCCGCGCCGTAGTCCCCAAGGATGTCCTTCCCGTCGCTGCCCACCGTGTCGACCCACGCCACGACCGTCCACTCCGCCGGATTCGCGTTCGCCGGATCAAACCGCCCGGCGACGATCGCGTTGAACGGATTGTCCGAGCCCAATTGCGTGCCGTTGTACACCGTCGAAGCCACCAAGCCGCGTCCTTGCAGATCGCGCCCGATCGCCACCGGCCCGGTGCCGCCCCGGAACACGCTCTGATTGTCGTACTGGCGGAAGTCCCCGCCGTTGATGGGCCAGCTGAAAGCGTCGCACGCGTCGGCGATGTTCGCCGGCAGCGTCAGCGTCCGCGCATCCGTAATCGCGTTGGCACTCGAAACCGCAAACACACTGACCGAATCCGTCTTGCCACCGCCGCCCGTCGAACGCGTCAAAACCGCTCCAGTTCCCCGGCTGCCCGCAAACAGCGGAGCCGTCGAGAACGACGCCGCGCCGCGATGATCGATGGCGTTGGGGCGATGGTTGGTCGGAAAGCCCAGCGCTCCCGCGACCGGCCGCGTGACCAACTGCCCGGCGAAGTTCGCGCCCAAGACCATCGCCGCGCCATTGCCAGCCTCGGCGGGCACCAGCGTGGGCGTCGCGCTCGTGATCGTGTTGTTGTTCAGCAACCGGTTCGACGCGTTCGCCCCGCCCGTGGACGTGATCGTGTTGACGGTCCCCTCCAGTCGCTGCGGAGCCGTCACCAGGAAGTAGTTCTCGCCCGCGATTTGGCTGGAGCCCAGCGACTGGAACGCATCCGCGCGAAAGACCGTCGAGCCGTTGATGTCCACTGCGCCCAGCCCAAACTGGCTGTTGTCCGCCGCCCCCGACACCGCGTTGGTTGCGATCGCCGTGCGCGTGACGTAGAGCCGCGTCGGATTCGCGGGCACAAACCGCACACTCGCGCTCGTGATCGTGTTGACGAACGCCAGGCTCGGCCCAGCAGTTTGCTCGTCAAAGTCCAGCACACTCACGCCAAACGTGGTCGCGTCGCCCGAGAGCGCGACGCTCGTGGTCGCGCCCGTGTTGTTCTGCGAAGGACTCACCCCCGCGCCCGCGACATTCCATGCCGCGAAGTTGACCGGCGACGTCAGGTTCGTCGTCCGCACCGCAGCGCTCATCGCGCTGGGACCATTCACCGCATTGAACCGCTGATCACTCACCTTGACCGACTTGAGCACCGGCGCGATGCCAAACGTCGTGCCCCAACTCGTCGTGAACGACCGCAGGTCCACCACGTAATTCGCGCGCTGGAAAGGCTGCCCCGTCGCGAACGGCGACAACGCATCACCCGGCAGGCCGTTCCCGCCGTTGCCGTTGGTCGAAACCGAATCTTGCGCAAGCGCGCCCGCCGCGCCAGCAAAGACTGCGAGCGCAAACGCGAGAGACAGCGGACCGGACGAGTTGGAGCGAGCGATCGTGTGCATGCGTCAGTCTTCTGCAATGACAACCTTGAGGAGCCGGACAGGAGAATCCAGATACATCTCGCCGGAGCGATTCCTTGCGATTCCAACAGGCGCGAACACGGCCTTGTTTATTCGCACGATTCGCCCGTCAGGATGATCAATCATGATATCGGAACAGCCACCAGCATACCGCAGGATCGCCCCCAATCCAACGCGATTCTGTGCGGCAAATGCCCGGTAGTCGCAAGTTTCCCGATTATCCGGGCTTGCCCGTAGGCAAACCGCCCATGGTTACCCCATCGCCGCCCGCAGCTGCCCCGCCAGCCGCGCGTTGGACCGCACCAGCGCGATGTTGGCCCGCAGCGTCGCCCCGCGCGAGATCAGATGCAGCGCACCCAGGATCGCCGGCGTGACGTGCCGGCCGCTGGCCCCATGATCCTCCGCATGCTTGCGGGCTTGCAACAGCCAGCGCTCAAACTCCGCACAGTCAAGCTCATCCTCGCGCGAAATCGGATTGACGACCAGCACGCCCCGCCCGGTGCGCTCGAGTTCCGACGAGACGAACGCCGCGAGCTTCGCAACATCATCAAACCGCGCATCCACTCCCGCAGCACTTTCCCGCAGGTAAAACGCCGGGAACTTGTCCGTCTTGAAGCCCACCACCGGCACGCCCAAAGTCTCCAGAGCCTCGCGGGTCGCGGGGATGTCCAGCAAGCTCTTGACCCCGCTCGCGACCACCGCCACCGGAAACCGCGTGAGCGCGAACAGGTCCGTCGAGATGTCCAGCGTCGACGCCCACCCTTGATGCACGCCTCCGAGCCCGCCCGTCGCAAACACCCGCACACCCGCCGCCGCGGCGAGTTCCATCGTCGTGCTCACCGTCGTCGCGGCGTGCGAACCTTGGGCCATCAAGATGCCCAGGTTGCTGGTGTTGGCCTTGGGCACTGCATGCGAACCAGCCGCGCTCGCCGCCAGCAGCAGGTCCAGTTCCGCCTCCGACAACCCGACAATCGGCAACCCCGCCAGCACCCCAATCAGCGCGGGCTCCCCGCCCCCGGCCCGCACATCGCCAGCCAAGTCCTTGGCCAAGCCCTTCGCCGCCTCATGCGGCACCCCATGCAGCAGCAAAGTCGTTTCCAACGCCACGGTACGCGGACCGGCACGGTTCGGGAGATGCATGGGGGAGGGTAGAAGCGGAGAAGAAGTGCGAAAGTGCGAATGTAGAAGAGGCTGGAGCCACAACACTTTCGCACATTCGCACCGCCGCACTTTCGCACTCCTGCTCCCCCCGACCCGTTCGCACCCCGAACGCCCAACCACGCCGCGAACGCTGGCCTTTCCCCTCCCTCCCGCCTAGCATCTAGACCCACCCGGCAGAATCCGGACGGGATTTGAACGGAATACCTCCATGCCCAAGAGCAAGAACCACAAAGGCCTGCTGAAGCGCATCCGCATCAGCAAGTCCGGCAAGATCCGCCACCGCGTCGCTGGTCGCAAGCACTTGCGCTCCGGTAAGGGCGGCAAGAAGCTCCGCCAGTACCGCCGCGAAGGCTTCATGAGCAGCGCCGACGTCAAGCGTCTCGAGAAGCTCCTGTTCCGCCGCCTCCGCGGCCGCGAACAGCCCCGCACCGCGATGCGCAAGAGCCCCAGCCCGGCCCAGAAGAAGGCCGCGCGCGAGGCTGCCGCCAAGAAGTAAGCTGGGCCTCTGGCCCAGCAGTCCTCGTGGCCTTCCAGGCCCGAGTTTCATCACCCGCCCGACGGGACCCAAGACGGGAACCAACTGCCGTCGCGAACGCGACCAGCCCCGCCCCGATCGAGCCAGTTTGGAGTTTGAGTTATGCCCCGCGTTCGTAAAGGCGCAGCCCGCGCCCAAGCTCGTAAGCGTCTCCTCCGCAAGGCCCGCGGCCACTTCGGCAGCAACAGCACCAGCAAGTACCGCGCCAAGATGGCCGTCGTCCGCGCTGGCGTCTATGCCCACCGCGACCGTCGCCGCATCAAGCGCGATTACCGCAAGCTCTGGATCACCCGCATCACCGCGGCGTGCCGGATGCGCGGCACCCGCTACAGCCTGTTCACCAACGGCCTGCGTCGCGCGGGCATCCTGCTGAACCGCAAGATGCTCAGCGAGATCGCGATCCACGATCCCAAGCTCTTCGACAAGATCGTGGCCCAGGCGACCAAGGCCGCCAAGCCCGTCCCGGCGAAGCAGCCCCGCGTGAAGGTCGGCTGATCGGGCAACCACCCAGACGCCTGACAAACACAATCGATTCACGTCTCACACAAGCCCGGTCACAAGACCGGGTTCTTTGTTTTTGTGGTCGCGATGATCCGACCGATACACGAGGCGATCCGTGTGCGTGCCGGGGCGTTTTTTCCGTCGCGCAGCGCGTTTCGTGAGGTCGTCCATGGCCAAGACCGGTTCTGCTCCATTCTCCTGGTCCGCGTTCTTTACCGCGCTGGCCAGTTTCAGTCTCTTCGCCCTGCTGCTGGGCGTCGTGATCGCGTTGGTGGTGGGTCTGCGGCCGCTGGAGAAGCGTGCTGCGGAACTCTCCGCGAAGACGCCCGCGACCATCGATATTCGTTGGCCCGAAGTGCCGACGACGCAGCGGACGAACCAGCGGGTGACGTGGGTGCCGCAGGAAGAGCGGGAGCAGTTGGTGTCGCTCGCCCAGAGCGCGATGGGCGCGAACGCGGATCAGTTTTCGATGGATGCGCTCGAACGCGTCGGCAAGGCGATGGGCGCGAGCGGGTGGTTCACGCAGCCGCCGACGATTCGGCGCGAGGTGGGTGGGAAGATCGTGGTCGAAGGTTTCTGGCGCGTGCCGGCGGCGGTGGTGCGGCGCGATGGCATGGAACAACTGATCAGTTGGGAAGGCAAGCCCATGCCGCTGCTCAAGCCGGCGGGGCAGACGAACTTTCCGGTGATCGACTCGCCGACGCTTGGAACGCCCAAGACGACCACGGGCGAAGTGGATCACATGACGGCGTGGAGCGGCGAAGATATCGCGGCGAGTCTGGAATTGCTGCAGGTGCTGCTGCGGCAGACCTGGGCGAAGCAGGTTGCGGGGATCGACGTCACGAACTTTGCGAAGGACCGGATTCTGATCATCTCAACGACCTATGGCACCAAGGTGGTGTGGGGCGGACGGGTGAGCAAGCCCGCGCTGGGCGAGGTTTCGAGCGCGCAGAAGCTCGCGCACATGAACCAGTTGTTCCAGCAGCACCAGCGGATCGACGCGGGGTATCCGATGATCTATGTGAACAACAACAAGCTGCAGTTTGATATCTCGGCGACGGCGGACGCGCTGGCGAAGGCACAGGAACTGCTCGCAAGCGACGTCGAAGGCGAGCGAGCAACGGCCCAGGGCGGGGACCGGCGGTAGGGCGTGGCACGGACCTGTCCTCAGGTCCGTGGAGCGAGCGATGGGGTGGTAGAGCGACGGGGCGACAGAGCGATAGAGCGACAGTGTTGGGGCGTGGGGATGTTCTTCGCGCTGGCGGTTGGCGAGCGTTTCTGCGGGGCACTTTGAGTTCGTTTTCAGGGCACGCGCGGACGGGCAGCTCGGTCTTGGGGTTGGCCTTGCGGCAAC
>JALHOJ010000124.1 GCA_022843045.1 Phycisphaerales bacterium
GGGCGGTCGTGCGGCTGGCGATTGAACAACTGGTGGGGCGGGCGAAGCTTGATCGGTTGAGCGGGAAGGTGCTGCGGGAGGTTGCCGAGCGTGTGCGGGATGGAACGCCGCACGCGCGGCGGATGGTGGTGGGGGGGATGGTGGTGGAGGTGGCGTCGAAGCGGGTGGTGATGAGGGGGCGGTGAGTGGAAGGCTGGGCGCGAGACAAGGGCCTGGAAGGCCGTTGGACTCACGGGCGGGACGCCCGTGCCACGGGTGCGGCGGGAGGGCAACACTTGCGGGGTATGAAGCAATCACTTTCCGCGGATCGGTATGCACACTTGCAGGCGTTGTCGGCTCAGTTTCCCAGCGCGGAGGATGCGATCGCGGAGATTGCGGCGCTCGAAGCGTCGCTCACGCTGCCGATGGGCGTCGTGCATGTGATCAGCGACATTCATGGCGAAGACGCGAAGTTGCGGCATGTGATCAACAACGCGTCGGGGCGGCTGCGGCAGCTCGTTGAGCAGGTGGTGGGGCCCAAGATGTCGGCGGAGGAACTGCATCAGTTTCTGGCTGTGCTGTACTACCCGCGCGAGGCGATCAATCGGTTTTCCCGGGAGGTTGTGGCGAGCGGAGCGCGGCTTGAGTGGGTGCAGCGGACGCTGACGCTGCAGTTTGACGTGGTGCGGGAGCTGCGCGGGACGTATCGGCGCGAGCACTTTGAGGAACTGCTGCCCAAGTGGTATCGGGAGTTGTTCATTGAGCTTGGCAGCGGGCAGCGGCCGGCGTACATCCGCGAGATGATCGCCGCGCTTGCGAAGTATGACCGGGATTGGGGCGCGGTGCGGGCGGGTGCGCGGCTGATTCGCAACTTGTCGTGTGATGAACTGCTGGTGCTGGGGGACTTGGGCGATCGCGGGCCGCGGATCGATCGCGTGATTGAGACGCTGATGCGGCAGCCAAAGTGCAACGTGATCTGGGGCAATCACGACATGCTGTGGATCGGCAGTCACCTGGGGCACGAGCCGTGCATGCTGACCGCGCTGCGATTTAGCCTGCGGTATCGGCGGCTGAGCCAGCTTGAGGAGGGGTATGGCATCATCATGGCGCCGATCGAGCGGCTGGTGCGTGATGTGTATGGCAACGACCCGGCGGAGAAGTGGGCGGCCAAGGGCGAGGGATTCCGCGATGCGCTGACGGTCGCGCGGATGCAGAAGGCCGTGGCGATCATGCAGTTCAAGGCCGAGGGGCGGATGTTTGAACGCCATCCGGAGTGGAACCTCTCGCATCGGCGGCTGCTGCATGCGATCGACCATGCGAAGAAGACGGTGACGATTGATGGCGTTGAGCATCCGTTGCTGGATTCGTATCTGCCGACGATTGATCCGAAGGATCCGTACGCGTACTCGGCCGAAGAGCAGGCGTGCATCGATCGGATGCGGGAGAGTTTCACGCGCTCGATGAAGCTGCGTGAACACATGGAGTGGCTGGTCAATCGCGGGGGGATGTGGACGCGGCGCGATGATGTGCTTTTCTTCCATGCGTGCGTGCCGGTGGATGGGGCGGGGAAGTTGCAGACGCTGAAGGTTGATGGTCGCGAGGCGGGGGGCGTGGAACTGATGAATGTGCTGGAATCAGCGCTGCGTCGGGCGTTGCGGAAGAAGTGGGTGGGGCTGGATGGGGACGCGGACTTGATCTGGTACTTGTGGGGCGGGCCCAAGAGCCCCTTGTTTGGGAAGGACAAGCTGGCGACGTTTGAGACGCACTTTGTGGCGGACAAGAACGCGCACAAGGAGCACAAGAACGCGTACTTTGACCTGATACACGATGCGTCGTTCATCCAGGCGATCGGGCGCGAATTTGGGATGGGCGAGGACGTGCTCGTCGTGAACGGACATGTGCCGGTGAAGATCGAGAAGGGCGAAGCGCCGGTCAAGAAGGGCGGGAACGCGATCACGATCGATGGCGCGTTCAGCGAGGCGTATGGGGACCGGGGCTACACGCTGGTGCTCAAGCCCGATCGGATCGATCTGGCGGAACACGCGACGTTCCCGGGGGTCGAGTCGGTGCTGGTGACCGGCAGCGACATCGTGCCGACGGTGACGACGATTCGGAAGTATGCGCGGAGCCGCACGGTGCGCGAGACGGGGACGGGGCAGCGGCTGGAGCGGATGATCAGCGATCTTGATGCGCTGGTGCACGCGTATCAGGAGGGGATTGTGCGGGAGCGGGATTAGGAGTTGCCGTCTGTCTCAAGCAGTCGCCTGGTATCGCGAGCGGCGTCAAGGATGCGGATGACGTGCACATTTGCATCGTCGACGCTGTAGAAGATGCGAAAGCGATCGAAGCCGCGCACGGGCCAGCTGCGGACGTGTCCCGCGTCGCTCGTGCCAGCGATGGCGATTGCGGCCCGGTGCGGGTGCTCCGCGAGTTCGAACGCGGTGGCGTACGCGGCGGTGGCGAAGCGTTCGGCGACCTCGACGCTCGCTTGTTTGGCGAAGTAGGCGTACTGGACGTCGACGTCGTCGAAAGCCCGGTCGTAAATGATGACCCGGCGCATCATGCGGTGCGCTTGTGTTGGGTGTTGACGGGAATGCCATGCTTGGTCCGCAGGCTCTGCATGAAGTTCTCCCAGACTTCGGGAGTGAGCTCGACCGCGGGAGATCGAAGGCCTTCTTCGACCAGTCGCACGATGCGGTCCTTCTCGCGTCGCTCAAGGTCAGCACGCACCGTCTCCGCGACATACTCGCTTGCGGTCGAGTACTTGCCTTGCGCGACGAGCGCGTTGACGGCTTCGGTGACGGCGGGTGGGAGCGAGATGGGCTGGTTGGAACTGGATTCCATGGGGAATGGTAGTGGTCGCGGGGTGTGGGCGAGCATCAGCGGCCTTTGGGCAGGCGCGTGCCTTCCGGGAAGACGCCTGGCAGTTCGTCGTCGCCCGTTCCCTGCGTGATCGCGCGCACGAGCAGTTCGCCGCCCACGAAGCAGCCCTTCCAGCTCTGGCCCAGGCCGCCGAAGTGTTCTTCCTTGTCGCCTCGGCTGCGGATGACATTGTGGCCGAACTTGAAGGAGCGGACTTCCTGCTTTGCGCGGGCGGCGATGGTCGTGTCGTCGGTGGCGATGCTGCTGACGAGGTTGCCGTTGGAGACGTTCATCTCGGTGACCAGTTCCTCGAAGCGGTCGACGGTGATGATGGCGTCGAGAGGGCCGAAGGGCTCGTTGTAGTAGAGCTTGCAACTGCGGGGCATGTTGAGCAAGGCCGCGGGGGCGAAGTAACTGGACGTGTCCTGGCCTGGCAGGAACTGCGCGCCGGCGAGCGAGCCTTGATAGATCGGCAGCGCGCCGCCCGCCAAGGCTTCGCTCCAGAGGCTCTTGAGCTCTTCGACCTTCTTGGCGTTGATGAGTGGGCCAAAGTCCAGCGCGGGCAGCGGATCGTTGTCTGCGGAGACCAGCAGCGGGTTGCCGAAACGCAGGCTCTTGACGACCCCGAGATACATGTCGAGGAAGGCGGGCAGCAGGCGGCGCTGCACGACGAAGCGTGGATATGCGGTGCAGCGTTGCTTGGCGTACTCGAAGCCCTTGCGGATCTGCTTGGCGAGCAGGTCCCACTGGCTGAACTCCCAGACTGCGTAGGCGTTGACGCCTTCCATCTCGATCATGTAGCGTTTGTGGGTGTCAACGAGCGAGGACGCGACGTCGCGGCCGTTGCTGCGGCCGCCGACGAAGCTCAGGCAGTCGACGTACTCGTTGCGAACGAGGGCGTCGCTGAGCGTGCCGCCGCTGCCGCTCACGAAGCTGACGGGCAGGCCATGGCGGCGGGCGAGGGCGAGGCTGACGCCGACAGAGAGGCCGCCACCGTCGGTGGGGGCTTTGGCGATGACGCTGTTGCCGGCGAGGGCCTGGATGAGTACGACGTGCACGAGCACGCTGAGGGGATAGTTCCAACTTGCAATGTTGCTGATGAGGCCCAGGGGCTTGCGGCCGTGGAGCATCGGTTCGATGTTGTCAACGTACCAGCGCACGCCTTCGATGCAGCGATCAACGTCGGCCTGTGCTGCGGCGAGGGGCTTGCCGATTTCCCACATCAGCAAGCTCGCGAGCAGGTCGCGATGGCTCTGCATGTCCGCGAGCGTGGCGGTGAGTTTGTCGCGGCGCTGGGAGAGCGGGAGCGCGCCCCAGGGACGCTGTTCGGCATGGGCGGCCTTCACGGCGCGCTGGCCGGTGGCGAGGTCGATGAAGGGCAGCTTGCTCATGACCGTGCCGTCGACGGGCGAGACGGCGGCGCGGCCGTTGCCGGGCGTGCCCCAGGAGCCATCGATGAGGTTGAGCAGCAGGCCGTCATTGGTGAAGGCCTCGGGCGTGGCGGCCATCGCAGCGCGGAGCACCGCGGACCATTCGAAGCCCGGCTTGATGCGGAGTGTGGCGGCGACGGGCTTGGGTTCGATGGTGGGTTGCATGGATGAGGCGGTGGCCATGGGGGTTGGATGCCGGGTGGAGAGCTGTGGAGCGGGAGGGAACTCAGCGCGGGGTGATCAACACTTGGGTCGCGGCATTCGGGATTCGGGATTCGGCATTCGTTGAGATGGAGTGGGCGTGCTCTTGACGATCTGGCGGGCTACTTCGTGAGTTTGGATCGCAGCATCTGGCGGGTTTCGGGGCTGGCGACGATCGATGCGGAGAGTTCTGCGCCGCGACGGAGCACATCGGCGTCGAGTGAGCCGTCGAGTTGGTTGAGCAGGTCTTTGGTGGCTCGCAGCGCGTTGGGGCCGCCTTGGGCGAGGCGCTTGGCGAGCGTGTCGGTGGCAGGGGCGAGGTCGGCGAGCGTGGGCACGACCTGGTCGACGATGCCGCACTCAAGGGCTTGTTGGCCCGACATCAGGCCACCCATCAGCAGCACGCGCCGGGCGCGGCCCGCGCCGATTTTTCGCACGAGGGCAGGCGCAACGACGGCGGGGCAGACGCCCAAGTCAACTTCCGGGAAGCCCATCTTGCTGTCGGCGTGGGTCAAGGCGATGTCGGCGACGCAGGCGAGGCCGCAACCGCCGCCGATCGCCGCGCCGTTGATGCTGGCGACGGTGACCATGGGCAGGGCACGAATCTTGAGGCAGAGGTCGGCGAGAGTGTGGAGCAGCGTGCTGGCGGCGCGTTCGTCGTCGAGGACGGCCTTCAAGTCCATGCCTGCGCAGAACGCGCGGCCTGCACCGGTAAGGACGCAGACGGTGGCATCGGTGCGCTTGGCGAGTTCGTCGACGCGGGCGTGGAGGTCACGCAGCAGGTCGAGCGAGAGTGCGTTGCGGGCGTCCTCGCGTTGGAGCGTGAGGGTGGCGATGCGG
>JALHOJ010000125.1 GCA_022843045.1 Phycisphaerales bacterium
CGAGCGCGCCACCAAACTCTCCAACGAGAACGGCGGCGGCTCGCTGACGGCGTTGCCGATCATCGAGACCCAGGAAGGCGACGTCTCGGCGTACATCCCCACCAACGTGATCTCGATCACCGACGGCCAGATCTACCTCGAACCCGAACTCTTCTTCTCAGGCGTGCGCCCCGCCGTGAACGTCGGTATCTCCGTCAGCCGCGTGGGTGGCAACGCCCAGGTCAAGGCCATGAAGAAGATCGCCGGCTCGCTGCGTCTGGACTTGGCCGCCGCCCGCGAACTCGAAGCCTTCGCCCAGCTCGGCACCGAACTCGACAAGGCCACGCAGCGCCAGCTCGATCGCGGCCGCCGCTTCGTCGAACTGCTCAAGCAAGGCCAGTACACCCCCTTCGTCGTCACCGACCAGGTCATCTCGATCTACGCCGGCACCAAGGGCTACATGGACGACATCCCCGTCACCAGCGTCCGCGCCTTCGAAGACGGCCTCCTGAACTACTTCAAGGGCCAAGGCAAGGCGACCTACGACGAACTCGACCAGAAGAAGGCCCTCGACGCCGAACTCGAAAAGAAGCTCGAAGCGGGCATCAAGGCGTTTAAGAGCGGCTTCAAGGCCTGAGCATCTGATCTGCCCTGAAACTCCAAGACTCCTATGGCCCGGCCTTCGCCGGGCCTTTTTTTCGCGCGCTGCGCGACGCCGCCGGACACTCCGCGCCCCTCGGCTGCGGCGTTCTCCTCATCTGTGCGTTTCCGGGCGTGATGATCAGTGCGAATCTTCGTGCACACCCTTGATCCACGTTCTCAGAGTCTTCCGCTTGTAGTAGACTGAGTGCAGGAGGTGAGTATGCGGATTCGCGAATCGTTGACATGCGCGCTGGCGGGAGGGTTGACATCGATGGCGTCGGGCCAGTGCGCTCAGTGGGAACCGGGTCTTCCCGATGGCGGCATGGTCGGCAACGTGAACGCAATGATGTCCTTTGACTTCGACGGCTCGGGCCCCAATCCATCTGAGCTCGTGGTGGGCGGATCGCTGTTCCCTGGCGCGTATGGGCCGCATCAGGTCGCTCGGTTCGACGGCCAGTACTGGAGACCGGTCAAGCGGAGTTTCACCAACACGATCGGGGGCTCGGTCAGCTCGATGATCAGCTTCAACGGCCAACTGACCGTGGGGGGCAACTTCAACGGGATCCACGGCACCCTGGCGAGCAACGTCGCATCGTGGAACGGCTTGGATTGGATCGGCATCGGTCAAGGCTTCAACGACACAGTCAACGCGTTGGCAATTTACAACGGCGAGTTGTACGCAGGCGGTCAATTCACCGCGTCGGGTACGACGCAGCTCAACCGCATCGCCAAGTGGAACGGAACGGCCTGGGTCTCGGTGGGCGGGGGCATGACCAGCCAGTTCACTCCCGAAGTCTTCGCTCTCGCATCCATCAACGGCCGCCTGTACGCGGGCGGGTACTTTCAGCAGGCCGGCGGCGTGCCCGCGACCAACCTCGCGGGGTGGAACGGGACGTCATGGAGCGCACTGGGCGATCCGAACACGCCCGTCCACACCCTGGCAACTTACTCCAATGCAACGGCGGGCAGCGCCCGACTGTTCATAGGCGGTCAGTTCTTCCAGATCGCCGGCATGCCCTTCACCCGCACCGCAGTCGTGCGATTCGATCCCATCAATGGCAATGTATGGTCGTCCTGGCCCGCGCCGTTGAATGCCTCGCGGTGCGAACATCTCAACGTCGTCTCGACGGGGCTGAGCACGTTTCAGGTGAACGCAGTCTTTTCGAACAGCAATGGCGTCGGCTCCGTGTATCGCCTCGTCAACAACGTTTGGACACTCATCAGCCCTTCGGACTTCAACGCTCGACGCGTTCTCACGCGGTCGGGTTCGCTTCTCTGCGGGAATGCCATCGATTCCGACTTCGCCGTTCAGTCCTACAACGGCACAAACTGGACTCCGGTTGCTTCCAACGGCAATCCGCGTCCAATCGAGGAGATGGCGACAACTCCCTCCGGGGACATCCTCGCGACCAATTCGGACTTCCCAACCCTGGATGCCCAAACGCTCGTGCGCCGACGCGACGCGGAAACTGGAGCATGGACCACGGTGATCAATCAGTCGACTGCGGACTTTGGAGAGATACTGCCCTTGACCGACTCCCAGTTTCTGGTCATCGACAATGCACCTTTCATGAAGCAGGTCCGGTCTTGGAATGGGACCGCCTTGACGAGTTTGGGCAACATCGGCAACGGCAGCATCGCTGCGATCGAGCGCATGCCCAACGGGGACATTATCGCCGCCGGACGTTTTGACACCGCCGGCGGCTTGCCCGCGCTCAACGTGGCCCGATGGATTGGCAACCTCTGGATTCCCATCGGCAGCCTTGGCTCCACGCTCGACAGGGTGCACGACCTCAAGGTGACGTCTACTGGCGATCTCTACGCTTGTGGCGAGTTCTTCACCGCCAGCGGACTGCCCGCGACACGAGTCGCGCGATGGAACGGGGTGATCTGGGAGGCGCTGGGGTCAGGCGTGGACAATCAGGTGAACGTCATCGAAGAACTCGCCGACGGCTCGGTCGTCTTTGGCGGCGCATTCCAGTCCGCTGGCGGCGTCCCTGCACGAGGTGTCGCCCGCTGGAACGGGACATCGTGGTCGTCGCTGGGCGCGGGCGTCACTGACGTTGGCCCCAACTTCTACGTCAACTCCCTCCTCACCATGCCTTCGGGCGACCTCTTCGCGGGCGGCTTCTTCAACTCCATGGGTGGCCAGACCGTCAAGCACGTCGCAAGGTGGGACGGAGCCGCGTGGCACTCGCTCGGGCAGGGCATCGACGCCAACCCGGGCTTCAGCGCGGTTACTTCGTTGGCGCAGGCAGGTCCCCACTCGGTGGCAGTCGGAGGGATCTTCCCCGGCCCCGTCGGCGCGGACTCGGCGAACCTTGCGATCTACGCGATCCCACCGGGCCCCTGCTGCGACTCCCTCGACTTCAACAACGACACCTCCCTCTTCGACCCCACTGACATCGACGCCTTCTTCTCCGTCTTCTCCGAAGGCCCCTGCATCCCCACCACCGCCACCTGCAACGACCTCGACTTCAACAACGACGGCTCCCTCTTCGACCCCTGCGACATCGACAGCTTCATGCTCGTCTTCAGCGAAGGCCCCTGCACCCTCTGCGGCGTGT
The DNA here is from genome assembly GCA_022843045.1 of Phycisphaerales bacterium. Taxonomy (GTDB): domain Bacteria; phylum Planctomycetota; class Phycisphaerae; order Phycisphaerales; family UBA1924; genus BJHL01. The sequence goes on from JALHOJ010000125.1 coordinate 3,189, forward strand.
GATTGATCGGCACGCTGGCGCCGCACGCGCGAAGCATCACCCCCACCGCGGCCAGCAAAACGACAGCCAAAGCGCAAAGAATGATCGATCCTTGGAAACTTGCCTTCGACTGATGCGTAGATGCGTGCACTGCGGCCCCGCTAGCGCCGCGCGTTCTCGCCCTATCGACTGAGGAGTTTGCACTATGCGCCATTCGTTCGCGACCGTTGCTCTGCTGTCCAGCCTTTCGCCCCTCGCGATTGCCCAGACCTGTACGCCCACATGGGATCGCGCACCCGGAACGCCCGGCGCGACCAACGGCTATGTAGGCGCTTTGTGGAAGTACAACGGCAAGATCATCGCCAGCGGCTCCTTCACCGACATGGCAGGCGTTCCCAGCACAACCTACATCGCCCAATACGACGAACAGACCAGCACCTGGTCAAGCGTGGGCAACGGTCTGGGCGCAGGCATCAGCAACGCCTTCGGCACCAGCTTCGCAACCTTCGGTGGAGATCTGTACGTCGGCGGTTTCTTCTCCAACGCCTCGGGCGTCCCCGACACCAAGAGCCTTGCACGTTGGGACGGCACGCAGTATTACTCCCTGGGCACAGGCTGGGGCCCCGACACCACCAACGCAGTCTGGTCCCTCCTCGCCAGCAACGCCATCGGCGGCCAAAACCGCCTATACATCGCCGGCGACTTCGCAACGATCGCCGGCCAGCCCGCGGGCGGCGTCGCAATGTGGGACGGAACCACCCTCACGCCGATCGCCACCAGCATGACAATCAGCGGCATCAATCCATACGTCCCCGCGATGGAGATCTTTGACGACGGCCAGGGCGGCGGGCCACAGCTCTACATCGGTGGTCGCTTCACGACCGTCAACGGCCTAACCGCCCCGATGGTCGCGCGATGGAACGGCACGACTTGGTCCGCAGTCGGCACCAACCTCACCCCGCGCAACGCAACCGCAGACATCGACTGCTTCCTCGTCTGGAACGACGGCTCCGGTCCCGCCCTCTTCGCCGGCGGCTCCAACCTCCGCGTGAATGCCGACGGCATCAACCGCTCCGCCGTCAAGTGGAATGGCTCGACCTGGAGCGTCGTGGGCCAGTACGTCGGCGGCCGCACCTGGACCCTCGCCGCCTTCGATGATGGCAACGGCGAAAAGCTCTACGGCGGCGGCACGCTCCCCGCCAGCGGCTTCATCTACCGCATGGACGCTCCCAACACTTGGACCTCCCTTGAGTCCGGAGCAAGCGCAAGTGTCTTCCGCTTCTTCGTCGACAACGACGCACTCTGGGTGGGCGGTTCCTTCACCAGCATCGCCGGCGGTGGCGGCAACCGCATCGTCGCCCGCCGCGCATGCACCGTGTCCGCCTGCGATTCGCTCGACTTCAACAACGACGCAAGCTCCTTCGATCCCCAGGACATCGAGGCCTTCCTGAGCGTCTTCAGCGAAGGCCCCTGCATCCCCGCCACCGCGACCTGCAACGACATCGACTTTAACAACGACGGAGCCCTCTTTGACCCATGCGACATCGACAGCTACCTCCTCGTCTTCAGCGAGGGCCCCTGCACCCTCTGCGGCGTCTAACAACCCAGAGGCACAAAGGCCCCCCGCCTGATCGATGCACAACCTCACTCCCCCACGCCCGGCCCCCAAAGGCCGGGCGTTTTCTTTTCCCCTTTGACCAACGGACCCCACGCGCAAGCCCGGGTTGACCCGCCGCCGCGCCCTCCCCTCCCCAACCGCCCCACGCCCGCCGCTCATTCCTCAAACCCGTGCCCGTGCCCGTGCCATCGAAGTCGCTGGCTCTGCAGCG
>JALHOJ010000126.1 GCA_022843045.1 Phycisphaerales bacterium
TGTGACGCAGTCATGCCGACGATGAGCGAGTCTTATAGCAAATCGTCGCGCTCGCTTCCTGTTGAAGCAAGCGCGACGATTCGGAATCCTCAATGTCGGCATGAACGTCAGTTCATCAGAAGCAGGGGCCTTCGCTGAAGACGCTGAAGAAGGCGTCGATGTCCTGAGGATCAAAGACGCTGGTGTCGTTGTTGAAGTCCACGTCGTTGCACGTCGCGGTCGCGGGGATGCAGGGGCCCTCACTGAATACTGACAAGAACGCGTCCACGTCGGTGGGGTCAAAGAGCGAGCCGTCGTTGTTGAAGTCGATCGAATCGCACACGGGTCCGGAGAAGGGCTGGGTGATGAGGTAGCCCTTGAACTGGGCGGTGTCGCCGGTCTGAGAAAATTCGCAGCGGATGCGGATGTTGACGAGGTTGCCCAGCGTCTTGCGCATGATGTTCTCGCTCGGGCTGGTGGCGGTGCCGGCGATCAGCCAGCCCGTGCCGCCCGAGAAGCCTGTCGCGCTCAGGGGCACGCTGAAGAAGTTGAAGTCGGTGATGCCCGGCAGCGTCGGCCCGTAATACTCCAGCACCTCGCCAAAGGCCGATTCGAGCGTGAGCAGGGGAAGAGGCAGGTTGTCCTGGATGATGTCGGTCTTGAGCTGGTAGATGATGCTCCGCCCATAGAACTGGCTCATTTCCCCCAGCCCGGCGGCGGGTACGACGAGATTCCGCCACGGACCGTTGGGGCTTTCGTCGCTGAGCAGCACGCCCGGCGCGGGCGAGTTGAGGACGGTGGTGTCGCCATCGCCCGACCAGCCCTGCGTATCGCCCACGTCGCCGTCGGTCCGCTCGCGGGTGAAGTTGAACGAGGTCTTTAGCGGCACGGTGAACATCTGCACGCTGTCGATGCCAAACTTTCGGCCGGTGTTGGCGGCGTTGTTGCAGGGGATCTGATGGGGAAGGTTGCGGGCGATCTTGATGGCGAGCAGGTTCTTGAGCACGCTCAGCACTTGCTGGTTGGTCGCGACTGGACCGGTGACACTGTCCACGCGCCAGTTGCCGTCGGTGTTGTCGAGGGGCGCGACGAAGACCAGCCGATTGCGGAGCACTTCGGCGGGTTCGCCCTGGCGATAGAGCGTCAGACCGTTGCCCTCGAGAATGAGATTCGCGAAGGTGTTGGTGGTGGGACCGAAGCAGGTGTCGGAACTGAACGCGTTGTTTGCCACCACACGGAGGCGCCCGCCGTATGCGCCAGACCGATCGCCTCTCCAGGCAGCGCTCGACTTGAAGAAGACTTGGTTTCCAGCTTCGATGGCGAGTTCGGAGTCTGAGACGCCCACGAGCGTGTCGTCTGTGATCGACGCGGCCCCCGCCCCGCCGTCCCAGGTGGTGATCCAGCCCTGGTCGATGGGGCTGTTGCTGGTGAACTGGGCGTCGATGTACGGGCATTCCTTGGACTTGCCCCAGCGAATCGCGCGCAGCGCGGATTGGCCTTCGACGGTCGTGAAACCGCCGGTGAAGACCACGTCGCCATCGGGCAGGACGAAGAAGTCTTGTGCGCCGACGGTGGGGGAGATCGCGCTCCAAGAGTTGGCGGCGCGGTCGTACGCCTGCAGTCGAGCATTGAAGAACGCGGCGATGGTCGAGTCGGCAAGGATGCGGATCGGGCCCGTGACGTTGTTGCTCGCGCCCATCGCTCGCCACGCGGTACCGTCCCAGCGGGCGATGCGGGTCTGTTGGCTCGGTTGGAGGCTCGGGTCGTTGGTCAGGAAGTTGCCCGAGACGACGGGCTGATCGGTGATGGGATCGATGATCACGTCGAACACGAGCGAACTCAGGGTCGGACCCACTTGCTGCCAAGTCCCCGCCACGAACTTCTCGACGATGCCCAGGCCGCTCGAGTTCTGGCCCGCGACGTAGATGTCGCCGAAGCGATCAACTGCCATGCCAAAGTAAGACCTGTTGGGCCGGCCACCACCCAGAGAACTCCACGTTGAACCGTTCCAGCGTGCCACGGCATTGGTACCAGCAACATTCCCAGCGCTCGTGAAGCCACCCGCCACGATCAAGTCGCCATTGGGCAGGAACGTCATGTCCTGCACCGCAAACCCCGACTGAATCCCCGTCCCCAGCGGGTTCCACTGCGTGCCGTCCCAGCGGGCGATGCCGCCCACGAAGACCTGTGGGCCCCCGCCTGGCGTGCCGCCCAGTTGACCCATGCCGCCCGCGACGTACAACTCACCCGAAGGCGACACGGCGACGGCGTTGGGCGTGCCATCGCCCATCCGGAATCCGCCGCCCACTGGCGCCCAGGTTTGGGTCGCGGGATCAAACGCGATGATCATGTCGTTGGTCGCGGCGTTGCCCAGGCGAGTCAGCAGCCCCGCGAGCACGATCTTGGTTTGCTGGGGGCCCACGCCGTCCGCATCCCAGACTGTCAGATCGGTCAACGCGGGCGTGCTGGCCACGGCGGTGAAGCCAAAGCCCGGATTAAACTTGAAGGCTGGCTGGCAGGTGGTGATCTGGGCGCTCGCCGAGGCCGCGAAGCCCGCGAATCCACCGATCCCCCCAACAACGGCCAACCCAGCGAACCCAACGACTGCGAACGGAACCTTCATCTGGTGACTCCTTGAAAAAACCAAGCGTGTCACCATCAAAGAGCGGACGAGCCGCCTTCACGGGGCAGAGATTGTTCGGCTGGGCGCATGAATTCGTGCTTCAATCGCGGCGGGCAGTGGGAGATCCGCGTGTCGCCAAGCCCGGTGCTGGTTGTCCGGAATCGTTCGCTAGAAGCACGGCCCCTCGCTGAAGACGCTCAAGAAAGCATCGATATCGCGAGGGTCGAAGAGGCTGGTGTCGTTGTTGAAGTCCACGTCGTTGCAGGTCGCGGTCGCGGGGACGCACGGCCCTTCGCTGAATACTGACAAGAACGCGTCCACGTCGGTGGGGTCAAACAACGAGCCGTCGTTGTTGAAGTCGATGGAGTCGCACGTTGCGCAGGTTGGGCAGGAAAGGTCCAGGTGTGACGCGATGAAGGCTGCGGACTGTTGGCCCTGAGCGGTGAGCAAGCAGCCGACTTCGTGGCCGCAGGTGGTTTCGACGTAGTCGAGGGGAATCGTGGTTGCGACGAGGTGGTCGCGGAACTGGCGATTGCCGCCGACGAGCGAGCCGACGACCATGCGCAGGGGAGGCTTTGCGCGAAGCAGCGGAGCGTGCTCGACGGTCCAGAACCACGCGGAGTATTGGTTGTAGATCGCTTGGTTGTTGTTGAAGATCTCTAGGGCAAGGCTGGCGTGGAAAGCCAGCATGTTCTGCCAGGTGAGCAGCGCTCCGTCGTACTCGACGCAGCAGGCGAAGCGGTCGGGGAACTTGGAATAGAACTTGGTTGCTCCGAAGCCGCCCATGGAGAAGCCCTGCATCACGCGGGCACGGGGAGAGGCGATGGTGCGGAAGGTGGCGTCGACGTGCGGGATCAGGGCGAGCACGTCGGACTCGGCGGGCTTGTCGCTGTTCACGCTGTCGGCCCAGAAGGCGTCTGTGTATCCATTTGGAAACACGACGATGACGGGACCGATGTTGCCAGCGGCGAGGGCGGTTTCGAAGGCGCGGGGGACGACGGTGTTTTGGTTGCCGCCTTGGCTGCCGCCGATGCCATGCAAGTGGAAGACAACTGGGTAGCGATCGGTGGTGGTGTCGTAGTTCTCAGGGAGGTAGATGTTGAAGCGAATGAGGTGGCCGTCGGTGGGGTCGTTGAAGGTTCGCTGTTCCACGCGGCCTCGAAGCGGCTGAGCGAAGGCGGGAAGGGCGAAGACGCAGAGCACTGCGATGAGCAGGGTTCCGAGGCGGGTTTGTTGGCGCACGTGAAGGATCTCCGGGGTGCGGGCTCAACGGACGGAAGCGGTGGGGATTGCAGCGGAAGGGCGGAGCGCAACGCACTGGGCCATCCGAACGACTTCCTAATCGACCTTGTGGACATTCTGACCGGGCTTGTCCGATCAATAAGGCCTCTATGGCGACTTCCAAGCGTTCCAAGTCATCTTGGATGGGCGGCGGCGACGGTACGTCCTCGCGGCTCATTCTCTTGATCCTCATGATCGTCGGCTGGGCCTTTGTCCTGGCCAGCATGATCGGGTATGACCCCGCCGATCCGCCTACGCATGTGGTGTGGCCTGCGAACGAAGCCGTGACCAACTGGTGTGGCCCGTTTGGGGCGATCGTGGCCAACGCGCTTTTCAAGCTGCTGGGCTTTGGGGCGTGGGTACTGGTGGTCTTCACGGGCATCGGCCTGCTGTCGGCGGCGATGGGCAACGGGTTCCGACACCTCATGGTGCGGTTCGTTGGCCTGCTGGTGCTCGCGGCGGCCTTCAGCGGGTTGCAGGCGTTGTTCCTGCCCGGGAGCGGTTCGATGCCGGATCTCGCGGGCGGGCTGCTGGGGAAGGTCATGACCTCCGAGCTCACCATGCGCTTTGGGACGATGGGCAGCGCGCTGTTCCTGATGATGGGGCTGGTGCTGGGCGCGATGGTGGCGATGGACGAGTGGTTCATGGCCCTCGTCGGCTGGATCTTCGATATCACCAAGGAGCATGGCGTCCCGGCGGCCAAGACCATCGGCAGCGCGACCGGCGAAGTTGCGCTCGCTGCGGGCGCGGCTGCGGCGCGGGGGGCCGGCAATGTGTCGAGCAAGGCCGGCAAGGGCCTGTTCAATGCGATCATGGAGATGCTGACGCCGCCTAAGCGGAAGAAGAAGGTGCGGCTGACGGACTTGGATGATGCCAAGGTGCCTGGGGGCGTGCGCAAGGGTTCGGAACTGGTGATCGACAATGAGGGGGAAGAAGTCGATCCGGAGACGGGCGAAGTGCTGCCCAAGGCCAAGGCAGGCAAGAAGAAGAAGGGGCAGCCGGTCGAGGAGCTGACCGAAGCGGAAGCGACGACGCTTGAGCAGAACTCGGTGG
>JALHOJ010000127.1 GCA_022843045.1 Phycisphaerales bacterium
AGCCCATCCCGACCAAGGGCCCAGACCCACCGTGCCCCCCGGCACAGGCGTCGTCAGCCTGCGCAACGTCCACAAAGCCTTCGGCCTCCAGAAAGTCCTCGATGGCATCAGTGTCGACTTCGAAGCCGCCAAGACCACCGTCGTCATGGGCCCCTCCGGCTGCGGCAAGTCCGTGATGCTCAAGCACATCGTGGGCCTCATCAGCCCCGACACAGGCGAAGTGCACTACAACGGCCGTCGCATCGACAATCTTGGCGAAACCGACCTGCTCGCCGTGCGCCTCGAAGTCGGCCTGGTCTTCCAGATGGGCGCACTCTTCGACTCGATGACCGTCGCCGAGAACATCGACTTCCCCCTCCTCGAACACACCGAACTCACCCGCCAGCAACGCCTCCACCGCATCGCCGAGGTCCTCGACACCGTCGACCTCGCAGGCGTCGAGCCCAAACTCCCCAGCCAACTCTCCGGCGGCCAGAGAAAACGTGTCGCCATCGCCCGCGCCATGGCCCTCCGACCCAAGGTCATCCTCTTCGACGAACCCACCACCGGCCTGGACCCCATCCGCAGCGACGGCATCAACGAACTCATCATCAAACTCAAGCGTGACTTCGGCGTCACCAACATCGTCGTCACGCACGATCTGGTCTCCGCGAAGAAGGTCGCCGACCGCGTCATCATGCTCCTGGGCGGCAAAGTCGCCGCCGACGGCACCTACGACGAACTGACCAGAAGCACCGACGTCCGCGTCCAGCACTTCCTGACCGGGCACTACGAGCGCGACGACGATACCTTCATGCCCGAAGTCGCCCGCACCGGCATCCAGCGCGTGGGCATACGCCTCGATTCCCGCGTCACAACCCAGCCCACCGCCCCCGCCGACGCCATCACGACCGAACCAGCCACCTCCCCCACTCCCGACACTCCTCCACCTGCAGACTCCCGCGAGCCCCACCCGTGAACCGCCTGTTCCTCCGCGACTTCCTGACCGGCATCACCGCCCTCGCCGCCCTCGTCGGCCTGATCGGTCTGCTCATCTTCTTTGGCGAAATCACGCCCCAACTGGTCGCGCGCGATTACCAGTTCATGCTCCGCGTCGCCAACGCCCAGGGCCTCGACGACACCAGCCCCGTCACCCTCAACGGCGTCCGCGTCGGCCAAGTCAAACGAACCGTCGTAGGCGACGGCACCAGCGAAGTCGCAACCGGCGCAACCCTCACCGTCACCGTCCGCAGCGGCGTCCGCATCCCCAGAGCTTCGAAGGTCTCCGTCGACAAGGGCTTCGTGGGCGGCACCACCCTCGAGTTCAGCACCGACGGCCTCGCCGCCTCCCAACTCGTCGACGCCATCAAGCAGGACGACATCATCGACGGCGGCAGCCCGCAAACCTTCCTCGACAGCATCCAGAACATCGTCTCGGGCCCCATGGGCCAGTTCAGCGACACCGCCGCCCGCATCAACGCCCTCGCCGACGAGTGGACCAAAGTCGGCCAGCGCATCAACGATCTCGTTGAGCCCCGCACCCTCGCCGACGTGCAGGCCGGCAAGCCCGCCAACATCCCCAGCAGCCTCGCCCGCCTTGACGGCGCGGTGCAGAAGGCCGAATCCTGGCTGGGCGACTCGCAGCTCCGCGCCCGCATCGACGAACTGCTCACCAAGGCCGACCGCGTCGTCGCCCAGACCAACGAACTCACTATCACCTGGACCAACGCCGGCAAGACCGCCGACCAGACCATCAAGGACGTGGGCGAGCAGGCAAAGGAACTCACCCAAAGCGCCAAGGACCTGCTCGCCAAGGCCAACGACTCGCTCGCCAACGTCAAGACCGCCGGCGACGACCTCACCGCGCTCATCGAACGCGTGAACCAAGGCCAGGGCACGCTCGGCCAACTCCTGACCAACCAAAGCCTCTACCAAAACCTCGACGCCGCCGCGCTCCGCCTCGACCAAGCCCTCAAGGACGCCCAGCAAGTCCTCGAGAAACTCAAGCAAGAAGGCGTCCAACTCAAAGTCGGCCTCTAAGTCTCACCGTCTCACCTCTTCACCTTCGCGCCTTCGCGCTTTCGCACTTCTACAAACACGGCCCCTCACTGAACACTCTCAAGAACGCATCGATGTCCTGCGGATCAAACCGCGATCCGTCCTTGTCAAAATCAATCTCATCGCACGTGGCCCCCGCTGGCACGCACGGGCCCTCGCTGAACACACTCAAAAACGCGTCCACATCAACCGGATCAAACAGCGACCCATCGTTGTTGAAGTCCACATCCCCGCAAGGCGCGTTGCCCAAACTCGCCCCGCCCGTTTCAAGCGCGTCAAAGATCAGTCGCGCCACAGACGCCCCGCCCGTCGGCGCAAAGTGCAGCCCGTCCGCGTCCACCATCCCGGCGTTCACATAGTACTGATACCGCCCGCCCGCGCGATACAAGTCGATGAACCCCGTCCCGCGCTCGCTCGCAACCTCCCGCATCGCGTTCGCGAGCGGCGCGAGATGCGCCGACCCCGAGTCATACGTCGACACCAGCACGATCCGCCCCGCCGGCCACGCCGCCCGCACCCGATCCACCAGCGCACCCATCCCGATCAGGTACGACGAGTACCCGAAGTCCGGATCATTCTGCCCCAGCATGATGATCGTCAGTTCCGGCCGCAGCTGCGCGACCTGCGCGTCAAACGTCCAGTCCCGCCGCAGAAACTCAGGCAACCCCCATCCCCCGTTCGCCGCCCGATGCACCAGCGCCCCCGCCTGCCCGTTGCGATTCTCCGCCCCCAGAATCGTCACCGCCCCGCTCGCGTGCGCAAAGAACCGAACCTCCCGCGCTTCCTCAGGATCAAACGCCGCCTCAATCACGCCAAGTTGGTTCGCCCCCACCGCCTCAATCGTGTACGGCTCTTCGCCTCCCATCAAAACCGTAAACGATCCCGCACTCGGCTCCACCGCATAGTGCACCCGTGCGAACCGATCCCGCAGCGCAAACGTCGCCACCGTGTTCTCCCACGGAAACGCGCTCATCCACAGCCCGTCCAGACTCCGATGCGGAAACAAGTCCGTGTTGATCCGCCCCTGCATCCACTCCCACGAATCAAAGTTCGTCGCCCCCGTCCACAAACTCATCCCCTGATACCCAGACCCCGCATCGCCATACGCGCCCTGCACCATCGGCTGGAACGCCTCAAAGAACCCTCCCGCCCGAAACGTCAGGCTGTCGCCAAGACACAAGATGGACCCCACCCCTCCCGACGTCGCCGCCGCCCGAAACGGCCCATACGACGCCTCCAGATTAAGGTGCAGCGGCTGCGCATGCGACACCCCGGTGCACCACCCCACCAGCGCACCCACCACCAACCCGGCAGAGATGTCCGCGTGCCTTCTCATCGCATCTCAGCATTGCTGTACCGTCACCCCGACGCCGTCTCAAAACTACCCCACACCAGGCGCAACGCAACAAACCTAGACGGAATTTCGAGCCCGTCAGGCCCCTGCTCGGGCCAATCACACCCGCAACGCCCAAGAACCTCCCGATTTCCCGATGCTCCGCCTTCGCCACCCAGCAAGCACCGCCGACTGGGACGAGTGCCGAATGCCCAGTGCCCAGTGCCTAGTGCCCAGTGCCTAGTCCCTAGTGCCCAGTGCCCAGTGCCCAGTGCCCAGTGCCTAGTGCCTCCCTCACTTCCCCATCCCCGAGTTCATCTGCTCAATGAACCGATTCGCCTCATCGATCGACGCCTGCATGTCCGCCACCAGCCGCTGCACATCGCCCTGAATCCGCGATGCCTCACCCTGCAGCCCCGAAATCGCCGCCGCGTTCAGATTGCTCTTGAGGAACAGCACCTGATCCTGGAACGCCGTCAAGACCGGAGCCATCTTCCCCTCCGCCTCCCGCATCACCCGCACCATGCTGTCAAACGTCGTCCGCGACCCCGCCCGCTGCTGCTCCGCCTGCGCCCGCAGCGCCGCGTTCCCGATCTTCGCGTTGTCCGACTCCCACTCGCTGAACAGCGAGTTCCCCACCCCCTCCACCTTCCCAATCCGCGAACTCACATCCGCCGCCCGGCTCTTGCTCCGGTCAAATTCCTTCTGCAACGCCTTGTACCGCTTCTCCAGGTCCCCGCCCTGCTGGTTCGTGATCGCCAGAAACTCATCCAGCGCCGAAGCAAACTGCTCCTTTGCCTCCCCCTGCGAATCCCGAGCCTCCTCCACCCGATCCACCAGCTGCTCACGCTTCGCAATCCCAAACACCTTCTCCCGCACGGCGATCCCCGTGCTGGTGCACCCAGCAACGGAACCGAGCAACCCAAGCGAAACGACAACGAGAGCGATGCGATGCGTCATGCCAGACTATACGAACCCCCGTGCCATCGCGCCACGAATGGCACGGGCGTCCCGCCCGTGAGTCGCGGGGGGCCGGGCCTTCTAGGCCCGAGTCCCCACCCAAGAAACAACTGTCAGAAGCAGACGTTCCCCTTCCAACCACCAGCAACGCCCCACGGCCCGAACCCCACGACGCACGCCGCTTCTTCTCGTGCCATCGAAGTCGCTGGCTCTGCAGCGACTTCGATGCGATCCCACCAGC
>JALHOJ010000128.1 GCA_022843045.1 Phycisphaerales bacterium
TTCATGGATTGCGAGACGCTAGATCTCTACCGCCACCTCGCGGGCCAGGGCAGCGGACGTCGATCTCCCGGGCCCCCGGCAAATCTGACACCATCCGAGGCGGAAGCGTTTCGGGTATGTGATGAGGAAGGCTTGAGACTCGAGCAGGAGCGCATCCCGCAAGCGGCTGTAGTCGAGCTTTTCGAGCGCGACCTTGGATCCGGCACTCGAACAGCCACAATCGCGTATGGGTCATGACTAGCTGAGCCTATCCGGAACATCCGGGTTAGGCTGATTTCCTGTGCGAAATCGCTATGTCGTCCGCGCACGAGTTTCGAAGCCTGTTTTCCGCCGGATCCTGCAGCACGTTGCCGCGGACGTAACGGCGGTCCAGATCGCCCAGCTCACTGGGCTAAACCGCAACACCGTGAACCGCCTGTGCTCGCCTGCCTGCGCGAGCGGATGGCCGACGCGTGCGAGCTGGAGCGGCCCTTCCGCGAGCACGTCGAGGTCGACGAGAGCTGATCCGGCCCGCGCCGGGTCAAGGGCATCCGCGCACGTTCTACTTCCACCTCAAGAAGTGCGATTTCCGCTTTCACCGCCGCCGCCTGGACCTGTATCATGCGCTACGGAAACTCTGTCGTGCACACCCGCTCAGCAAGAGCGGTTTCAATGATTGCGTAGCGAATAGCCGCAGTGGCGAAGCAGTTGGCGGCGTCGGAGGGGGTGACGCGGTCGAGGACGCTTTGCATCGATTCCCAGAGGGCGCCCTGGGTGCGGAGGGCCAGGCCGCGGAGGGTCTGCTTGATCTTCGAGAAGATCGGCTCGATGGGATTGAGGTCCGGGCTGCAGGGCGGAAGGTGGATGAGCGTGGCGCCGCGATCTTCGATGGCCCCGCGTATCCGCGCCCCCTTGTGGCTGGAGAGGTTGTCCATCACCACGATGTCGCCGGCCCTGAGCTCGGGCGCGAGCACCTGGTCAACGAAGGCCGTGAACCGCCGTGGACGCCTGTTCCTGTACGCTCTCAACGGATTCTCTGGTCAAAAAACCCGCGTTTGGAAAAATTTGGGGCCGGGCCGCAGCGTACGAGACTGTGTCGGGGTATACTCCCCCTAAGTATGCTGAGCCTCAGCAGCCCAATCCGAGTCGCAGTGACCATTCTCCTTGTGGTCGCGATTCCGTTCTGCTGCTGCAATTTTCGGTCCCTTCTCGGTGGTTGTCGCGCGTGCGGCAGTGCCCAACCGTCCCAAGAGCTTCCAGTCGCCAAGGTGACGCAGCACCACTGCCACAGCAGCCATGAGAATGGCGACGAGTTGCAAAGCGACAGTGAATCGCCGGCTCCTTCCACACCTGAAGAAAAGCACGATTGCAAGTGCGGGAAGGACGACGGCAAGATGCTTACGGTCGAGAAGACGACCGTCGAGTTCCCCGCGCCCGTCATGGTGGCCGTCTTGAACTGGAGTTTAGTCTCGGACCTGCTTCCGGACGGGCACCTTCGCGTGTCGCTTCATGACTTTTCGGCTTCGGCTCGACCGCCAACCTCGCTGCTGCGCATTCACTGCGCGCTCATCGTGTAGCGACACCGGCCGAATGGCCACTCCAAGGGCCGCGTGCGAGTTCTGCTCGCCGTATGGACCCACTGTACCCATCAATTCCAATCCACTTTTGTCTGGCGTCTGCGATACTTCGCCTCATTCCCTTCAAGGGGAGGTTCCATGCTCATTTGCACACTCGTTGTTTCTGTTTTCGCCATTTGTGGATCCGTCGTGTCCACTGCGGCACAGCCGGGTCGCCACGGTCACGACCAGGGGGCCGTACCACAACGCTCATCCCAAGTGCAGCCCGCAAAGGTTGTCAATGACCGCTGCCCTATTGAGGGTGAAGAGGTAGACCCAGTGTCCCCCACCCGCACGTGGAAGGGGCGCACGATCGGCTTCTGCTGCCCCGGCTGTGAGACAAAGTGGGACGCCAAGCCGGAGGCTGAGAAGGATGCGTTCCTCGCCAAGTACGTCAAGGTGGATGCGGCGTCGCCTGCGGCTCTGCTCTCAAAGCAGTTCCAGATTGCAATGACAAATGGCGACCTCGCGGCCATGAACAAGCGTTTCCTTGCTGACGGCAAGGTGACTGTACTTGAGAACGGCGCCGACGAAGGAACCTGGGAGGTGTACCGCGATGGCCAACTTAAGGCGGAACCCAAAGAGCTTGTCGGGTACGCCTGGAACACGAAGGCCGAGGCCGAGACCCGTCACGGCTCGACGTCCATCGTGCGCCAGGTTGGCACCTTCTCGACCGGCCCGGACGCCGCCCGCCGGACATTCGCCGGGGCGATCACGCTCATCGTGGTCGATGAGGGTGGAACGCCCAAAACTGCCCATATGCACTGGTCGTCACGCGAAGTCAAAGCACCCGCCAAGTGAGGTTCACGATGCCACGGTCACGCTTCCCAGTTCTGACGGCAACAGCGATGGCTTCAGCCCTGGTCGGGTGCGCGGGCACACCGACTTCGACCGAGCGCCAGGCCCGCTCCGATCTCGAGTCGGTGCGCTCGATGTACCGGCCCGGGGACGCTGAACCGACGCTGACCACGCTGACGGCACAGTCGACCATCGCCGATTACCTCCGCTATGCGATGCTCAACAGCCCGCGGGTCGAAGCCGCCTACTACGCGTGGGCGTCGTCGGTGGAACGGATCACGCCGGCTCGCTCGCTGCCGGACCCTCGGCTCACCTTCGAGGCCGACATCGCCGACGTGCTCGACGCCGTCATGCCCGGCCTCATGCTCGATCTTCCCGGGCCGGGCAAGCTCCGAGCAGCGGGAGACGTCGCCGCGGCGGAGGCGCGGGTGGGGTACTTCGGCTTCGAGAGCGAGGTCCTTGCTGCGGCCTACGCAACCAAGTCCGCGTACATCAGGCTTCACTTTCTGAACGACACCATCCGAGTCCAGCGCGAGGCGTTTGTGCTGCTGGGCGATGTCGAATCGCAGGCGCAGCAACAGGTGGGCGCGGCCCGCGGCACGATCCAAGACGTTCTGCGTGCCCAGATCGAGCGGGATCAACTCTCCAACCAGATCGCCAACCTCGAAGACTCCCGCAGCGTGCTGGAGGCGGAGTTCCGTGCCGCGCTCGGTCACGCTCCGGATGAGTCGTCCGTGCCCATCCCTACCACGTTCGAAGTCGGTACGTCGCCCTCTTCTGCGGACGCCGTGCTGGCACTCGCCTCGGAGCGAAACCCCGTGCTTCGGCGGATGGAGGCCGACGTGCGGCGCGGCGAGGCCATGCTCGATCTAGCCCGAACCAGCCGGGTGCCTGATTTCACAGTCGGCATCGAGGCGGATGTGAAGGCCAACCCCATCATGTGGCGACCCACCGCAAGCATGACCCTTCCGATCTGGCGGGACAAGATCGCGGCCGAGATCGCCGCGGCGCAGGCGGAGAAGCAGTCCGCCGAAGCCCGCCTCTCGGCCGAGCAGATCGCCATCGCGGCCGAGCTGGCGTCGATGCTCTACATGTACCGGGAGAGCGGACGTAACGCGGCGTTGTTCGGATCGACACTTCTTCCCAAGGCGCAGCAGTCGCTCGACGCCGCTCGGTCCGGCTATGCGAGCGGGCGATCCTCGTTCCTCGACGTGATCGACGCCCAACGCCGGCTGCTGGAGTTCGAGCTCAGCGCCATCGAGGCCAGGACACAGCAGGAACTTTCCATCGCGTCGATTTCACTCGTGATTGCAGGCGCGGCACCGGACGGCGCTCCGGTTCTGCCCGTGAATCCCCCGCGAGCCAGTCAGCCCACGGAGCTCAAGGAGGCCCGTCCATGAAGCGAAGCACCACCATCGTGTCGATCGTCGCCTTCGGCGTGCTTGCAGCGGCTGCTGGGTACTGGCTTGGGCGTGGAGGCGCCGTACGGCCTGCTCCCGCCGCAGCATCGTCTGCCGCGGCTACACCAGCTCCTGCCAAGCAGGTGTACACCTGCTCGATGCACCCACAGGTGCGCCTCGATCAGCCGGGCGATTGCCCGATCTGCGAGATGCCGCTCATTCCCGCGGCGTCGGCGAGGGCCGCCGCGGCTGG
>JALHOJ010000129.1 GCA_022843045.1 Phycisphaerales bacterium
AGTTGTATGAGTTGACCGGCACGAGGCTTCGTGAGCGCGTGGATGCGGTGTTGGAGTTGGTGGGGTTGTCGCCTCGGCGCGGGGATCGGGTGAAGGGGTATTCGGGGGGGATGAAGCGACGGCTCAATCTCGCCGCGGCGTTGCTGCATGATCCGCCGCTGCTGTTGCTGGATGAGCCGACGGCGGGGGTGGATCCGCAGAGCCGGAACAACCTGCTGGAGGTGGTGCGGGAGCTGGCGCGGCGGGGGCGGACGATTATCTATACCACGCACTACATGGAAGAAGCGAGCAAGTTGTGCGATCGCGTGGGGATCATCGATCGCGGGCGGCTGCTCGCGCTGGGGACGGTGGCGGAACTGACTCAGAAGCACGGGGGCAAGAGCGTGGTGACGCTGCACAAGGGCGACGACACGCACGAGCGGATCGAGACGGACGATCCGGTGCGGGAGATTCAGCGGGTGCTGAGCAACGGGCACGTGCAGAACGTGCGAATTGATCGGCCGGACTTGGAGTCGGTGTTTTTGGGGTTGACGGGGCGGAGTTTGCGGGATTAGAGGATCACCACGGAGGTTCACGGGAAGCCGCCCAGAGAAGCAGAGAGAAGAACAAGGAGAAAAGAGAAGAGTTGCCGCGGATTTCCGCGGATAGACGCGGATCAAGACAAGGACTTTGTCTTTATCCGTGTCAATCCGCGCAAATCCGCGGCTCCTCTTTTCTGTCTCCTCCGTGCTATGTCCGTGGCTCCCTGTGGCCCTCCGTGGTGATTTCTCTTTCTCCGCTCGTAAGTCGCTTGCCGCAAACCCCAACAATCCGGCATGACCAACTTTCTCTGGGACCTGTATCAGCACCAGCAGATTCGCGACGCCAAGGCCGATGCGCGGGCGGCGGCGGAGTCGGTGGGCGCGCGGGCGGATCGGGAAATGGATCGGCTGCGGGATCGGGTGGATTCGCTCACGCTCACGAATCTGGCCATGTGGACGCTGCTGCGTGACAAGCTGGGCGTGAAAGACGAGGAACTCGAGAAGCGTGTGCGCGAGTTGGACCTGCTCGATGGCGTGCAGGACGGGAAGCTCTCGGCGGGGCCTTGGAACTGCGAGAAGTGCAAGCGGCCCAATTCGCAGCGGCAGCGCCGGTGCTTGTACTGCGGCCATGAGCGGGCCGCGAGCAATCCGTTTCCGATGGTGTGAGCGCGGAACGACAGCGCGGCAGCATTCACCACGAAGATCACAAAGATCACGAAAAAGTGCGCGGATCAGCGGCGACGGCGAACCAAGGCGGCGCACGCGAGCAGGCCGACGCACGCTGAGGCGGGCGCGGGGATGATCACGAGGTTGGCGAAGACGTTGCGAGTGTCGTTTTCGAGCGTGACGCTGGGAGTCGTGTTGCCCAGGGAGCCGCCGATTTCGATGCGGTAGATGCCTGAGGCGAGGTTGAACTCGGCGACGCCCAAGGAGTGCAGCACTTGGCCGTCGGCATCGCGCACGAGGCGCATGAACGAGGTGTCGAACTCGTTGGTGCCGGCGCCGAGGTCGACGGAGAAATCGGCGCGGACGAGGGCGGGTGAATCAAGGCTGAAGGTGAGGGTGCTGGCGTACTCGGAGAAGGCGGTGACGGGGGCACTTGGCGACGCGAGTCCTCGGGTGACGAGGGCGAGGACGCTGACGTCCATGGTGGTTTCGTCGGCGCTGGTTTCGAGCTGGGTCATGCCGGTTTCGCCGTCCATGAGGTCGGCGATGACATAGGCCTGCCAGGGGACTTCGGTGCAAGTTTCGGTGAAGTCGCCGCCGCTGCCAGTGGCGCGGACGAAGCCGGATTGGCCAATGGGCGTAAAGCCAGCGTGGGCGAGGGATCCCGACGCCGCCAATGCGGCGAAAGCGGTGATGGCGACGACTGTCGACTTGCTCATATGGCAATTCCGGGGCTGGCCCACGAAGGCGGATGGAAAGATGCCACATGAACGGGGCGGATGCAAGCGAAATCGGAGGATTGCGGCAAGGGGTTTGGGGAAATGCTGCTGCCTGGGGGGGAAGGGGCTGCTGCCAGATCGGCAGGCGGGGTGGGGAGGGCGGGGTGCGTGACAGGCGGGGGGATGGGCGCAAGTTTCTTTGGCGCAAGAAGTTCCAAAGTCGTCGAGGTGGCACGCCGGTTGCCAAGGTGAGGGTGGCAGGGTGTCGCCGCGCTTTGGGGGTGGGGGTGGCGGCGGCGGTTGGAGGCCTTGCTTGTGACGCTTTCAAACCAGTGGTTTTTCGGAGAATTGAACCCATGGCAGCCAAGGAACTCGTGTTTGATGTTGATGCTCGTCAGTCTTTGCTCGCGGGCGTGGAGAAGCTTGCTCGGGCGGTGAAAGCGACCCTTGGCCCGCGCGGGCGGAATGCGGTGCTGGACAAGTCCTGGGGCGGGCCGACCGTGACCAAAGACGGGGTGAGCGTTGCCGAGGAAATCGAGCTTTCCAACAAGGCCGAGGACATGGGCGCGCGGCTAGTGAAGGAAGCGGCGAGCAAGACCAGCGACGCGGCGGGCGACGGCACGACCACGGCGACGGTGCTGGCTGAAGCGCTCTTCCGCGAAGGCCTGCGTCACATCGCGGCGGGCGTGGATGCGAACGCGCTCATCCGCGGCATGAAGCTCGCGGTGACGGCGGCGAGCAAGGAAATCGACGGTCTCGCCAAGCCTGTGAAGGGCAAGGAAGACATTCTGAATGTCGCGACGATCTCCGCGAACAACGACGGCGCGATCGGGAAGATCATGGCCGACGCGTTCGAGAAGGTCGGCAAGGATGGCGTGATCACCGTCGAAGAAGGCAAGAACATCGACACGATCGTGGATGTCGTTGAAGGGATGCAGTTTGATCGCGGGTTCCTCTCGCCCAACTTCGTCACGGATGCGGAGACGATGAAGGTCGAGCTCGAGAAGTGCTTCGTGCTGATCCACGAGGACAAGATCGACAGCATCCAGAAGCTGGTGCCCTTGCTCGAGAAGGTGATGGCGGCGAAGAAGCCTCTGCTCATCATCGCGGAAGATGTGACGGGAGAGGCGCTGGCGACGTTGGTCATCAACAAGCTGCGCGGCACCCTGCAGGTCTGCGCAGTGAAGGCCCCGGGCTATGGCGATCGCCGCAAGGCGATGCTCGAGGACATCGCGATTCTCACGGGCGCGACGGCTGTCATGAAGGATCTGGGGATTGAACTCGACAAGCTCGATCTCAAGCAACTTGGTATGGCCAAGAAGATCGAAGTTGACGCCGACAACACGACCATCATCGAGGGCGTGGGGCAGACCAAGGACATCCAGGATCGCATCAAGCAGATCCGCAATGAGATCGACAAGGCCACCAGCGATTACGACCGCGAGAAGCTGCAGGAGCGGCTTGCCAAGCTCGCGGGCGGCGTCGCCGTCGTGAAGGTTGGCGCGGCGAGCGAAGCGGAACTGAAGGAAAAGAAGGCCCGCATTGAGGATGCGTTGCACGCGACGCGTGCGGCGGTCGCCGAAGGCATCGTGCCGGGCGGCGGCGTGAGCTTCATTCGGGCTCGCAAGGCTCTGGAGAACATGCCTGAGTACAAGAGCGTGTTTGGCAAGGCGGGCGCGACCACCGACGACAAGACCAGCGAGGATGTGGGTCGGTTCAAGTTTGATATCGCGGCGGGTGTGCGCACCGTGTACACCGCGCTGGGCGTGCCGCTCTTTACGATCGCGGAGAACGCGGGCGCGAAGGGCAGCGTGGTCGTGAGCAAGGTTGCTGAGGGCAAGGGCGCGTTTGGTTACAACGCCTTGACCGAGGAATATGGCGATCTGCTGGCGATGGGCGTGATGACGCCCGCGAAGGTGGACCGCATGGCCCTGCAGAACGCGGCGAGCGTGGCGAGCATTTTGCTGGCTTCGGATTGCATCATCACGACCAAGCCCGAGCCCAAGGACGCCGCGCCCAAGGGCGGCGGCGGGATGGGGGGCATGGGCGGCATGGGTGGGATGGG
>JALHOJ010000130.1 GCA_022843045.1 Phycisphaerales bacterium
AGCCCGACCGTAAACTCAAACGGCGTGCCCGGCGGCGGCGTGACGCCCGGCGTGGCCGGCGCGGGGATCTGCGCATCAACATACACCTGCGCGTTGTCGGTGGTCTCGGCGTAGTTCTTGATGATCTCGATCATGTCACTGCCAGCGCCAGGCCCGCTGTGCATCAAGCGGACGCGCTCATAATAACTGAGCGTCGCGGCCTTGGACGCCTGCCTCGCCGCCTCGGCCGCGTTGTACGCCATGCGCGCCTGCGTGGTCAGCGTCGCCAGGGCCGTGACTTGTGCCGCAGTCAAGCCGATTTTCGTCGGCCCCGCTTCCCACGGGTCGATGTGCGATTCGTAGAACTCGATCTTCTCAAGACGGGTCGTCGGGACGATACTCATGACAGACTCCTTGGCGGACGCAGCCCCTCGCGAGGCGCGGGATGCTGGCCGAGAGGACGATGCCGAGTGTCGCGCCACTCACACGAGAAGCCGATCCCGGCGGTGAAGGTGAGAGATTCGACGTGTCCGCGGCCCGACTTCAGCGAACGCCCCGAACAATCAACATAATTGTGCGTTGTCACGGCACGAGGTGCGATTTTCACGCCAACACGCGCGATGTTCGGCCGCTGTCCGCCGCCCGCAAGGCCCTTCACGGCTCCCGTGAAGCCCTTTACGACGACCGTAAAGCCCTTCACAACGATCGTGAAGCCCTTCACAACGACCGTAAAGCCCTTCACGACGACCGTAAAGCTCTTCACAACGACCGTGAAGCCCGTTACGACGACCGTGAAGCCCGTTACGACGACCGTAAAGCTCTTCACAACGACCGTGAAGCCCGTTACGACGATCGTAAAGCCCGGCAGATGGTTGGCATCTGCGTCACGCGTTCGGTCCGCCGAGCCGCTGGCCGCACTCCGGACAGACGGCTGCGCCGCTCAGCGGGTACGCGCACTGCGGGCACTGGCCACGCCCGAGGCGACGCGCCCGCCGCCAGCGCCGCCACCATCCCCACGAACCTAGCACCGCCAGCCAGATCAGTGACGCGGCCGTCGTGTAGACCACCAGCAAGAACAGAATGCCACGCCAGGCACCCTCAGCCCACTCAATCGTCCAGTACGTTCCGGACTCTCGCAGTGCGCGAGAGAACAGCTCGGTGGGCCCGGGATTCACTCTGGCGAGCTGATCCGCCGCCGCCCGCTTTTCCTCTTCGCTCACGCTCGGCGTCATCGACACCTGCGAGCGGAAGATCACCAGCACCCCGATCGCGTCGATGGTGCGCGGTGGCTTCAAGCCGAGACTGTTGAGAACACGTCGCGCCGGGCCCGACATCATCTCGTCGCGGCGCTCGATTCGAACGCGCCCGGCCGTCGTATTTCCGAGTGAAGAAGATCCAAATACGAACCGTTGATCTACGCCAGACCGAGCCCCGAACCATGTCGTATGGTGGCTTCCGATCGAACTGCCTCCGGACGCAACCAGAAGCACGTGAAAGAAAATGATGAGCGTTGCAATCGTCATCACAACGATCGCGCTAACCCGTTTGCTCAACGGACTTGAAGTCAACGCCCTCGGTTCGTGCGGCGACATGGGTGTTCAGCCCAACACGAGCTCGCACCACTTCTGTACATCGAGCTCGTCAACCGCGCCGTCACCGTTCACGTCGAACAAACGCGAGTCGGCGGGCGACTCATTGGCGTTGACGTGCAGAACCAGCAGTGCGAGATCCGCTTCATCGCGCGACTCATCACCGTTGAAATCACCGTACGTGGGCGAGTTGACCAATGCAGAGGAGGATGCGACCAGCGAGCTGGACAATTTCCCCAGGGATCCCGTCAGTTCAACGCCGCGGGCGATAATCACGCGAACGGAAGTCTTATCGCCGCAAAGGAGCGGGCTCTGTCGAGCTTCGTTGATAGACCGGTACACCTCGGCACGCTCGTACAGCGTCATCGACAGTGGGGAATCGATGCCCCGCGCAACGCCCCACGCACTCATATCGATCGTGAGTTGTTTGTTGCGGCCATCCGGAAACACATCGCTGCTCGAACGAAGCGGGCCGTGAATGTTGATGTCCCACGGGATGGCTTCTGGGCGCGGGCGCGCGTTCGGAAGCGTTGTTGGAAAGCCGTATGGAAGAAGTGGATCCCACACCGGTGCCGGAGCCTCACTCGGGTTCCGTGGCCGGCCCTCAGGTGCGCAACCACAGTCTGACGGCACCCGCGTGAAGTAGTGCGGAACAAGGCGGGTGCCGTTTGGCAGTTGGTCGACCACGCGCCGCCTCTCCGTCCAACGCTCTTCTCGTCCGCTCGGGTAGCATCGCTCGTAATCGCGAACAAACTCTTGGATTCGCCAATCATGCTGCACCATCACCTGCACGCATCCGCACGGAAAAGCGCCGGCAAATGTCGTGGAGAAAGACTGAGTTTGGGTCCAATTCAAGTTGAGGGTGAAGGTTCCGCCGCACGCGGTGTACTCGATACCACCCTCAACATGAAGCGACTGGCCGCTCTCGATCGTGATGGCACCGCAACAAACCTGTCGTCCCGGAATAGCCATTTCAGTCACGAGAAACTGACCGAAATCACCGCAGGGCATCATGACTGCCGTGTCGATGCCCCGGACGCACCGCGAGTTCGTCCAGTCCGCCCAGTTTGGAATGTCCCACCGACTCTGCGCGTGAGAATCAGTCGGCAACATCAATCCAGATGCGAAAATCAATACGGCAGCGTTTGAGATCTTCATTCGGTGAAATTACACAAGCAATCTCGGATGAGCAAGCATTATCGTCATGTTGATAACTTCTTGGCGATGGGCGCGCCGCGCGTCGGGTGGTTCTGCGTTCGGGGTGCGTGGCACTGATCCGGCTTCGGGGGCGGGGTCCGAGGCCCGCACTCAGCCTCTCCGCTCCTCTCCGCGCACTCCGCGATCTGGGCAAGCGGCCGGAGCTTGCGCTCCGGGCTCCCGTTTGGCGTGCGCAGCGATCGGGGCTGACATCGACACGTTCGCACAGGTCCGCGTGCTCGCGCCCGCGGCTCTGACGGGGCCGCGATCTGGGCAAGCGGCCGGAGCGTGCGCTCCGGGCTTCCTTTTGGCGTGCGCAGTGATCGGGGCTGACATCGACACGTTCGCACAGGTCCGCGTGCTTGCGCCCGCGGCTCTGACGGGGCCGCGATCTGGGCAAGCGGCCGGAGCTTGCGCTCCGGGCTCCCTTTTGGCGTGCGCAGCGATCGGGGCTGACATCGACACGTTCGCACAGGTCCGCGTGCTTGCGCCCGCGGCTCTGACGGGGCCGCGATCTGGGCAAGCGGCCGGAGCTTGCGCTCCGGGCTCCCTTGATCCCTTGATCCCTTGATCCCTTGATCCCTTCCCCCTCGGCCCTCGGCCCTCACCCCTCGGCCCTTCCCGCCATCACACCTTCGCCCGCCCCACGCTCACATGCCCGAAGCCGCGGGCCCGCATCTGCTCGGGCTTGTAGAGGTTGCGGCCGTCGAAGAGCGTGGGAGACTTCATAATGCTCCGCAGGCGTTCCCAGTCGGGGGACTTGAACTCGTCCCAGTCGGTGCAGACCACCAGCGCGTCGGCGCCGGTCGCGGCGTCGTACATGTCGTCGAGGATCTGGAACGCCGGGCCCATTTCCTTGCGGGCGTTGTCGTTGGCCACCGGGTCAAAGGCTTTGACCGTCGCGCCGAAGCCCAGGGCCTTGCGCATGAGCGTGATGGCCGGGGCCTCGCGGATGTCGTCGGTGCGCGGCTTGAAGGCGATGCCCCAGAAGGCGATGGTTTTGCCCGCGAGGCTGCCGCCGCCGGTTTCCTTGACGCCGAAGTGCGTCATGATCTTGGTGAAGAACCGCTCGCGCTGGAGCGTGTTCAGCTCGTGGACGGCCTTGTTCACCGGCGTGGGCACGCCCATCTTCTCGCCCATCATGATGCACGCCCGCGTGTCCT
>JALHOJ010000131.1 GCA_022843045.1 Phycisphaerales bacterium
AGGACGTGAACTGCACGACCAGGATCTTGTACACCCAGCTTGTGGCCCAGAATGCCGCCACGACCCACAGGGTGCGCGGGCGGAGTACTCGCACCGCAAGCGAGCCGAGGCGCGAGCCGAAGACCACCACATGAACACACGCCCAGAAACCGGCGGCACCCACGAGCGCGAGAACCGTGCCCATCGGCTGCGCGCGAAGCGAGGCGAGCGGCTGGGCGCTTGCAGCGCTTGAGAAGGCCGTTGTCATGCCGCATGTGGGGCAGGGCATGCCCATCGACGCGATCCAGCCGCAGGTCGGCAGGCCGAGCTGGCGATGCGTGCCCATGCCCGAGGGATCGGCGCGCAGGCTGGCCGCGGTGATGAGCACGACGAGGATGCCAACACCAAGCATCGCGGCAAGGACACGGTCGTTGCGGGTGGCGCGAGCGACGACGGGTGGCGTGGTGCCCTCCCCCCTCCACTGCACGGAGCGCTGAGCTCCGCTCGGTGCGCCTCTCGCGCAAGCTGATTGCTGATGATTCGGCTGATTGTTGAAGGATGACACGTTGGACACGAGCGGAGCATAGACGCCGTCTGATCGAGTATTGAGCCCGCTTCAGTCGCCGATTCCCGTCGCGCCCACCCCCTCCCGCTTCCCTCTGGGAGTGGGTTGCGCACGCAAGCTCTCACGCCGCTGCGGAGCCAAGCTTCGCATGCTCTTGCCCGCGCTCGTCGATCACGACGCGCGAACCCACGCCGGGGTCGGCCTTCTCATCCTGGCGGCAGCGATCGCGCAGTTGGCGCTCCAGACGGTAGAGGTCCGACGTGTTGGCGATCTCCTGCAGCGCGCCATCGAAGAGGAGCACACGCAGACTCGGGCGCGGAAGCGGGATGTGCGTCGATTCGACGACGCCCGGAGCCGGGGTCAGGCTGAG
Source organism: Phycisphaerales bacterium (assembly GCA_022843045.1). GTDB lineage: Bacteria > Planctomycetota > Phycisphaerae > Phycisphaerales > UBA1924 > BJHL01. The sequence goes on from JALHOJ010000131.1 coordinate 915, forward strand.
GCTCTCGCCGCAGAGCGAGGTCGCGAACTCCTCGAAGCGGTCGATGAGGGAATACAGGCGCGGACCGAGCTCACCCGACGGCGCTGTGAGGAGAAAGCGGTCGTCGCTCAGGTGCGCCACGAAGCACGAGGCCAGTCGCGTGCCGATTTCTGCGTCGATCATGTCGGCGAGCGAGCGGATCATGCGATCGCCCACGGCGTAGCCGAACGCCGCGTTGTAGTCGGAGAATCGGCGGATGTCGACGAAGACGGCGTCGGCGTGCAGTTGACCTGTCTGGCCGCGTTGCCAGGCCTTGATCATCTCCGCAACGTGTCGATCAGCCTCGACGCGTGTGGGAAGAACGGTGACCCGGTTACTCGACGAGCCACCGTCACGGGTGGCGATGCGAATGAGGTCACGGAGCCGCACGATGCCGCGGATCGTCTGCCCGTCGGCGACCAGGACCGGGTCGGCGGGAGCCTGATCGTCAACGACGCACGCAACCTCAAGCGCCTCGGTGATCGGCGTGTCGGAGGGGAGACGCACCACGTGGGGGGACATGATCTCGCCAACGACCATGCCGCGGCTGCCGGACTCGATGGCCGTATCGAGGCCCGACTTCCAGACCCAGCCCGCGACGCGGCGCTGGTCCATGACCAGCAAGCCCGGAGCGTTGTCGATCTGCATGAGCAGCTCACGCGCCTGCGCGAGTGGAGCGCCGATCTGAGCTTGCGCGACCGGCTCGGCGAGGCCGCCGACGGTGACCGGCACGGTGGTGGCTGACTTTGCGCGCTGGCCGATGATCCGCCACTTGGCGCGGACTTCGTTGGCAAAGTCGGGTGTGGAGATGGTTGAGCGAGCGGCGGGGCGCGCGAGGAAGTACCCCTGCACGAAGCGCACGCCGACCGAGACTACCGCGGCGAGTTCTTCCGCCGTCTCGATCCCCTCGGCCACCAAGTTGATGTTGCTGAGGCGCGCAAAGTGCACGAAGAATCGCATCAAGTTCTGGCGGAACGGATCGGCCTGAAGGTTGCGCACGAACTCGGCGTCAAGCTTGATCCACGCCGGGCGGATCTGCACGATCCGGTTTAGCCCGCTCGTCCCCGCGCCGACATCGTCGATGGCGATCTTGTAGCCCCCCGCCTGGAGCTCCAGGGCGCGCTCGACGAGATGTTCACTCATCGACTCGGCGGAGAGTTCGGTGATCTCCAGCACCACGCGGTCCATCGACAGACCGGGGGCGCTCGCGAGGCACTCGCGGACCGCGGCCGGGAAGCGCCGATCGGCGAAGACTGTCGGCGAACTGTTCAGGAACAGGTGCGTGCCGTCTTGCCAGCCCGCCGCGGCCTCGAAGGAGGCCCGGCGCGAGACCTGCTCGAGTTCCCACAGCATGCCGCACTGGTCCGCGGAGTGAAACAACTGGCCGGGGTTCTTGAAGCCCGAGTTGGCGCCGGGTCGCGTGAGCGCCTCGAACGCGAAGACCCGCCCGTCTTCCATGTCCACGATGGGCTGGAAGACAATGGACAGATTCCGCTCAGCGATGAGCGCTTTGATCAGGTCCTTCTCATCCATGAGCGAGGACTGTGCGAGCGGCTTGGGGGGCACCATGCTTTCCCATCGTCGCGGGCGTGTTCGTGGCGATCCTCATGATCGCTGCGCCGGCGATACGGGAGTATCGACAGGGAAATCTCGCTGCTTTGGGGCCGACCCCGGAAACCAGCCGAATTGGGGCGAGAATCCACCGAAGCGGGTGGGGTTTGCGGACAGCCAGACCGGTGTAGACGGTTACATCGACCATGCGATGTGCAGTCGCGTGGAAAATCCAGGGACACGCGAAACCGCTTGCAAGGTTGAAACACGCACGCGGCAGCGATCAGTCGAACTTGAAGACGCCCTTACGCAGGCCGTAGACGTACGCGACGGCGGTCGTCAGCACGAAGAACAAGATGCGCCCAAGCCAGACCAGCGATTCGCTGGAAGACTGATCGATGTTCGGGAACGTCGTCGCCCACGGATACAGGAAGATGATCTCGATATCGAAGACGAGGAAGATCATCGCGATGATGTAGAAGCGCACATTGAAGCGTTTGTGCGCGCTGCCGAACGGGCTCATGCCCGATTCGTACGTGAGTTCCTTCACCTTGCCCGTGCGGCTTGGGCCGACGAGGTTTGACGCAAGCACGTTGAATACGCCGAATGTGACGGCCATTCCCACGAGAATGAGGATGGGCAGGTAGCTCCGCAGTTCTGTGCTGGCCAGGACCAGGGCGTCGGTCATGCGGGCATGATAGCGAGTGGCTCCGTCGCCGACCGAGTCTTCTCTGGCGGCGGCTCAGACAAACATCCAGGGCCTGAACGGGGCGCTCGCCCGCCTGCCAAACCGGCAGCAGGGGTGGGGGAGCGCGGGAGGGTGACAGACCCGATGCGAGGAGCCGCTGCGTGACCTCCGGCATGCCGCGGTCGAGCAAGGGCCTTTGGTGGGCATGAGACACGCCGCACGCGGGGTGTCGGAAACTGAGGACGTGGCATCGCAGTTGCCCTGTAACCTGTGGGCGCGATGATTCCGCGCCCAACCGCAGGTTCGATTCTTACCAAACACAATCCTTATCCAACTGGCCCCTTGGCCCATTCGGAGACTCGACCCATGGCTGTGAAGGAACTCGCGTTCGATGTGGAAGCCCGTCAGGCCCTGCTCAGCGGCGTGGAGAAGTTGGCGCGAGCCGTCAAGTCGACCCTCGGCCCGCGCGGGCGCAACGCCATCCTCGACAAGTCGTGGGGCGGCCCGACCGTGACCAAGGACGGCGTCAGCGTCGCCGAGGAGATCGAACTCTCCTGCAAGTTTGAGAACATGGGCGCGAAGCTCGTGAAGGAAGCGGCGAGCA
>JALHOJ010000132.1 GCA_022843045.1 Phycisphaerales bacterium
GCGGTGACGCTCAGGAAGCACTAGACGAGCCGGCTCCCCACCTGCATCACGCCAACTTGCTCAAACTCGAACCCTGTGAGGCGCGCATCTCCGACAGCCCGCACGAACTCGTCTGACACGAATACCTTGGACTGGACCAGTTGCGGGATCTTGAAGATCGGCTGGCCATCATACTTCGTTGAATCGAAGGAATAGCGCTCCACAGACATGACGCGCCCCGACGATTCGAACCGCGTCAGTTCGCTTCCTTCCTCGTCGAGAACGTCTGCGACCGCCGTAACATTCAGAATCGAGAACTGGCCGTCCATTCCGCAGGTCGGAAGAACTTCGCCGTGCCCTTCAAGCGTGGCCCGCAGGACCTCCCGAGCCTTCCTTGCCAGCAACGGAACTCCCCCGAAATAGGGGAAGTCGCTCCAAGGCAGATCCCCTCCAGTGGCGTCGTCAATTGGCTCGATCGCAGGTGGATGCCAGTCAGAGCGTACTGATGATCCCCTGAGCATGAGCGGCAGAGGCACTTGCATTCGACCGACCAGACGAATGCTGCGGTAGTGTGTGACATCAGCACGGAGCACGAACAGATTTCGATTCATTGAGGCTTGGCGTTTGTCGTGGCCTTGGTAGCCTGTTCTTCGAGTTCTCTCCGGATCTTGCTGAGAATCTCCATTGCCTCATCCTTGTTGGTGGCTTGGCTAAGTCGTTCCGTCACGCTCTTGTAGTACTCGGCGGTGTGAATCTTGCGATGAACTTTGTTCGGAAGGAAGACACCGTTCGCAGCATCATCGATGCCGATTCCGAACGCGGCGAGCAAGTCCCGCGCCTGCTCCGCTCCACGGGCGCCGGCAGCGACGATGTGGTGTGCTTCGTCGCCGATTCGTGCAATTTGTCCGACAGCGGAGAGCGAGGCGCGAAGCCGCTTCGAGGCGCCCCACGCTCGGACGCCGTTCGCAGCCATGGCGAGGTACTTGGTGCACGTGGCGCCCGTGATCGCATCTGCAGCAAGGGCACCCACGGAGTATCCGCCGCCAAGTACCACCGACGTCGCGATCCCTGTCCCAACTGCTGCGGCCGCGCCGACTATGCCACACAGACCGAACGGATCCGCAAAGTTGATCGGGTCGCCGTTTCCGTACCCATACAGATTGAGCCCGCCCGCGAGCCCAATCGGGTCCTGCTGCGTACGCCGACTCGATAACCTGTGGCGGTGGATGGGGCTTCACCAGCCTCGGGTCCGGGATCGTTGGAGTCATTTGGACTGCGGGGATGGCGAATCACCGCGCCGCTGGTGTCTAGCTGCGAACCGTCCGCTTAAAGAGGAGGCAAACGCAGCCAGAGTCGTCGCTTCCGCCGAGAGCGATGTGGCCGGCCTCCGAGCAACCACACGTATTGACCGAGTGCCACTGAACGACCGAGTCTCCCCGGTCGAACGAGCAGCCGAGGAGTCATTCATCAACGTGAGAAAGTGGCCCTCAGCCTGTCTTCCACCACCATGCGCACCGCCAACTCTCCTGCTTCGACGGTTCTCTGAAAGCAAGGTTGGTCGCAAGAGGGCACAATCGCCTCTTCATCCCTCAGTGGTGGCTCCCTGTTGTCTCAGGGATGTTGAACGCGAGAATCGAGCCCCTAAAGCGAATCCTCGCGTTCGGCAACAGTCGAGCTCCCAATTGTTCCAATTGAAGTTCCACTGCTTCGAGGATCTCCTTGTCGTTCCAGTCGCCGCGGACGTCCCCTTCAAGGTGTACTCCGGACTGCGTCGACGATGCCGCAGGCGCCAGCTCGGTCCCAGAGAACTTGCTCAAGCGTCGCATGTCGCGTTCACCGACTGCAGTTCCGACTTGCAGCTGAAACTTTACGGATTCTCCCGGAGAGTATCGCTTGACCACCTCAAGCGTCATGTTGCTATCGCACGGTTGAATGACGATTGCCGAGCCATCCACACCACGTGTGCGAAGCGTTGCCACCGCGTACAGGAACGCGTCTCGCGAAACCAGCACGGTGGATGACTGTCTGCGTCCTCGAATCTCAAGGAGGACGATTGCCAACACTAGGGCTGCACATCCAAAGAATACCCAGTTCACCAGGTTACTCCGTATTGAGCTGCTAGAATCTTGATGCCGTAGTAGAGACCGCTGCCTGCCATCCGGCCCGCCTTCCAAGCGTCGTTTGGTGCGGGAGCAGCTGCGGGAAGTGACTTCATCCCATTGTCGCTCGCGAACGCCCTCGCACCGCCTTCGATCACGCCGGCGCCAAATGACAGTGCGCTACTCTTCGCGGCCTGAAGCTCTGCTTGTGCAACGCCTCGTGCGACGGTACGAGTAACGGCAGATGCGGTCTGTGAAGCGGCGACGGCGGTTCCTACCTCGGCAGCAGCTACAACTACGACCGGCGCCATAGCTACAGCGGTACCCACCTCCACAAGCGTCTTAAGGTCTTTCGAGACCGAGCCAAGCTGGATGAGGACATCCTCACACAGCGGCGGGCATGCCGAGAGCCCAAACGGATCCGTAAAGTTGATCGGATCGCCGCCCGCGTACCCATACAGATTGAGCCCGCCGGCCAGCCCAATCGGGTCCTGCTGCGTACGCCGACTCGATAACCTGTGGCGGTAGCCGAGTCTTCACCAGCTTCGGGCCAGGGTCCGGCGGAGGCCCTATCGCGGTGGAGCGGGCGAAGTACGCCGCTGGGGTTGTGGCCTGCCCCTCACGTTTCCGCGACGGTCACCCGCGCCGACCGACACGTCAGACGCCGCTGCGCCCCGCCAGCGCCCCGCGCCCGTGCGCCTTGGCCCGTGGGATCAATCGCGCCCGGCAGGGCCGGTGAGTTCGACGAGTGGCTCCGCGTGACGCAGCAACTCGGCGACACGCGGCCATGCCGCATCCAGCAGCGTGCGGAGTGCCGCGTTACTCGTGTTACCGCAGGTGAGCCACAGGACCTGCGGTGGCGGACCGTGCCGCACGAGCAGGTCCACAAAGTCGGCATCCTTCGTAAGAATGACCGCGCCGCGGTCCCGAGCCGCGGCGAAGATGAACGCGTCCTCCGCGTCCCGAAGCCCGAGATCCCGCAGCGGGACGGCATCGACGCCGAATCTCTCGCGGAGCCATGTCGCGACTGCCGGCGAGAGTTGCGCGTCGACCCAGACCTGCATCGCTCGCCGACTCAGGCGGCTAAGACGGGATGATCCAGTCGACGGCTGGCGAACCGCAGGCAGGCCGCGACATCCGCCAACTCGAGGTCGGGGAGTTCTTCGACGACCGCGTCGGCGGACAGTCCCGAGGCCAACAGGTCGAGCACGTCACTCACCCGGATACGCATGCCACGCACGCAGGGCCGCCCCCCGCATTGGTCGGGGTTCACGGTGATCCGATCCATCAGCTCGACGGTGGTACCCACGGGTCGCTCGCAGAAGGGGACTTTACGGAATATAGTGTGGGGACCGCAGCAGAGCACCGCCTGCGGGTCAGCGGTGCATGTCGACGGACGGTGTCGCGGACCATGGTTCTTGATGCGGTCCGTCTACGCAGCAGGACCCGATTGGGCT
>JALHOJ010000133.1 GCA_022843045.1 Phycisphaerales bacterium
CGTCGGCCCCACGCAACGGTTCGCCATCGCTGAGACCCATAACTTTCATGCTGTGGTTATGGTGAGAGTGCGACAAAGCGTCAATCATTGAATCACCGAAGACGTCAATCCGTGGAGATGCAGGCTCTTCGCCGGCCGTGGACATGTAACTCGTTGGTGCGACAACACTCTCCATCGCGAGCGCGGCTTTGCCCGTCATGCACATCCATTCGGAATCGCCCGAAGCGCGCATGGCGATCACAACTTTAGACATGGCTCCTTCACTCGACAGTATGATCACGCATGCCTGCTGTACGGTCGTGTAATGAGTGATCCGAAAGTAGCGACCAAATGTCGATCGGTCCTTGAAGAGCATCTTGAGCTTGCTCTGCGATGATGAGTCGACGACGCAGAAAACGTGCATTGCAGATCGCACGCTTGTGCCAGCGGCAATATCAACAAGCTCGTCAGGTGGTGTTCCGTACACATGTGCAACATCATACTGCATCATCCAGTCATAGAGCTTCTTTCGCAAAAGGGATCGATCGTGTACGAACACCTCGGGCGTGCCGCGTTCAAGAAGTTGCTGCGAGTTTGTCGCGATGGTGTACAGTCCGAGAAACATCGCGGGCAAAACAAACACAATGAGCGCCATGAAGATCTTCTGCTGCACCTCGGTCGGCAGCCCGTCGCTGAACACGTCAAGAATCAGGTTGACGACCCACCCGACGCTCGCCAGCATCAGAACAGCCGCCACGCTCCACTTGATAACGGACTCGATCAGCCATCGATAGTTCAACATGGTGCCTCCGCAAAGTTGCCGCAACTGTCCACGTCAAGCGTTAGAGATGAACGTGATGTCATACTGCTGAGTCCGCAAGTATATGGTATCGCTCGCAACGCTCGACAGCTCCGCTTCCGGTACTCGCGGAGGGTCGTGAGTTCGGGGGCGTGGCACTGAACGGTTTTGCGTTCAGTGCTCGGAGACGGCCGGGGCAAGGTGCATTGATCCGCAGGGTCGGATCAGTGGTACGGGAGGGGATCAGTGCCGGGCTCCCGGTGCTCGGGTACGAAGACTCGCGACGCTAGGCCTGTGCGTCGGTGCCGCACTCGGGGCATTTGGAGGTTGGAATGCCCCGAAGGTCGTACCCGCACACTCGGCAAGCGCCATCAACCAGGTTGCGAATGTCTGCGTCGCTCATGCCGAGAATGCCCACACGGCAGCCGGCGTCGCGCAGGGTGACCGTGGCGCGAGAGTTCGCCCAGCAGAGGAAGATCAAGCCAATGAGTGCGTTCAGTGAACCGAGCCCCGCAAGAATCGCCCAGCCGCGATGCCAGCCGAGCAGTCTGAGAAGTCGCGTTATCTGAATTACAGCGAGGATTGCAATCAACCAAGATACGAGCACGCACATCACGGCCGCGAGCGTCGCGTTGCTCCGGGACATGATCGCCCCGGCGTCCGCGAGCAGCGCGATCCCGAAGCACGCGATAATCACGATGTAGCACAGCGCCAGTTCGTTGAGTCGGCGTTGCGCGCGAGCGATCGACGGAAGATCGATTCGACGTGGGGCGAGAGCGGGTGTGTGAGCTTGTGTGGTCACTGGAGCGACTCACGCATTGGCTGAATCGGGGGCGTGGGACTAATCGGCTTTGCGATCAGTGATGCTGCGTGAGTCGGGAGTGGCACGGAGCGACTTGCGGGTCTGATTCGATACCCCTCTCGGAGAGAGGGGCCACCCAGACTCACCCCCGCGGCCCCGCCGCTCGCACCGCCTCCGGCATCGCAAACTTCTTGTCGTTATCGCGGAAGCCTTGCGCGAGCTTCTTGGCTTGGGCGTCGTAGGCGGCGGGGTCTTTCCAGGTGTTGCGGGGGTGGAGGAGTTCGCTGGGGACGCCTTCGACGCTGTCGGGGAGTGGGAGGCCGAAGATGGCGTCGGGGGTGAACTTGGCGTTGCGGAGGGTGCCGTTGAGGATGGCGGTGACGAAGGCGCGGGTGTATTTGAGGCTGAAGCGTGAGCCGACGCCGTAGGGGCCGCCGGTCCAGCCGGTGTTGAGGAGCCAGACGTCGGCGTTGTGCTTGGAGACTTTCGCCGCGAGCATCTCGGCGTAGACCATGGCCGGTCGCGGCAGGAAGGGGCCGCCGAAGCAGGCGCTGAAGTTGGGCTGCGGCTCTTTGACGCCGAGCTCGGTACCGGCGAGCTTGCTGGTGTAGCCGTTGATGAAGTAGTACATCGCCTGCTCGCGGGTGAGCTTGGCGATGGGGGGCATGACGCCGTAGGCGTCGGCGGTGAGGAAGATGACGTTCTTCGGGTGGCCGGCGCGGCTGGGGATGATCGCGTCGGGGATGTAATCGATCGGGTACGTCGCGCGGCTGTTCTCGGCGAGCTTGTCTGAGTCGTAATCCGGGATGCGCGTCACCGGGTCGATGACGACGTTTTCAAGCACGCTGCCGAACTTCACGGCGTCCCAGATCTGCGGCTCGCCGGACTTGCTGAGCTTGATGCACTTGGCGTAGCAGCCGCCCTCGAAGTTGAAGACGCCGCCGCCCGCCCCCCCTCCCTCGTCTGACCAGCCGTGCTCGTCGTCGCCGATGAGCGCGCGGTTGGGATCGGCGCTGAGGGTGGTTTTGCCGGTCCCCGAGAGGCCGAAGAAGAGCGCGACGTTGGACGGGTCGTTCTTGGCGACGTTGGCCGAGCAGTGCATCGGGAAGACGCCGGCCTCGGGCATGTCGAAGTTCATGGCGTAGAAGAGCGACTTCTTCATCTCGCCGGCGTATTCAGAGCCGACGATGACGACGAGCTTCTTCTCGAGGCTCTGGGCGATGATGACCGGGGACTTCACGCCGAGCTTGGCTTGTTCATCGGCGGTGAGGCGGCGCTTGCCGGCGTTAAGGATCGTCCAGCCGTTGTTCTCGATGCTCCACTTGGCGTTCTCGCCCGCGGCCTTTGATCCCTGCGGGATGAAGAGCGTGCGGATGAACAGCGAGTGCCAGGCCTGCTCGGTCACGACGCGGGCGTTGATGCGGTGCGTGGGGTCAGCGCCGACGAAGCCCTCGAACGTGAAGAGGTCGGGACGCGAGTTCAGGTGATCGATGGCGATCTTGGTGACGATGTCGAAGTTGGCGGGCGTGATCGGGAGGTTGAAGCCGCCCCAGCCAATTTTGTCGTGGACCGCGGCGGTGTCTTCGAGGTACTTGTCCTTGGGGCTGCGGCCAGTGCGGTCGCCGGTGGTGGCGACGAGGCCGCCGTTGGAAGCGAGCTGGCCCTCGCCGCGGGCGATGGCGAGTTCGATGAGCTTCGCGGGGGCGAGGTTGGCGTGGACGCGGCTGGGGGAGAGATCAAGCTGGGCGAGGAGTGATGCGGCCATGGGCGGAGTCTCCAAAGAGGCGATTGACCGACCGGCGCGTCCCACGGGAGGTGTGGAGTAAGGGTGCCGGGGCTCCCACGATAGCCGCCGGAGGCTTGCCGGTGGTGTAGTCGAGTCAAAAGCTGAATCCGGCGGGTGGAGGGTGCGT
>JALHOJ010000134.1 GCA_022843045.1 Phycisphaerales bacterium
GGAAGGCCCCTCGGTGGTCGCCGTCACGGTCTTTTCGCCCATCTCCTCGACGCTGATCTTCGCGGGCATCGCGCTCTGCCTTTGGCAAGTCCGCTGCCTCTCGCGCCACGCCGCCGCCAGCCGCGCCGCGATGGTCGCCCGGCGTGAGTGCCCCGGCTGCACCTATCCGCTCGCGCTCTCCAACCACGCCGCACAGCTCAATATGTCCCATGGGCCTGACGATCAACTTCCTCCGAATCACTCCCGCTGCCCCGAGTGCGGCTCTGTGTGGAACCTGTCGCCAACCCGCGACACCACCCAACTCGTGCGGGTCGCCATGCAGCCATCGCCAGCGAGCGAGCCACTCGCCAAGTGAACCGATTGGCCGGGGCAGTCCGTGAGAAGCGTGTTGCCTATCTCGCCCGGGTTGACCAACTTTGCCGCGACACCGACGCCGCGCGTGTTTTGCCTTGCCCTAACTTTTTCCTATCCCAGTGTTCAGCAAAGGCGAAACACCAATCGCAATTGCTCGACTCTCGCCGCGCGCCACCATACAACACGCCCGGGCAATCGCCCCGCAGCGGACCCAGCCCTCGCTGGCCTCTGGCGTACGCTCGACCCCCGGATTCGCATTCAGACACGCACACACGAACGGACCTCGAAAGGCGGCCTGCATGGGCGAAGCCAAACCCTGGCAGATAGCGGTAGTAGTGGTGGGCCTGCTCACGTTGGTGGGGATGGTGGTGTGGCAGTGCAATTCGGGCAAGGTGAAGCTTGCAAGCAGCATCACTCTGGTCGATGTTGAAACGGGGCAGTTGATCGAAGCTCCGCTCCCAAAGAACCGCTCGGTACTGTTCCCCGCAACACATCCTGATACCAAGCGGGCAACTCTTTTTCCGGCGCATCGCAACGAGTCGGGCGGGTGGGAAGTTTCTGGCCGCTATGTGCCTTATGTGAAGTCAAAGGACATCGATCCCAAGGCCGTAGACCTCAAGACCGGAGCGATCGCCAACGCGACCGGACCAGTTGAAAAAGACGTGTTCTGATCACAGCCACGGACGATCACCATGCACACACGCACGCGTTCTCATCGCTCTGCATTCACTCTGATCGAGCTTCTCGTGGTCATCGGGATCATCGCTTTGCTCATCGGCCTTCTGCTTCCCGCCATCAGCAAGGCGCGAGACGTTGCCCGCACCGTGGTGTGCGCCTCAACCAGCCGCGGCATTGGCCAACTGACATTCTTCTACAGCAACCAGTATCAGGACTGGATTCCGGGCCATTACACCACTGGCGAGGCTTCTGACGCGACCAACGGTGCCGCGCTGTTCGGCCCCTCAAACGACGGCAACACCACCCCGAATACGCCCACCACGACGATGGATTGGATTTCGCCCGTCCTTGGCGACTCAGGCGGTCTTTCTGCTAACCGCGCGCTACGGACGTACCAGTTGTTCAATGACTGGGGCTGTGCTTCCGCTCGCGCCGTGAACCAGACGCTCTTCCCGCCCACTGGCGGAAGCTTCCCGGACAGCCAGCAGTTCGCAACGCTGCAGAACGAAGGTGGTTCCCGCGGCGGCCCCTACCGTCAGGTGAGCTATCTCAAGCCCGTCAACTTCGATCGAATCTCTACGACCGCTCCGTCCAACATCCGACAGTATCGCAATTTCTCCGGTCAACGCGGAGTGTCAACCTCTGACGGGATCTTTCCGACGCCGACCAACGTTCCTGCGAACTTTGTTCCTCGCCTCGATCGGATCGGCACCCAACTCTCGAGCAAGGTCCTGTTCATGGACGGAACCCGATTCCTCGAGTATCCGGAGTTGCTCCTCGACTTCGATGTCTCACCGGACCCCAACAACTTCTCGAGTTTCACCGATCAGCCGATCCGTCCCCTGGGAAACGCCTACGGATTCCGCCGCAGCGACGCGACCGGCGACAAGCCCCACCTGAAGCTGTCTTTCCGACACAATGACGGGGTCCAAGCCTCTTTCTTCGACAACAGCGTGCGATACCTCAAGCGAGCTGAGGTGTACGAGCGAGCCGATTACTTCGCGCCTACTGGCACAACGGTTTTCTACGCCGCCGGCCCCAACAGCGGCGACATGTACCTCGAAGCCCAGCAACGCTTCCCGATTGGCACAAAGCTTCCTTGACCCATTCCAGCCGACGTTGCCAGACTCAGCATCGCTGCCTAATATCTTGACCCAGCCCTTTGTGGCTGTTCTGGCTATGTTTGGTCAGCCGTTTACCCGGCTGGGCGTTGGAGTTTCCCATGCAAAAAGTCACCGATCTCGGTTACAAAGTCGGCCAAACCCTCGAGTGCACCGTCACCAAGCTGCCGGTCAATATCGATGCCCAGGACACCATCGCTCGCCTGATGCGCTTGGACCCCAAGCACAAGAAGGCCCTCGCCACCGCCCAGCGGATGCGTCGCCAGCGCGAAGTGATCTATAACCGCGGCAACCGCGACTGGGTTAAGCGCGAGAAGACCGCCAAGGTCGTCTGGGTCGCCCCCGGCGCCAACTGGTCCATGGCCTTCTCCTTCGACCTCGCCCACGACCTCGCGAGCGTCCAGAAGTTCGTCGCCGTCAAGGCCAAGTAAACAGATCGGGCTCCGCCCAACCGACGAACGCCGGGCCTGAGGCTCTGCGAAGGCCCGGGTCTGAGTCAATCGAGTACGCAAATGAATTGATGCACGTTGGGCCGACCGAGAGGTCGGCCCTTCTTCGTTTTGCGATGATCACACACCCGGGTCTTCGCCAAGCCTCAGACCCGGCGTCGTGACGCGCGCAGATTGACGAACCTGGCTACGGCTTCGCCACCAACGTCACCGTCACATCCCGCTCCGCGCCCTCCCGCCGCACGCTCACCCGCACCCGCTGCCCGGGCGTCATCGCGCCCAGCACGCGGATCAACTCTGCGATGTCGCGCGTCGCCTGCCCGTCCAGTGCCAGGATCAGATCACCCACTCGCAGCGGCCCGACCCCCGCCCCGGCTCCCACGCCAGGTCCCCTCACCGGCACGTCCACGACCATCACCCCATCACCATTGCCCGACTCCACACTCACACCGAGGCTCGCCTGTCCCGACTCGATCTCCTCCGAGACCTCCGGCAGGGCCTGCAGCCACCCGCGGAATCGCTTGTCGATCGTCGCAATGTCCGCCGCCATCACGCGCTCGAGCGCACGCGAGCCCGACGCGTCCGCCGCGTAGCCCGCTTCCGCGTCCAGGCAATAGACCCGCATGAAGTCGTCGAGCAGGCCTTCCTGAAAGAGAAACAGAAAGAACGCCCGCCCCTGGGCATACTTCGCGAGCGGCCGCTGCGAGTTGAACTGCTGCAGGTCCAAGGCGATGAACTTGTCGAGGGGCAAGAGGCCCGTGCCGCCCCCGACTTTCAGCATGCGCTTTGCCGTATTCGTGCGCCAACTGGTCACGGGCGTGAGCGTGCTGCCCTC
>JALHOJ010000135.1 GCA_022843045.1 Phycisphaerales bacterium
AGTCGATTCGCGATCCGCCAGTGCATCGCGTGGAAGAACTCGTGCCGCAGCGACGAGCCTAGGTCCATCGAAACCAGCCGCACGTGCAGATGCTCGTACGCCCCGCCCACCTGCGTCATCGAGATGTTGTCGGTGTCGCCAAACCGCGCCCCGATCCAGCGATTGAAGCGATTGCGAGGGGGCAGGGCAACCACGACAATCGGGTCCATCGCGGGGTCGTATCGCGAAGGGTCGTCGGCGATCCCGGCGAAGACCGTGGCCTGTGTCCACGCCGCGAGATTGCGGAGTTCAGCATGGGCCCGTTCAAACGATCGCGGATCGGCCCAGTTGAGGTAGATCACACGCTGGTCTTCGTCCCGCGTGACTTCGCCGCCGGGTCCCAGTTTCTCCTGCAGGTCCGCGAGCGCGTGTTCAGCCTGCCGCGAGAGCACCGTGGGCCACGCCTCGAGCAGCGGGGCGATGGTCGCCTCCTCGCGGACCTTTGCCATGCTCGCGTCCGCAAGCAGGAAGCGCCGGTCAAAGAACCCGTGATCGATCGCTTCCTTGAGCATCCCCGCGGCGTCGGCAACGCGATCCATCCGCGCAAAGGTGCTCGCAAGGTTGTACCGCGGAATCCAGCTCTCCGGCTCGACGGTGATCTGTTCCTGCAGTGTGGCAACGGCCTCTTCAAGGTCGCCCCGCTTGAGCGCGTCCTGAGCCTTGCGAGCGAGCATGTCGGCACGCTGCTGGCGGGCGAGGGGAGAGGCGCCCTGCTGCGTGCGAGAAGGGCTGGGCGCTCCGCCAGTGCGGCCTTGCTTGGCTGGCTGCCCAACCTGAGCGAACGCGTGCCCGGCAAGCAGCGCGAGGATCGACATCGCCATCACCGCCGCTCGACCGCGAGAAGTGCGAACTGGTTGGCGAGCGCTGCGATCCATGTCCTTGTGTTCGGTCAAGTTCGGCGTGCGTATCGAAGATTCGGGCACGAACGAAGACACGCCGCCGGCCCATTCGCCTGCGATCGCAGCGAGCACGGGCGAATCGGACCTTGTCGATAACAACTCGGCTCGGGGAGCCGAGGCACCCATGCGCGGCTCACCGCCGATCGCCGTCATCCCACGTGTCAGGATTGAGCAAGTCGTCTGGCTTGATGAGCGCGGCGTGCCCGTCCATGTACATCGCGTTGGCTCCGCGACCGTGGCGATTCGGCGCCGTGCGTCGCCAGTCCGTAGGCAGACCGCCCGACGTCGGCCCGTTGATGTTGGTGAGCCGGCGAATGTCGTAGAAGATCGACAGGTGCATGTCCGACACTGCCTGGTTGTTGTAGTTCGCGCTGCGGAGATTCCCGGGATCATCCGCAAAGTCCGTGAGGTACAGCGTGCTCACGGGCCTGAAGATGCGATTGAGTTGCATCGGTGGCTTGGTGAATTCCTCGTCGATGATGACGTTGCTGCCTTGCCTGCGGAAGCGAATGCCGTTGTTCACGTACCCGATGTTGTGATCATCCGGCACCCTGCTCGGGCAGCGGTAGTACGCGCTGGACTTGAACTTGTCTGCGTTGTTGCCGTTGTTGTCGTTGCTGTGCGCCTGCGGATCGAGGCTGGGCCGCAGATTGAACGCCCAAGACAGGTTGTACTGGGCCCGGTTGCCGGGCGTCCACGCGCGGAACCATGCGGGAATCTTGGGAATCCGCGCCGCCGTCTCCTCGCTGTTGCCGCTCTCGCGCGGAATCCAATCCTTGAATTCCGCCGCGTATCCCATCAGCGCGATGCCGATCTGCCGCTGATTCGACAGGCACACGACCGTCCGCCCCGCCTTGCGGGCCTGTCCCAGGGCGGGCAGCAGAATACCGATCAGCACCGCGATGACGCCGATGACGACCAGCACTTCAATGAGCGTAAAACCGCGCCGCGTCCAACGCGAGCGAGCCACAGCCTCGGGGCGAGAGAGAGCCCTCATGCCCATAGCATACCAGAAATATGAAAAGACGCAAGGCCCCCGCCTTGCCACCCCGCCCCCCAAATGCCGAGCATCAGCCCGGCACGCTAGCGCTTTACTTGTCCGCGACGTTCAGGCTGCGGCCCGCCGCACGCTTGCGGTTGATCAGCTTGCGGCCGTTCTTGGTCTGCATGCGAGCGCGGAACCCGATGGCGCGCTTGCGCTTGATGCGGCTGGTACGGTGTGGATAATGCATAAATCGTGCTCCGGTCGTCTGTTGCCCCGCCTGAGCCGGTTGTTGGGCCCAAGTCCAAACTGAGTGGGGCCAAGATACTAGGTGCTCCGCGGCCCGCGGGCGAGTTTGTCCGCGGTTTGGGTCGCCAAAAAACGGGCCAGCCCCCAATTCCGGAGTTGTGGGGGGTGGGGGAAGAGGGATGGTGGGCAGCCCGATCTGTGCGGGAATCGCGGAATGGTCCAACGGGAAGGGTTGGGAAAACGTGAGGGTTGCGGTATACTCGGGTCGATGGGAAGTGGGGACGGAGGGGACGGGGGCGGTGGGGGATGGGGGTAAGGTCCGGTCTAGTCGGGCCTTGCGTCTGCGAATCGCCCAGGAGGGCGTTTCGTCGGCGGGACTCCCAGGCGATCGGTGAGGGCCGGAGGAGATCGACTTCGCAGGGCGCACGTTCCGGTGCGTCGGTTTGATTTGTTTTTCGTATGGACGACGCAGCACGAGAGCACGCCCAGCACGCCATAGGCCACGCCTTCGCCAATCCCACACTCTTGGCCGAGGCGTTAACGCATTCGTCCATGTCGGGCGTCGCGACCGCCAACGGCGCCGATGCCGACTCGGCTCCCGCTCCCAACAACGAGCGCATGGAGTTCCTGGGCGACGCCGTCCTGGGCCTCACCATCTGCACCATGCTCTTCCGCAAGTTCCCCAACCTGCGCGAAGGGGACATGACCAAGATCAAGAGCCACGCCGTCTCTCGCGAGACCTGCGCCGCCATTGCCCGCAAACTTGGCCTTGAAAAGCACCTGATCCTGGGCAAGGGCATGGCGATGTCGCGACAGCTGCCCACCTCACTCGGCGCGGCGGCCCTCGAGAGCGTCATCGGCGCGATCTACCTCGACGCCGGCTACGAAGCCGCGGCGAAGTTCATCGAGCCGCTCTTCGGCCCCGTCGTCGACAAGGCCGCCCGCAGCGGCCACCAGCAGAACTTCAAGAGCGTCCTGCAGCAGCACTGCCAGCAGGAATTCGGCGCGACGCCCCAGTATCGCATCTTGGACGAACAAGGCCCCGACCACGCCAAGGCCTTCAAGATCTGCGTCGAAGTCTCGGGCCGACGCTTCGAGAGCTGCTGGGGCGCGACCAAGAAGAAAGCCGAGCAGGACGCTGCGCTCATCGCGTTGAAGGAACTGGGCCTGGTCACCATCGCGGAAGATGGCGATGTGCAGGTCGTGGAA
>JALHOJ010000136.1 GCA_022843045.1 Phycisphaerales bacterium
CCTGTCGTCAGCAGTGTAGGTGGCATTCTCTGTCGCAATACGCCGAAATCGTAGTGCAGAGGCTCGTAGCGCTTCTCTGAATAAAATGGCAGGCGGGCAGAGCCGATCTTCTCCGACATCTTTATCGGGGATTGCAGGTCCCTTGCTGGATGCGACCGATTGTGTCCTTAAGATAGGATGCCAGAAATCGGTCATCGGGTGATCGGAGCCGAGTGCCAGCGGCATCAATGTGGCCTACCTCGGGTACTCCTGCTTCCGGCCAGATGCGGACGGTCGGCGCCTTGGTCGGACGCGTGATTGCTAGGCGTGGTCCAGGCATCGCGCGGAGGCTTCCTCGCCTTAGCGATGCTGGAGTGCAAGACTTGACCCCAAGACCAAGACTTCGCCGGATTGAACGGGAAGACGGCGAGATGGGACCGAAAGCGCCACCAGTTGTGGTCCGGGCCGGCGTGTGAGTTCGGTATGTAAACGCACAGACTTACTTTACAACCGCGCAGAAGCTTCCAGCCTTGCAACCGAAGTCGGTTGGGTCCAGCGCGATACCCCAGGACACGGAACATGACACGACGACTGGTGATTATCGGCGGCGACGCCGCAGGCATGTCCGCAGCAGCGCAGGCGCGGCGGATGAAGACCGCTGACGAGCTCGAGATCGTGGCCTTCGAGCGATCGTCCCGAACCTCCTACGCAGCCTGCGGCCTGCCATACCTGGTCGGCGGATTCGTGGCATCGCCAGACGACCTCGTCGCACGCTCCCCGGAGCAGCACCGTGCCAAGGGCGTCGACGTGCGGACTCGTCACGAAGTCATCGCCATCGACGTCAACGCATCCACGGTGACCGTGCGCGACTTCGACGCGGGTCTGCAGTCCGCGATGCACTATGACGAGCTCCTGATCGGCACGGGGGCGTCAGGCATCTCGCCGCCCTGGCCAGGCATCGACGCGACGGGGGTGGTGCAACTGCGGACCCTCGATGATGCGGCGCAGGTGGAACGACTGCTCGTCACGGGCGCCCGGCGCGCGGTGGTGGTCGGTGCCGGCTACATCGGCCTAGAGGTCGCCGAAGGTCTGCTCAAGCGCGGCCTTCACGTGACGGTGGTGGAGCGGCTCGATACACCCATGGGTGCTGTGCTGGACGCCGACATGGCCACCGACGTCGCAGTCGCGATGCGGGCGGCGGGGATCGATCTGCGGCTCGGCGTCGCGGTCACCGGTTTCACCGTGGTCGGCGGGCGTGTCGCGGCCGTGAAGACGGCAGCTGGCGCGATGGAGGCCGACATCGTGGTGATCGGGCTCGGGGTGCGCCCCAACGCCGACCTGGCTCGGGCGGCGGGTATCGGCGTGGGCGCGTCCGGCGGCATCGCGGTGGACGATCACATGCGAACCGATACGCCCCACGTCTGGGCTGCCGGCGACTGCGTCACCACGGGTCGCGAGTTGCAGATACGTTAACTGAAATCGCCGCTGGTGGCTTCACAATGTCGCGAAGGTCCGGGGAAAGGCGAACAGTTGCCGTACAGTCTACGCTGGCTCGCTGACCGTTCTGGCCGAAGACGCCCCGGCGGGTAAGCGGCGGTTTGACGACACGTCAAGATATCGGCTATTGCTGCCGTTGGTCAGCTCCAACAGTATCGGAGGCGGACCACATTGATGCCGTTGGCTCCGGCCTCCCGATGCTTGGTTTTTGATGCCGGTCGTAGGAACGCAATTGGCCAGGAGCGTCCGGGCAGCTTCGGGCGGAGCGTGAGCGGTGAGATTTAGGGACCGCCTGATGGGCTAAGTATCTCGGAGCAACCGCACAACGTCGCATAAACTTGCCCGGTGCGACGCGGTACCGCTCACGGGGTCAACCACGGATGTGTCGATAAGAAGGTTATAGTTCGAGCCAGATGAAGCGAACGGATCGAATCCGCTCTCTCCCGTCTCCGCGCAACCCTGCCACCACCCGTGCTCTCCTACCACTACACGTGGGTCGAGGCTGGCATCCAGTCGTGCCCGGGCTCGCACGCTTCCCTTGAGGGTGTGGATCGATACCCAGTCGCCGTTCGTGATGCCACGCGTCCGCGCGGTCACCGGATTCAGGGTCACTCTTGGATGGCGGGCATGCCTACGGAGGCTGCTAAGGGCGCGGTGCTGGCTCTGGCAAAACAGCGACGGCTTCGCACATGTCAGGACGAGCGGGAAACTGGACGCAAGGTCAGGGCGTGAAACGGGACTCAGCGGAGGCTCTACGAACTCGGGCAACGGTGCATAATCGTGCTCGAGAAATGTCTGCGAATATATCTCCACTTTCCTGGAGGGTGTCGCGAACCCGCGCGATGTTCCATCGGCGAGTTTCGCAGCGTACTTCTCGTGACGGGTCTGAAGAGGCACTCGCACACCCCCCGGGTTTGCGCGCAACGTCTCCAGCCTCACACCGATCGGTGCGAGTTGATTGCGGTACGCAGCCTCGATATCGCCCTGCCAAAAGTCGGTTGAAAGGCCTAAGCGGTCGGCAAGTTGAAAAACAATTTCCGTATCCGATCGAGCTTCACCCGGTGGCGGCACGACGGCCTTGCGCAGCTGGATAAGAGACTGCGCCTCCGCGCTGATCTCGAAACCAATCTTCAGTGCCTCTCGCTCGAACGCAGAGGCGACGGGCAGCACCACATCCGCAAGTTCAGCCGTCGGGTTCATGAAGAGGTCGACATGTGCGTAGAAATCCAGCGACTTGAGCGCCTCACGCCCGAGTTGCCCGTCGGCATGAGCAAGCAGCATGTTGGCGCCAAAAGCAAGCAGAGTTCGCACGGGGTAGGGCTTCCCCTCCAGCATCGCGCGATAGAGGTCACGGGTAACGACAGATCCCCCTCGCGCGGGCCCGAGGGGGCGCTCCGCTAGGCCGATCGTCGGGAGCATCTGCCGCGCGGGCACACGGTTGTCCCCCGTGATCGATGCCGCCTTTGGTGCTGGGAACAATACGTTTCCACCGCGGCGGTCAAAACATCCTGTAAGCGCATACAGCAGGGACATTGCCCGTGCGGTCTGGGTAACATTGGCATGCTGTTCGTGACCGCTCCAAGCATAGTAGGACACCGGACGCGCCTCCCAAATCATCCGCGCCGCTTCTTCGATCTTGGCACCCGGAATCCAGCAGATGGCTCCAACGGTCTGCGGTGTGTAGCGGCGGCATAGCCGTTTATAGAGTTCAAACGCGGGATGGCATACAACGGTGCCGTCTCGCGTGGCGAAGGGGTACTCGCCCTCGAGGGCAAGGTTTGTACTGACCGTTTCGTATCGACCGGCAGCCGTGTCGTA
>JALHOJ010000137.1 GCA_022843045.1 Phycisphaerales bacterium
GGCTCTCGGCTCGCGATTCAGTGAAGGACAAAGCATGAATAAGCTCGTCTCTCCATTTCCCCTCCCCATGCACGGCGCCCGCAACCCCGGCAACACCCGCAACGTCACCACGCCGGGCTCGTTCGCCAACGCCCCCGACCTCGGCGGGCCGCTGATGTTCTCCAGCCCCGACACCCCCGGCATGCCCGCGCCCTCCACCAAGACCGCCTGGGATTTCCTCCCCGACGGCTGGTCCGTCACCAAGCTCGACGCGCCCAGCACCCCCGACAACTTCGCCTGGATGGGCCGCGTCACCAGCGGCAACCCCCACGTCCCCACGATGGAAGTCGCACCCGCGAACGACGGCGAGCGCGGCACCTCCAAGTGCTCCTGCTGCAAAACCGACGCCTCCAAAACGGTCGAGTTCCTCACCGCCCGCAACGAACGCCTCAGCGTCTCCTACCCGCGCGCCTTCGTCCCCATCACCCAGCTCGAGTTCGCCCGCCTCGGCATCGTGACGCCCCAAATGCGCCGCGTCGCCGAGCGCGAGCCGCACTTTGATATCCTCAGCCACGGCAAAGGCCCGGAAGCCGTCCGCGACGAGATCGCCGCCGGCCGCCTCGTCATCCCCGCCAACATCAACCACCTCTCATATAAACTCGACCCGATGGCCATCGGCCGCGCCAGCACAACCAAAGTCAACGCCAACATGGGCGCCAGCCCAATCTCCAGCGGAACTCATGAAGAAGTCGAGAAGTTACAATGGGCCGAGCGCTGGGGCGCTGATACTGTGATGGATTTGAGTACCGGTGGTAATATTGATGATTGCCGAAATGCAATTGTTCATAATGCCACCGTGCCCATCGGCACCGTGCCGATTTACTCGATGATCATTGGCAAGAAGATCGAAGACCTCGATTGGCCCACCATCGAGGCCTCGCTCCATCACCAGGCCAAGCAAGGCGTGGACTACTTCACCATTCACGCCGGCGTCCGGCGCGCACACCTCAAGCACGTCAAGAACCGCCTCATCGGCATCGTCTCCCGCGGCGGCTCGCTCCTGGCCAAGTGGATGCTCGTCCACAACCAAGAGAACATCATGTATACGCAGTGGGACGCCATCTGCGACATCCTCCGCCAGTACGACGTCACCTTCTCCATCGGTGACGGCCTGCGCCCCGGCGGCCTCGCCGACGCCACCGACGCCGCGCAGATCGCCGAACTCGAAACCCTCGGCGAACTCACCGAGCGCGCATGGCGCCGCGGCGTCCAAGTCATGATCGAAGGCCCCGGCCACGTCCCCTTTGATCAGATCGAATGGAACGCCAAGGTCCAGCGCACCATCTGCCACGGCGCGCCCTTCTACGTCCTGGGCCCGCTGGTCACCGACATGTTCCCCGGCTACGACCACATCACCTCGTGCATCGGCGCCACCAGCATGGCCTATCACGGCGCCGCGATGCTCTGCTACGTCACGCCCAAGGAACACCTCGGCCTGCCCAAGAAGGACGACGTAAAGCAAGGCTGCATCGCCTACAAGATCGCGGCCCACGCCGCGGACGTCGCGCTCGGCATCCCCGGCACGCGCGATCGCGACGACGAACTCACCAAGGCCCGCGCCGCGCTGAACTGGGAGAAGCACTTCGAGCTCAGCTTCGACCCCGACACCGCCCGCGCCTACCACGACGAAGACCTCGACGTCGACACCGACTTCTGCGCCATGTGCGGCCACGATTGGTGCAGCGTCCGCATCAGCAAGGAAATCGTCGAGTTCGTCAGCGGCAAGGCCGAAGGCTTCGAACGCATGGGCGGCAAAGACGGCATGACCCCCGGCGCCGCGATCAAGTCCGCCGCGCTCACCCCCGAACAACAAGAAATCCTCGCCAAACGCGGCGTGCTCTCGCCCGACGAGATCCACAAGCTCGCCAGCAAGACCAAGAAGGCCGTGGGCATCGAGAAGCCCGGCGACAAGGCCTCCTGCCACAGCGACTACGTCGACCCCGAGACGGCGAAGAAGGTGCAGAGCGAGAAGCTCGTGCAAGTGAACCTTGCGCCGGCGTTTGGGATTGCGAAGGAGGATCGGATCGTGTGAATCATTTCGTTGACCTGCTCATCGCGAAGTTGCCTTCGACATCGGCGTATCCGGCTGGCGTGGTTGAGCCGATCGTTCCCAAAGTTCGTGGTCGGTCTTTCTTCCCTGGCGGGTGCGGGCTGTTCGATGGTGCCGAGCAGCTCATTCCCGAGCGTCCGGCAATGTTGGTGGGCCAAGACTTCGGCACGCTGGACTATTGGAACGGGCTCCGCATTGCGCGGGAATCCGAAGATGGAACGTGGGCTGGCCTGAAGAAATTGTTCGGAGCCACGGCAATTGACCCGCGCCGCTGCTTCTTCACGAATGCACTGCTTGGCGTGCGTGTCGACGAGCCTATTGAGGGTCCGTCGCCCGGTCTCGCGTCGGCGGCGTATGTCGATGCGTGCATGGCGTTTCTTCATGCACAGATACAGATCGTCCGCCCCTCGGTGGTTGTGGCACTCGGCGTCGTGCCGTCGATGCTGCTTGCTCGCGAACTTGGAGTTGCACCGACTCTCGCACGACCGGTCGCGAATCACGTTTTGGAATGGGCTGAGCTTGACTTGGCTGTCGAGCCGCTGACTCATGGAGTGAGCTTGGCTGGTGCTTTACCGTTCGCATTCGCCACATCTGTGCATCCAGTTCGCTACTGGCTCAACGCTCCAAAGCGGAGTTGGAGATCGCGGGCGTTGTCCGGCGTGGCTGCACATGATGCCGTGTGGAGCGAGGTTCACGCCATTCTGGAGCGATGACGGATGCGGCTCGCGATTCGCTGATCGAGTCGCATGCGGCGAGCTTCAAGGCCGAACCCAAGACCCCTTTTTGATAACGTGGGGGCGGAGACGGCTTCGGTCGAAGTGGGCACAGGAGCCCCCACGTATCGACGCCCAGGGCCGTCGCGGCAAGCCCGAACGCGGGCCGCGGCGGAGGGCGAGGCCCGGAAGCGCGGCATTGCCCGTGCCACTGATCCGGCTTTGCGGATCAGTGCTCGTGGTGTCCCGCACGCCGATCCACACTGATCCGCAAAGCCGGATCAGTGGCACGGGCGCAGAGCGATGATCAATGCCACGC
>JALHOJ010000138.1 GCA_022843045.1 Phycisphaerales bacterium
GCTGATCCTGCTCCTGCTCTTTGCCACATTCAAGAGTTTCAAGTACTCACTGCTCGTCTTTGCGGCGGTGCCCCTGGGTCTCACCGGCGGCGTGATCGCCCTGTGGGTCCGCGGAATGCCCTTCTCGATTTCGGCGGCGGTCGGCTTCATCGCGCTTTCAGGAGTCGCGGTCCTCAACGGCCTCGTCATGATCATCTTCATCAACCAGTTGCGCGAGAAGGGCGAGCAGTTGGAGGATGCGATCATCCACGGCTCGATCACGCGACTGCGGCCTGTTCTAATGACCGCGCTGGTGGCCTCCCTTGGCTTCGTGCCCATGGCGCTGGCGCGCGGCACCGGCTCGGAGGTGCAGCGACCCCTCGCCACGGTCGTTATCGGCGGCCTGATCTCCAGTACGCTCCTGACGCTGGTTGTTCTCCCTGCCCTCTATCGCATCTTTACCGGCAAGAGCAATGAGGGCCTGCCCGGACCCAGGCCCGAAGTTTGGGAGAAGGATGAACCCACGCCCGCGTTCGCCGGTCTTGGTGCGGCCGACTCGATCCACGCGACATCGGGCACGAGCCGCACAAGCGCAGACGTGGATCCGCCGTCCTCCTCGGCACCCGCCATGCCCGTCCCGCAACCCGCACCTATCGCTTCGCCCCCGGCTCCGCCAAAGGCCGAGACCAAGCCCGATCCCAAGCAGTGATCGTTCGACTCGCGGGCGTGTTGCCTGCGTAGGGCGAGCGGTCGAGTCCGTTCCGTTCTTTCAAATAGGAGTCTCTCGATGAACCAGTCCAATCCCCGTTCCAAGTCCGTGCTCGTCGGCCTCGCCGCCGGCGTCGGCCTCACCGCACTGGCCGCCGTCATGATGGGCCAGGGGGCATCGCAGCCCGTGAAGTCAGAGCCGCAGTATTTCGTCACGGCCGACGGCGATGGTGCTCACCTCTGGGTCCGCGAAGGCACGGCTCTCCGCGTGGTCGCTCACGGCGAGTGCAAGGAGTGCAAGGCCAAGGGCCACGACGATCACGACCACAAGGAAGGCGACGGGCACGACCATGCCAAGCCCGCGAAGGGCAAGTGACCTCAACGCTCCGCACGCGCTGCCGCGCGAACGGAGCATTTCCCTTTTAAGGAGATCCCAATGCGCCGAATGTTCCCTGTTCTTGCCGTGTTGTTCCTGCTCGCCGGTTGCGCGTCAAATCGCACGGATCTGGTGAAGACTGGCTATCTCTCTCTCCAGCCCACGCTGACCGCCTCACTCGCACATCCGCCCGAGGTGTACGAGCAAGACGGAGGTCTTGTCGTCAACGGCCGTCTGGACTCTGCGGAGGCTACAAAAGGTGGTCACGTTGACGTCCAGGTCGTTGGCCCCGATGGCACAGTAGTTTTCGACGCGTCGGTCAACTATCGCAGGCCCTCGGCCACGACACCCTCCGGCCCTCGGGGAACTGCCCGGGGATCCCGCTCGCCAGCTGATAGCCATGCCACCTATTCCGTTCGCTTTCCCGGGCTGCCGCCGTCAGGCTCAGTTGTCCGCGTCAAGTACGATGCCCAGCCGCACAGTGCGGAAGGACCGAAGTAACCAGTGCCGAAAAGCGTGTTCACCATCCCGGCGATGGACTGCCCCACCGAGGAGGGGTTGATCCGTCGACGCCTTCGAACAGTTCATGGCATTTCCGACCTTCGATTCGATCTGCTTGGGCGTCGGCTGACGGTGCTCCACGACAACGCCGATGACGCGCTCATCGTCGCTGCGTTGAGCGACATTGGCATGGTCCCCGCCGCCGTGCCTGAGCCCGCGCAGAAGGACGCTGCCAGCAACGCCTGCGAGGACTGTGCGTGCGATTTGAGTTCGAACCCGAACCCAAATGAAGCACGTCCTTGGTGGCGGAGGCATGGACTATTCGCCCTCTCCGGCGTGCTGGCTGCTTCAGCGGAAGCGATGTACTTCGCGGGAGTGAAGGAGACCTCGTTACCCGTGGTGGCCGTGGCCGTAGTCTCCATTCTGCTGGGAGGCCTTCCGACGTTCCGCAAGGGGTGGACAGCGCTGCGGACGTTCACGCTGAACATCAACTTCTTGATGACCGTCGCAATCCTCGGCGGAGCAGTGATTGGGGCGTGGCCGGAAATCGCGCTGGTCACGTTCCTTTTCGCGCTGGCCGAGTTGATCGAAGCCAAAGCGCTCGATCGGGCCCGCAATGCGGTCAAGGGTCTTATGGCGATGGCCCCCGACGAGGCGAGCGTCAAGCAGGATGACGGCTCGTGGACGGTCGTAAGCGCGGGCGCGGTCCCCGTCGGCGCGGTTGTGCAGGTGAAGCCCGGCGAGCGGCTCGCGCTCGACGGCGTGGTGGTCGCGGGCGAGTCGAGCGTGAACCAGGCTCCAGTCACGGGCGAGTCCGTGCCGGTGGACAAGCAGGTCGGCGACAAGGTCTTCGCGGGGACGATCAACGAGTCGGGCGTGCTGGAGTTCAAGACCACCGGCGGCAAGGACCAGACCACGCTGGCGAAGATCATCAGGACGGTGCAGGAGGCGCAGGGCAGCCGCGCGCCGACGCAGCGCTTCGTGGACACCTTCGCGCGGGTCTATACGCCGGTCGTGTGCGTTGCCGCGGTGCTGGTCGCGGTGGTGCCGTGGCTCGCGTTCGGTCAGCCCTTCTACCCGTGGCTCTACAAGGCGCTGGTGCTGCTCGTTATCGCGTGCCCGTGCGCCCTGGTCATCTCAACGCCGGTGACGGTCGTGAGCGGTCTGACGGCGGCGGCAAAGCGGGGCATCCTCATCAAGGGCGGCGTCCACTTGGAGAACGGCCGCAAGTTGAAGGTGGTGGCGCTCGACAAGACCGGGACGATCACCGAGGGCAAGCCGCGTGTGACCGATGTGCAGCCAATCGGCGGCGCGAGCAAGGATGAAGTCCTCCGTATCGCCGCGAGCCTCGACGCGCTCTCGCAGCACCCGGTGGCTCTTGCGGTTGTGGCGGCGTGGAGCGGCGAGCGTGCGAGCGTTGAGGCGTTCAAGTCGCTCACGGGCCGGGGCGTCGAGGGCCGCATCGACGGGGCGGCGTACTTCGTCGGCAACCACCGCCTCGCCGAGGAGCGG
>JALHOJ010000139.1 GCA_022843045.1 Phycisphaerales bacterium
AGACAAGCGTACGCGAGTAAGTCCAGTCCTATTCGAGGGCGTTCCCCGCGAAGAGGACACCGGTCTGCGTCATATGAGCCTATGTAGGGCCGAACGCAAGCAATATGTTCAATTGCGCGCAGTTCCGCCACCGTCAGGCCTGAATTGGCGTGACGTCGCTCAGCACCTTGACAACCAGCCACCACGAGGCGGATTGCGCCTTCCTGGCCGACGATAAAAACCTATACCTCGATAATCGGTCGAGAAGCGAAGTACGTCCCCTCGCCGTTCCGCATCACCGCTGGAAGTCAGACAGGTCGGAGGCGGCCGGCGAGCTTAACGATCATGTCAACCGCTTGTCGCGAGCTTGCTGCATCCAAGGCAACCGTGAACCGGCCGTCGTTTCCCAAGCCTTGATGTCGGCGTCATGCTTCAACGTAACGCCGATATCGTCCAGCCCCTCGATCAAACGCATCTTGTCGGACGCCGAGATCTCGAAACCGACATCGCCCCCTCCTGGACCACGTATCGTTTGGCTCGGCAAGTCGGCCGTAAATGCTATGTTGCCGTCTGCCGCCAGCACGCGTTTCTCCAGAGCCTCCGCCGTGGCGTCGTCGAGTTCGATCGGTAACACGCCGTTCTGCAGGCAGTTCTCGCGGAAGATGTCCGCGATCGATCTCGCGACGACGCAGCGGATACCGACCGCCGTCAGGCACCAGACCGCCGCCTCCCGCGACGAGCCGCAACCGAAGTTGTGCCTACTCATCAGGATCGCCGGTCGCGCATATCGCGGCTGGTTGAAGATGTGGCCCTCGACGCGACTGCCGTCCGGATTCTCGCGCTGCCGCTTGAACAGCAGGTCCGCGTAGTCCGGCTTCAACTCGCGCGACATCTGGATCGGCGCGATCTGATCCGTATTGAGATCGTCCTCCAGAACCGGAACGCACGGCCCTGTGATGGAAGTGAATGGGGTCATCGACTTCTCCTGCTCCCTCTCCCCGCTATTTACGGGAAGAGTGGGGGTGAGGGGCGGCAACGCGGCATAACTTGTCGATGCCACGAGAACTGTACTTTTGGGAGGTTCGGCACTAGCTACCGCCCCTCAACCTGCCCCTCTCCCTATTTCGCTACGCTTCCATGGGGAGAAGGAACTACGAAAGACTCCGAGGATCCGTGATCTTCCCCGTCACGGCAGCGACTATCCGCTGATGCACTGGCGCGAGGGAAGTCTTTTCGGGTTGCGAGGACCGCTCTCGCTCCACAAGCCAACCCTATTTGCACGAGCCACTTTTTCAGCCGCAACGAATTGGGCGCCTTCCTTCGTTGCGCATGCGAACCCGCGCACAACCATTTCCTCCGCCAACACCCGCTGACCTTCAAAAACACATTCAGCCAGCCAACGAGAGAATTGCTGAATGTCGGCCCTGCAGTTCGCCCCATTAACGAGCAGTGCCGATAGCTGGTTCAGCGCTTCGATGGCGGCCTTGCAACGCTTCGGGTAATTGGGCGCGCGACCCAAACACCCTGGCGGCAGGTCTGGAGCGTGAACACCGCGCAACTGAACAGACGAGGGACCTACGGAAAATTTTGAACCACTGCGGTAGCAGATACGCCCAATTGCAATTCCGCTCGGCGTATCGACGATCACGTTGTTGGTAACCCGCGCTTCCTTTTCGCATTGCCCTCTAATCTGGGCCTGCGCCTCGCGCGATCCTGCAGGGAGACTTAGTGCAAGCGCCAGTATGACAAGCACTAGATGAACCCGATTGATGGGCTGACTGGCAGTTCCGCGAACCATCCCTACTACTCCTGCTTCACGTCAAAGAACTCCGAGACCTACACCAGCGTCCGCGGATCCGTGATCTTCCCCGTCACCGCGGCAGCCGCTGCGAGCGCTGGCCCCACGAGATGCGTGCGCACGGCGCGGCCCTGGCGGTTCTCGAAATTGCGGTTGGTCGTCGACAGGATGCGCTGCCCCGGCTCGCCGTTGTCGCCGTTCGAGCCCGCACACATCGAGCACGCAGGCTCGCCCCATGTGATGCCCGCGTCCTTGAAGATACGGTCGAGCCCTTTTGCTTCCGCGTCGCGCTTGACGCGTGACGACCCCGGCACGACCCATGCCGTCACGCCTTCCGCAACCTTGCGGCCCTTTACGATTGCGGCAGCTTCTTCCAGATCGGGAAGCCGCGCGTTGGTGCACGATCCGATGAACACGCGGCCTACGGGCTCGCCGATCATCGACGCGCCGGGCTTCAAGTCCATGTACGCGATCGCTCGCTCCATCGCCGCGCGCTTGTCGGCATCGGCGATGCCGGATGGATCGGGAACGCGCCCCGTGATCGGCAGCACCTGCGCGGGATCTGTGCCCCACGTGATCTGAGGCTCGAGCCCGGCGCAGTCGATCGCAATCTCTTTGTCGAACGCCGCGCCGTCGTCGCTATGGATCGTGCGCCAGTATGCCATTGCCGCATCCCATGCAGCCCCTTCCGGCGTGAACGGACGCCCCGCGATCCACTGATAGGTCGCCTCGTCGGGCGCGACGAACCCCGAGCGCGATCCCATCTCGATCGTCAGGTTGCACAGCGTGAGCCGCCCCTCGATCGACATCGACCGGATCGTCGAGCCCGCGAACTCGATCGCATACCCCCTCCCGCCGGCAACGCCAATCTCGGCAAGAATGCGCAGGGCGACGTCCTTCGCCGCCGCATGTGGCCCGAGCTTACCGTCGAGCGTGATCCGCAACCGCTTCGGTCGCTTGATCGCGATCACCTGCGTTGCGAGAATATGCTCCAGCTCCGTCGTCCCGCAGCCGAACGCGAGCGCGCCGAGGCCACCCACCGTACACGCGTGACTATCAGGCACCGCATGCGTCGCCCCCGGCAACACCATGCCGAGTTCCGGTGCGACGACGTGGCTGATGCCCTGCTCGGGATCGCCCAGATCGAACACTCGAATGCCGTGCTTAGCACTCCCCTCGCGCATTGCGCGCAAGAACGCGGCGCCCGCCGCGAAAGTGGTGTCGGTCCGCCCAGGCTTC
>JALHOJ010000140.1 GCA_022843045.1 Phycisphaerales bacterium
CTGGGCGCGTGCGTGTTTGCGGGCGTTGGTCACAAGCTCCTGCGCTGCGCGGAGCAGGGTCTCGGCGACGCTGCCGTCGAGTGTGAGACTACGAGCGCACGTTTGCACGACAACCCGCGGCGGACCCTCCTCTTCCCGCAGTGACTCCAACTCCGCTACAAGGTCGACGGGCGCAGGTTCACGCAGGTCCGCGACGACCGCTCGAAGGTCGCCGAGCAAGAGCCGCGTGAGCGACGATGCGCGTTCGATGGTCCGCCGCGCCTGCTCGGGATCAGAGCGCTCGGCAAGCTGGAGTTGAAGGCTCAGTGCGACCAAGTGATGCCCAAGCAGATCGTGCAGATCGCGTGCGATGCGAAGGCGTTCCCCGTCGCGTGCCCGTGCTTCGAGGCTCTGCCGCGCCGCGGTCAGTTCTGCGAGCGTCTGCGCCAGCCGGAGCCGAACCGCGCGCTCCCGGAGCATCAGACGCTCCATCGTCAGTACGACAAACGAGAAGACACAGAACGCCACGCCGGCGACGATGGCCATCGACGCTGCCCACGCAGAGAGATAGATGCCGAGGAGCGCTGCGTGCTGCACGAGAACCCAGGGCGTCGCGACTTTCGTGGGCAAACGAGACAACTGGGACGCGACGACGACGAGCAGCGCACCGCCTGTGGCGACGCCGGGAATGACCGTGGGAATCAGCCAGTTGGCCCCGAGCGCGGCAAGTGTCTGGACCGCCAGCAAGGCCGCAAAAGTGTTTGACGAGCGACGGGGGATGGCCCACCACACGCACGTCGCAAACGCCACGGCGAACACGGCGTAGAGCGCCCACCACGCCGCGAGCCGGGCAGGATCAAACGCGTCGAACCGAGTGACGGTTGCCCAGAGATGCGGCGCCGCAGCCAGCGTTACGACCGCGACCGCGGCGTGCCAACCCGATTCTTTGGGTGTTGCCGGCGTGATCTCCATGACCTGATCTTAAGCACTTGTGCCCTGGCCCATGCACGTTGACCCGTGCCGGAAGTCATGGGTCCGCCCGTGACGAGCGGCACTTGGCGAAGGGGTGATCGTCTCGTAGGTTTGTGTCAGTCCATCAAACGGAGCATCTCATGAACCGCAGATCACGTCGAAACACCACGGCCCCGATCATCCTCGTTCCGTTCGCCTGCGCAGCCCTCATCAGCATCTCCGGATGCTCACGCGGTGCCGACGTCCCGGCGACCACGCCGACATCTGGCCGGAGCCCGGCACCCGCGGCATCGGCACGACACCTCTCGGGCGACTCGCTGCCGCTTCGCGACGGCGTTCAGAGCTTGCTCAACCCGATCAACCCCAGCGTTGAAGTTCGTTCCGGCAATGGCATCGTCACTGCAACCTACACACGGTCGCGTGGCAAGGCCTTCGGCGTGGCGTACATGCTCACGCCCGAGATGCTGGCCAATCGCCAGTCGCTCTCTGTTGCCATCACGACGAAGCCCGCTCTCCGCCCGCAACTGTGCCTGACGGACGCGAGTGGCAATGTCTGGAATGCACCAGGCACGCGTGACGAAGTGACGGGTGAGATGCGCTTTGACCTTTCACGGCTTCAGCCTGATCCGTTCCAGAACAATGGTCGCACACTGCCCGCGCTCGCTGACTTGAAGTCGATGCGGATGTTCACGCTCCTTGACATCAGCGGCTTCATGGGCGGGGCCGAAGTGCCATGCGAGTGGACGATCGCGAGAATCGACGTCGTCAGCAGCGCCGGAGCGTCCACGCAGGCGGCCTCGGACGCTGATGGAGGTGGGCGATGAAGCGATCGCGTCCCGTGATTGTCGCGTCTGTTGCCTGCGGGTGTGTGGCTGCAATCGGCGCTGCCGTTGCCATTGCCTCCGCACGCCCCGATGCGAGAGTGCCAACGGCTGTTGAGGTAGTTCCGTCCACGCTCGGCCAGACCGCTGGTGTACCAGCATCGTCGAGCCCGAGCAGGGTGAGCGCCACTCCGGTGCACGAAGCCGCGTTCTTTGAGGCGTTGAATCATCATCCACAGCAGCGCGAGTCGGCGCTCGCGTTGCTTCGGGCTCATGTGTCGCAGCGTCCCGATGATGCGCGGGCCGCGCTCCATCTCGGAGTCGGGCACCTGTGGGTCGCCGCGGAGAATCCGCCCGATCGCGCGACGGTGTTTGAGCACCTCGTGCTCGCCCGTCATTTCCTGCAACGCGCGGCACGGCTGAAGCCCGCCGATGATCGCATCCCGAGTTGGCTGCTCAGCGCCGAGATATCACTCGCTCAGGCGGAAGGTCGCACCGACGATGCCGTCGCGGCGCTTGCTCAACTGCGGACACACGCAGAGCGCGACCCGTGCTTTCACAGCGTCGCGTTCGCGATCAATGTGTGGGAGCGACCGCGCGATTCTGACGAACTTGCGCAAGCCCAGCGGCTGCTCGAAGCCGCCGCTGCGTGCGCGACGGATGATCCGTCGGTGCGCAACATGGAACGCTGGCCGCACAACGTAGAGGGGTTCCTTGTCGGCCTCAGCGACGTTGCGCTCAAGCGTGGCGACCGAAGCCGCGCGTTGGCCGCGTTGGTCACAGTCGAAGCCTGGCCGGGTGCCGAGTCATGGCCTCATCGCCGCGAGGCAGACCAACGCCGTCGCGACTTTGACGCCCGCGCCGCACGTTTCAGCGATGACGATCCATCGAATGACCCGCCCTTCATCTTCGAGCGTGGTGGGCCCGTCTCGTGCGTGTCGTGCCATCAGGCCGCGGCCATTCCGCGATCCAAGCAGTTCAAGCCAGTCTTACCGACGAGTGAAGTCACGGACAGTGCAACGCAACCGACTGCGCGCGGTCAGTGATCGAATGCAACCCAGCCGCGATCGCTGCCATGAGTGTCATGTCAGCCGGTACAGGCGTTGTGTGAACCGAGAGAACCCCCTTGAGGAGAGCATC
>JALHOJ010000141.1 GCA_022843045.1 Phycisphaerales bacterium
CCGACCCTCTGATCCCTCGGCCCCCCCGCCCCCACCCACCCATGACTCGCTTCCGAACCCTCGCTCTTCCCTTCCTGGTTGCTCTGGTGGCCTTTGTGGCCTGGGTGGCTCCGCTCGCGGCCCAGACCGCGCCGGCGACGCCCGCCGGGGGCGCCCCTGCCCCCGCCGCCGCCCCCGGAACCGACCCCGCGGCCCACAACCCCAGCCTCTGGGACTACATCATGGACGGCGGCCCGGTGGGGTTCCTCCTGATCGGCCTGTCGATCGTGGCGGTGGCGCTCACGATCCGCAACGTCATGACGCTGCGCCTGGCCAAGCAAGCCCCGCCCGAAATCACACAGCGACTGACGACGCTAGTGCAATCCGGCAACATGGGGGAAGTGGCGAACTTCTGCACCAACCCGGAGAACGACAGTTTCATGACCCGCGTGGTCGCGTCTGCGCTGGCGAGGTGCCAGACTTCGCCGTTCGGATTGATGGAGTTTCGCGCGGGCGTCGAGGACGCAGGCCCTAACGAGGTGGATCGCCTGCACCGCTCCAACGAAGGCCTTGCGATCATTGCGGCGGTGGGGCCCATGCTCGGGCTGCTCGGCACCGTCATCGGCATGGTGGGTGCGTTCCGCACCATCGGCACCATGACCGGCGCGGCCCGCTCCAGCCAACTTGCGACCTTCATGTCGATGGCCCTCGTGAACACGGCCCAGGGCCTGGTGGTCGCGATTCCCTGCACGATCGCGTACGCGTTGCTGCGGCGCCAGATCGACAGCATGGCAGGCCAACTGGGCACCATGCTCGAGCGCATCACCAGTATGGTGCAGGCCCAGGCCCAGGCGGCCCGTCCTGGTGCGCGACCCGCCGCGAGCATTCCCGTGCCCCAGCCCGCCCCGAACATCCCCTCGACCGCGCCCTTGCCGCTCGCAAGCCCGAGCCCCGCGCGGTGACGGGGCGTGTCAGGCACTTTCTTCGTTCATCTCCTCTTCCTCCTGATCTCTGTGTCTCTGTGCTGAAGTCAACTGGTGCATTGCTCTTGAACTCCCCGCGACCATGCGTCTGATGGGCCGCCGCCAAATCGAAGAAGCCTCGTTCGATCTCACCCCGATGATCGACGTGGTGATGCTGCTCATCGTGTTTTTCACACTGACGGCCCAGTTCACGCGGACCGAGCAGGCCGCGTTGGACTTGCCGGCCCAAGAGGGCGATCCGGGGCGCGTTGAACCCGACAAGGCGTTGTATGTGGATGTGGACGTAGCCGGCAAGGTCAGCATCGAAGGCACAACCATCACCCTGCTCGAACTCGCGCAGCCGCACTGGCTTGGGGCCGATCCCGGCGCAATCGACGTGATCGTGCGGGCGGATCGCAACTGCTCGGTCGCGAAGCTCAACGAAGTCGCGCGCACGCTGCAGGTCGCGGGCGTGGTCCGCTGGAAGCTCGCCACCGCGCCGGAGGGCAAGTGATGAGGCTGGCCCGCAAGCGAAAACGCGGACCCATGGATCCCGCCGAGCTGCGCTTGCCGCTGGTTGCGCTCATTGACGTGGTCTTGTTTCTACTTTTCTTCTTCATCATCGCCGGCAACATCGCGGCGGAGGAATCCGAGCTCAGCAGCGCGCTGCAGACGCAGAAAATAGGCCAGGGACGAGGCGGCAAGCTGATCGCGCAGCGCGTCAGCGTCGAACCCGACGCATCGGGCGCGCCGATCTTCCGCGTGGGCGATCGCGCGCTGCGCACGAGGCAGTCGCTTGAGAACCTGCTCGCTGCTCTGCCCAAGGAGCCGGGCGTGTCGATCCGCGTTGACCCGCGCTTGACGACCGAAGCCGCCGCGGCGGCGATTCAGGCGGCGCGCAACGCGGGGTTCACGAAGATCACGTATGTGACGGGGGAGTGAAGCAGAGATTGGAGACTGGAGAAAAAAGAGCAGCGCCCGCCGCCCGCAACAACAAATCCCGGCCGCGTGTTAACTGCTCTCTGTCCTCCGCTCTCTGTTCTCCATTCTCTCTTCGCGGCACTCATCAGAACTTCAGCACAATCCCCGCCTGCAACCCCTGATTCCCGCCCGTAAAGCTGAACTCTTCAGGGTCATCGCCTTCGCTGAGGTTGAACTGCGCCGCGCGATACCCGATCTGGATGCCGAAGTTGGGGTGTGGCTCCCACGCGAAGCCCGCGATGATGTCGCCCGTGAATGCCGAGGCGTCGCCCAGGGGCGAGGCCCCAACGCCGATCGTGAGATCAACGGTGAACTCCTCGCGAAAGACCATGGACCACTTCGCCCCGCCGCGAGCGAGGACGAAGACCTGCTCATACTCCGAGGATTCGCCGCCGCCCGACACGCGCCGCGCCGACCAGTCGACGTCGATCACCTGAAGGCCCGCGAAGACGGCCAAGTCGCCGATATACGACAGCCTGCCGTCGTCCAGCCTCGCCCGTCCTCCATCCTGCCAGACTCGCGCGCCCGCTTCGAGTTCGAGGGAGCCAAAGTCGAATGTCGTGCGAATCGCCTGCCCTGCTGGGATCGCAACGCGTCCCAACTGGGAAGCGACTGGAATGATCTGATCCTGATCGCTCGACACCTGATAGCCGCGCACCGTGCCGCGATAGATCGGGCCAAAGAACAAGTTGGCTTCCGCCGTTGGCACGAGCTTGGGGCTGTCAAGGCCCAGGTCATCAAGGTTGAATTCCTGGCCGTTGCCCGCGCTGATGCTTCCGGGCAACTTGAGGTCTCCGCCAAGTCCGACGTACCACGCCCCGATTTCGGCGCGGAGCGACCAGCGATCGTCGGTCGCTTCGGCGACGCCTTCCGCGACATCCTGTGTGACTGCGGGCTCACCAAGACGCGCTTCGGGCGGCGGCGAGAGGCTCGTCGCAG
>JALHOJ010000142.1 GCA_022843045.1 Phycisphaerales bacterium
CCGCACGAGATGCCCGGTGTCGTCGAAGACCACCGGGTCATCGGGGTAGTCGTCGAGATAGGCAAAGAAGTACTCGCTGCCGCCGATCCTCGTGTAGTGCTCGATCTCGCAGATCTTGCCGCGCAGCTGGCGATCCCAGTAGAACTCCGCCAGCGCCGCCTTCAGCGCCGCCTTGTGGGAATCATCCACCGCGATCGCCTCCTTCGGCAGGCTGTTCCGCGTGATCCAGTAGCGGCCCGTGGAGAGGGCCTCCGCCCGTGCGAAATAGGCGGCGACCACGAATGCCATCTTGACGTTGAGGTACGTCCACATCGCGCGGTCGGCCTGGCCGACAATCGCGTCGAACTCGGCGAGGCGATCGGGCGCAATGCGCTGGATCTCCTCAACCAGCACCTTCACGCCGCGCTCGTCCGCCAGTTCATTGATGTCCTGGAGCACGAGCTGAACGAGCCGACGCTTGTCGTCGGGCATCTTCTGCCACGCGGCGAAGATGGGCTCGACCTGGGTCTCGCCCAGGTCATCCCAAGGGATGCCCTCGACCACGCCGGCGCGTTCGAAGCACACGCGGGTGAGCGAGTTGGAGATCTTGCGGAGGATGCGACGCGGATCAAAGTCTTTGGCCATTTCAGGGCCTCCAATTGTCCATGTCCCGTGAACAGTAAACGCACTGCGCACAAGAACACTGGGGGTTCAACCAAACAGGGATCGATCACGAGTGAGGAGCCCAAGCGCCTCCAGGCGGTAGCTCATGGCCTCGGCAGACACATGGAAGTGCTCAGCGAATGGCTTCGAGAAGCGTTGCATCGCGGCGTCCTGCTGTGCCTTCACACTTCCGGATGAGGTTGGTGCGTCGAGGTCAAGCACACACACGACGTCATCGGCGCGCCGCCACTTGATCCACGCCCGGCGAATCAGGTCACGCGGCATGAGCAGGTACGCCGCGAACATGTTCGCCTGCACCTCTTCACGCGCTTGGTCGGTCGAGCGGCAAACGAACGCGGGCGCATCCGCTGCGGATGTCAGAGACATCTGTGTCTCGTCGCGGAGAAAGACCTTCCGGTGAAGCTGCCAGTGGCCGATCTCATGGGCGAGCGTGAACCGGTAGCGTCCGAGCATGCGTGGGTGCTCGATGGGATCAAGGCTCCGGTCGACTCGGATGATCTGGTCCTTGAACCAGATCGCACCGAGCACATCGCTGTGACCGAATCGCTTCTGCAGGTCATCTAGTTCATACCGCAGGTTGAGCTGCAGCTCGATCATCTCATCGACGGGAACGGGGGGTTCAGAGACCTCGCCGTGGGCCTTCTGCCACAGCGCAAAGAGCGTCTCGGCTTCGGCCTCGATACTCTCATCGCGCAACCACGGCACGCGTTCGGTCTTGGCAGGCGGTCGCCCCATCATTGCTCCTCTTTCTGCATCTTCTTGGCCTGTGCCGACAGTGCCTTCAACTGGTCTGCCGTCAAACCCTTTGCCGCCCGCAACAACTGAGGCATCTCTTCCGGCTCGCTCTGGATGATTCCGCGAAGATCCTCCGGCATCCGGCCGGCCAATGACATCAGCTCATCTGGGTTCTCTCCGAGGACCTCCGCCATCCGACGCACCCGCTCGGCGGTCGGAGGGCTCTCCACCTTTCCCTGCTCGACGAGCGAGAGATAGGTTGGGCTCACGTCGATGAGCTCCGCGAACTTCCGCAGGCTGTGACCCTTCGCGAGCCGCTTCTCGCGGATGAGCTCGCCAAAGGCTGGTTGTTTCTTGCTCATGTCTGGCGTCCGTTCACAAATCACTCCTCAGGCCGCGATCGGCCACTCCGCGTACAACGCCTCCGCCTGTGCCATCAGCACGGGCATCAGCCGATCAAAGTCCTCAGCCTTCACGCCCTGTTTCGTCAGAACACGTCGCACCGCGGCTCTCACAGCGGCCTTCACATCCTCACGGTGCGGCTCGGTCCAATCCACCTTCAGGTTTCGCTTGATGCTCTGCACAACGTCGTGGATCAGGCCCTTCAAGAAGTCCACGCCGTAGACGTTCTCGTAGTTGATGGCGACGGCGTCATAGAAGGCAAGCTCATCCTCCGCCAAGCCCAACTGCCCGGCCCGCTGATCCGATGCCTCCATGTCCTTCTTGATCTCGATCATGGCGCGGATCACGGCCGCCGCGTCGATAAGCCGGTTGTGGTACTTCTGGAGCGTCGCTTCGAGTAGTTCACGGAACGTCTTCGCCTTGGCCAAGTTCTTCTTGGCCCGCATATGGATCTCGTCGGCGAGCAGTTTCTCGAGCAACTTGAGCCGAAGGTCCGGCAGCGGCCGATCCTTAAACGTCTGAAGAAAGTTGTCGTCGAGGATCGAGATGTCGGCCCGCGTGATCCCCGCGGCCTTGAAGATGTCAACCACGCCCTCGCTCTCGACGGTGTCATCCACCAGGTCCCGCACCGCCTTCTCGATGTCTCTGGTTGGTCCACGCCCGCGGATCGTCTTGAGGAGTTGCTTACGCACCCGCTGACAGAAGATCACCTCGTCGGCGCTGGCGCGGCAGTCATCCAGGTGTTTGACGAGCAGGAATGCGCTCGTCAGCCGCAGCTCGGCGTCCAAGAAGTGGTCCCGCAGGTCATCGTCGCTGGTCAGATGCCCATAGACCGCCGCGTAGCGGTCCTCCAGCGCGATCGGCGAGAGCCGCCGCCAGTCGCCGTAATTCACGCCTTCGGGGAGGAACGACCGCACCTCGGCCAGCGCCGCCACGAACAGCGGCCGGGCGTCTTCATCCAGCCCGCCCGCGGGCTTCCCGTGATCTTCTCCACCCGCTGAGTACTTCGCGGTCGCTGCCCGCAGCTCATCGCCAATGCCGATGTAGTCCACGATCAGCC
>JALHOJ010000143.1 GCA_022843045.1 Phycisphaerales bacterium
GCTGATCCACGCGCTGGCAATCCGCGTGGTTGCGAAGCACGCCCAGCACCGGAGCCACCAACGCCGTCTGTGCGCCCGTCGTCACCGTCGGCGTGGGAGCACTGATCTTGCCGCCCGTATGCCCGCTCGTGTTGTGCATGAGCAAAGGCGTCACGAGCGCGCGATGGTCGCGAGGCAGCACGGTTCCAAGCGGTTCAGACGCCGGCACCGCCCGGCACTCCGGCCCGCCGGCGGACTGGAGCAGCGGCACCACCACGCCCTGCTTGACACCATCCACGCACGTGCCCAGCAGCTCACTCACTGCGTTGGCCCGCGGCCGCTGTCCATCACGCTCGCCGTAGCCCGTCGTCACGAGCACCGGCGTCGCCACGCCCAACGCGTGCCCGGCCCCAGCGCCACGCCCAGGACCGTTGCCCGCAGTGATCACGGGCAATGTGGCCTTGACGCTGCTGCCCGCGCTCTCGCCGCGAATCTGCTGCACCACCGGCGTGCACACCGCCAGGTCCTGCCGCGTCGTCTGCGTCGGCATCGGTGAAGCCGCGCTCGCGACCTTCCACGATTGCTTACCGCCGGGCCCCTCGCCCGTCTGCGTCACCCGCAGGATGAACGGCGCGGGGTCGTTGAGGACGTACCGCCTGATCCCTTCGGCGATGCGGGCGAGCGTCTTGTCCTTGAGCGGCCGCTCCCGCTCGAAGATGCTGGTGCCGAGATCGCTCCAGTCGATGATGTCGGCGGCTGAGCGATGCCGGGCGCAGAGGCGACCAAGCTCACAATCGTCTTCCAACGAATCAAACTTCGACGCTCTTGCACCGACACGTTGCCCATCAACTTGCCTTTCGCACCATGCTGGGCCATTGCTCCCGCCAACAACTCCGCTTCCGCCATCACCAGAGTGCCGAACAGCCCCATGACTTTTCCGTCCCTCACAAGCCTGAATTGCTTCATGCGTCTTCTCCGGCCAGACGATCGGCTGGCCATCGCGGCGAGCGATCACAAACAGACGCTTCCGGCGGCTCGCCGCGCCGTAGTCCGCCGCGTCCAGGACGCGCCACTCGACCTTGTATCCGTTCGTCTCGAGCATCCGCCGCCACTTGGCGAACGTCACGCCGCGCCGCTCGGGGATCGGCTCCATCAACGCGCGACCGGAGGCATCGCTCATGGGCTTGCCGCTCGCGTCGCGCGCGCGGCGCAGCGGCCCCCACGTCACGAACTCCGGCACGTTCTCAACGATGATGATGCGGGGCGCAGACGCCCCGGCCTGGGCCCATTCCGTCACCACCCACGCCAGGTCCCGCACCCGCCGCGACACCGGCGCTGCACCGCGAGCCCGCGAGAAGTGCCGGCAATCCGGCGATGCCCACAGCAGCCCGACCGGACGCCCCCCCGCCACCAGCTCCGGCGGATTCTGCCACACGTCCCCGCGCCGATGGTTGGTCGCAGCGTGATTGGCCAGGTGCGTGGCGATCGCCGTCGGGCAGTGATTGACACACTCTGCAACGACATGCCCCGCCTGCTCAATCCCCTGCGTGGCGCCCCCGCCGCCGCAAAACAGATCGACGATGATTTCCTGAGGAGCAAGGCCTCGCATCACGCGTTCCCCCCAATGAAGACGTCAACTCCCCGTGCCCTGCTGGTCGCGTTGAACTTCTGAGCGATCACGCGATCAGGCGAAGCGCCCAGCACACGGATGAGTCCGACCGCCGACGAAAAGATGACTTCGCCGCATCGCACCATGCCTCGCACCTCTCCCAACCGAGCGTGCTGATACGCGAACGTGCTCTCTCGGATCAGCTGCATGAACCAAAGATCCTGCGTGCAGTCCTGCGGCTTCTTCCATGCCGCGTACTGCGTCGCGAGCACATCGAGCGAGGCGTACGAGAGAGACCACGAGGCATTGACCCGGGCGAGGAGCAAGTCGGTGTAAATGGCGACGTCCGCAAGTTCCTCAAGCAGATCTTCGACGCGACCATCCCCTCGCCAGACCTTCTTCCTCGCGTTGAACACTTCCCCGACTTCGCCCACCACGCAGGTCGCCCACTGCAAGGGACTCCAAGCTTCTACCCCGCCCCCATGAAACATCGCCGCCCGCCGAAGATTCGCGATGCGAAGCTCGCCGACGCTGACTGAGCATCTACCCAGATCCACGCCCGCCGGAGGCGACCATGGCGCAATCGCCATCGCTTCGATCGGATCGACCACATCCAAGAGCATGCTCGATATCAGGCCCTTGCCCTTGTCAGACGTGTCCATCACGCACCACCTTCCCGGCGAAGCCGAACACTAAACCCACCCTCATACCGCCCCCGGGTCTCAATCACGCGCTCCCGCTCCATCTGATTGACCACGACAATCAGCGACTCGGACTTGTCCCGCATGTCCACGATCGTGCCGACCTTCACGCGAAGATCGTGCATGGACACCCAGCCGCCCGTCACCAGCACGCGCAGAATCGCATCGGACAGGTGCATCTGCACCCGCACACTGGTCATGCCATCACCCACGTGCCCCTCCCTTCCGCACGATCAGCACTTCCTTCGCGTCCGCTTCGCTCCGACTCGCGTTCGAAAGCGCCTTGTGCGTGCTGCAATCAACGTGCGTCCACCCCTCCCGCCCCGGCACGCTCTTGGGATACAGCCGCAAAAGCCGCTCGTGCGCGTAGTAGGACACCACCACCATCGAATGACGGAACCGCTCCAGTGCCATCGCTAGGCGATCATGAAAGTCCCCAGCCTCAAACATCGTGTTGGTCTGGTCATCCGCGTCGCAGCGATAACGCTCGCCCTTGCGCGTCGCGTGCAGGTACGGCGGATCC
>JALHOJ010000144.1 GCA_022843045.1 Phycisphaerales bacterium
TGTTCCTTCAGGATCGAGATGATCTTCTCTTCACTATGCAAGCTCTTGCGCATGACGTCCGTCTCCGTGTGTGGATCGGACTCTACATCAGAGCGGGGGCATTTTCGGGGGCAAGGTCACGCACGATCTTGTAGCCGATATTCCCGCAACGTCATTATTCTAATTGTTCGGCAGAAACCCAAGACGCTTGATAGATCTTATTAGCGCCCGACACGCATCCGGCGTCGCATATCAATTAATTCAGAACTGATTCTGCCCCTTGAAGTCGTCCACCCGGTTCATGGGTGTAAGCGATCTGATCTTGCCCCCCTTGGCATGTCCCCGATCTGATCGGCGTGGCACCGCGTCCCTACCCGGTATCGTCGCACCGACGGATCGAGAGGGCCGTGCGCTCGCGTCTGATGGCGGCCGGGCGCCGCCGGTTCGGGTATCTGCGTTTGCACTCGCTATTAAAGCGCGAGGGCGTCGTGCTCAACCACAAGCGCCTGTTCCGGCTCTACCGGGAAGAGGGCTTGGCTGTCCGCAAGCGAGGCGGCAGGAAGCGGGCGTTGGGCATCCGGGCGCCGATCGCGCTGCCGTCAGGGGCCATCGAGCGTCGGTCGCTCGACTTCGTGTCGGACAGCTTCACCGACGGTTGGCGGGTCCGTATCCGGGCGGTCATCGACGACTTCACGCGCGAGGGCCCAGCGC
Source organism: Phycisphaerales bacterium (assembly GCA_022843045.1). Classification (GTDB taxonomy): domain Bacteria; phylum Planctomycetota; class Phycisphaerae; order Phycisphaerales; family UBA1924; genus BJHL01. Next base: position 691 of record JALHOJ010000144.1, read on the forward strand.
TCGTCGCCGACACATCGCTGTTCGGCGCACGAGTCGCGCGTGAACTCGATGCCGTGCTCGCACGCCGCGGGTGACTGAAGACGTGCGTTTCAGACAACGTCCTATGTCGCCAACAGCGTGCGCTCGTGGCTCGGCAGGATCGGCGTGAAGACGCTCCACATCGAGCCGAGCAGTCCTTGGGAGAACGGCTCCTGCGAGAGCTTCAACTCCAAAGCAATTCTCGACGCTGCACGAGTCGCAGGTCCGTATCCTCGCGACACGCCGCAGGCCATCAAACGCCATAGCGACTGAGGCACGGGCTGCCCCAGCTCACGCGGGTTCCTTCCCTGGAGACTTTCGGACGACGGCCGCGGCCGCATGTAGCTGACGTCGTGAAGGGCCGTCATCCGAAACCCTTCACAAAAGCTGCCAATATGACGGACCTCCCCACCGCGACCGGCTTCGGCGACAGCAACGGATACGGTCTCCTTATGCAAGTCTAAGCCGACAAACGCGCGTACCTCATCCATGATGGACCTCCGATGACGTGCCGGCATCCCGGCGGCTCGACGCTCCGCCCATGTAACAACTCGAGCTCACGTGGTTGTTCGCCGGCTCGGATCGCGGGGGTACGCGCGCCGCCGCCATGTACAGCCTGATCGTCACGGCGAAAATGAACGACATCGACCCGCAGTCGTGGCTGGCGGACGTTCTGGCCCGCATCGCCGAGCATCCGGCATCACGGCTCGACGAGTTGCTGCCGTGGAATTGGCGCTCTAAGCGCGTTGCCAGCAATCGCGCAACCTGACGAGTCCGCCCCTGCGGCGCTCACCGGATGACGGCATCGACGTCATGCCGGTTGTCACGGAGCCGCCAGAGGATTGGCTTCCGCCCTTCCCTCGCGGGAGGCTTTCGAACGACGGCCCGCGTGCCAAGTTGCTCTCGCTGCGTGAGCCGTCATCCGAAACCCTTAACAATTCCGGACGCCGAGGATCTGCTGCCGCGAAGGTGAAGATCCTCGCCGGTGAAGCGGCGCCGGCTGTGGGCTGCATCACAGTCGCTCCGTTCTTCGGCATCGCCCGCGAGCTTTACCAACTCCAGCGTTCCTCGACGCGAGACCAATCTCCAATTGCGAGATAGGTCCGCAAATACGTGGTTTTCTTCACCGCTTCGTGCCGCTTCTGCGAGCGCAAAGGACGCTCGAGTACGCTCTCCCCGCTTCGAGGCCGGTGGCCAAGTTGTAGTATTTCTCCGTCGAGCCGAACCCTGCGTGCCCGAGCACACTTGCGGCCATCCGGACGGAGGTCGGATCGTCGATCGCGATCGAGGTGGCGGCACAGTCGCGGAACAAGTGCGGGTTGACGGGTAAGCCAAAGGCACGTTCCGTCTCCCGCACGATGCCGAGGCCCCGCCGGGTCCGCTTGCCGTTGATCGTCAGGCGCAGAACCCAGCGCCCGCTATTGCGGTCGTTGACCTCGAAGTAGAGACCGCCCCCGTCGTGAAGCTTGGCGGATCCCTTTGCCTGTCTGACTTTCACGTCAGACAATAGCCGATGCGCTCTGCGCCTCACTTCCACGATGTTGCTCCGGGTCCATGGCGTCGCGCAGCATTAGCATGGGGCGGGACATGTGATGTACCAATTTTTGTACCTAAAGCACTGTCATGAGATGGCACGAGACGGCGTTGGACAGCGGTTCTGATCCCTTCCCGGGACTAGAGAAAATCTGATAAATCTATTTTTTATCATTGGTTTATGTCGCGATCCGACGCGACATGTCACTGAATGTCAGTAGTTGTCGCGAAGATAGTTGCGTTCCCTCCTGGGGCACCAGTTTCCTGATCGACGCCGTTTGCGGTCGGGCTCCGGAGCCGTATTTGATCTACCCCATCGCCCGCCGCGCGAGTTCCAGCAGCGCACGGTCGCTGTTGCGTGGCCCCGCGATCGAAAGGCCGATGGGAAGTCCGTCGATCTTTGCTTGCGGCAAGCTGATCTGCGGCAGTCCGTTGAGGCCGGCGATGCAGAGCAGGCGCATGGCCTGCTCACGGTACTCCACCTCGATCTTGTCGACAGGCGAGTTGAGCGGCGGGGCGACCCGCGGCGAGGAGGGCAGCACCAGAAC
>JALHOJ010000145.1 GCA_022843045.1 Phycisphaerales bacterium
TGTAGCGGCGCGCGCACGACAGGCACTCGCGGCGGCGGCGGATCGCGTAGGCGTCCTGGCTGGCGCGCGAGTCGATCACTTTGTCGTTGTCTTCATGACAGAACGGACACTTCATGGGCGTTTCTCAAGGAATTGCCGCCGCGGCCTTGGGGATCTCGGCACGTTCAATCAGGCCACGGGATACGAACACTGCCACTATAAACACCACATGCTGCGGATGGTACTGCCGGAGACCGCAAGCGATGGTGGCATCGACGCGCCAGCAGCGAATGCCGGCGTAGCCCACCCTACAGATTGATGTGGCCCGCCGCGATCGCATCAAGAAAGGCGTGGTTGCTCGACAGCAGGCCGGGAAGTGCACGCATTTCGGAGATTGAGAGCCAGTGCAGGGCTGCCACTTCGGCCGGGTTGGGGACGGGCTCGGCATCGGGCGAGATCTCAGCTAGCCACCAGGCGAGCCAGACGCCCCAACTGGTGGTGCTTTCCCACAACCTCCGCAGCGGCGTGGCGACCACGGCCAGCTCTTCGTGCAGCTCGCGCACCAGCGCGGCTTGCTCGGTTTCATCGCCATCGATCGCCCCGCCAGGGAAGCAGAAGGCACCGGGCGCCGCGACCAGCTCCGAGCGACGAATCACCAAAAGTCGATCCTCGCGGCAAATGACCCCCACGGCCCCGCGGCGCTGGATTGCGGACTCTGTTGGATTCATTGCTCGCCGTGTGTAAACGTCAAATTATGCCGCGTGATGCGCCCTGGGCGGCTTGAGAATCGAATCGGCGGCCCGGTTGCGATACAATTGTGCCTGCCCGCCGGTTGCCGGACCAGAGAGAGTGCGTCGACGGGCAGAATGCCGCGCGCCGCGCGGCAGGCACCCCTGGCCCGAGGAATTCCCGCGATCATGGAGAAGCCCGCCGACCGCCCGAAACCCCGCCCGCCGCTGATCGTGCCCGCACGCTTCAATTCTCCCGCGGTCTGGCTGCTGCTGCTGATTCTGATCACGCTCTTGGCGCTGTACTTCACCACGGGTCCGGTGAATCGGTCGCTGGTGACCTATGGCTTTTTTCATCAGCAATTGGCCGAGGGGAATGTCAGCGAGGTGACGATCTACGGGCAGGACTTGTACGGCAAGTTCAAGAAGCCGCCGCTCGACCCCGCCTGGACCGGCAAACCGGGGGCCGCCCCCCGCTTGAAGGAGAGTTTTCTGGTGGTGCTCGCCCCCATGGTGGGAGAGGAGCTGAACAAGCTGCTGATCGAGCAGGGGGTGAAGTACGACATCCGCCGCACGTCGGACGGCACCGCTATGTTGGTGCTGAGCTACCTGGGGGTGACACTGCTGTTGATGCTGGGAATGTGGTTCATCTTTCGCCGCACGCGCGACCAGATGATGGGCTCGGGGGGCATTCTCGGCGGCTTCAGCAAGAGCCCCGCGAAGCGTTACGAGGCGTCGGCCCAGCGCATCACCTTCGCGGACGTGGCCGGGCTCGAAGGGGTCAAAAACGATTTGCAGGAGGTCGTCGAGTTCTTGAAGAGCCCGGAGAAATTTTCGCGGCTCGGCGGGCGCGTGCCCAAAGGGACACTGTTGATGGGCCCGCCAGGCACCGGCAAGACGCTCTTGGCCAAGGCGGTCGCCGGTGAAGCGGGGGTACCGTTCTTTTCGATCAACGGATCGGAATTCATCCAGATGTTCGTCGGCGTGGGGGCGAGCCGCGTGCGCGACATGTTCAAGACGGCCAAGGACGCGTCGCCTTGCATTTTGTTCATCGACGAAATCGACGCGGTCGGGCGGATCCGCGGCGCGGGGCTTGGCGGTGGACACGACGAGCGCGAGCAAACGCTCAACCAGATACTAAGCGAGATGGATGGGTTCAGCCCCAACGAATCGGTGATAGTGCTGGCGGCCACCAACCGGCCCGACGTGCTCGACCCCGCACTGTTGCGCCCTGGGCGCTTCGATCGGCACGTAACGGTCGATCGGCCGAACCTGCCGGGCCGGCTCGCGATTTTCAAGGTCCACTCGCGCGATGTTCCGCTGGCTCCCGACGTCGATCTCGAGCGTTTCGCCCAAGGGACGATCGGGCTGACCGGGGCCGACATTCGCAACCTGGTGAACGAAGCGGCGCTGGCCGCCACCCGCGCCGGCAAGGACATGGTCGACAATGAAGACTTTGAGCACGCCCGCGACAAGGTGCTGATGGGCCCCAAGCGCGAGGAGGTGCTGTCCGGCAAAGAGAAGCAGATGACCGCCTACCACGAGGCGGGGCATGCGCTGTTGGCCTGGCTGGTTCCCGGTGGAGGAAAACTACATAAGGTGACAATCATCCCCCGTGGACGTGGGCTGGGGGTTACGCAGTTGGTGCCTGAGGAGGAGCGCTACAACGTCAGCGAGAGCGAGTTGCACTCGCGGCTGGTGATCATGCTGGGAGGGCGGGCTGCCGAGAAGTTGATGTTCGGCGAGTACAGCGCGGGGGCCGAGGACGATCTCAAACGGGCGACGCAGCTTGCCCGGCGGATGGTCACGCATTGGGGAATGAGCGAGCGACTGGGGCCGATCGCGTTTCGCACGAGCGAAGAGCATCCGTTCTTGGGCAAGGAAATCTCGGAGCAGCGCGAATTCAGCGAGCACACGGCCCAGGTGATCGACGAAGAGGTCGCGCGAATTCTGCAAGACGCGGCGCAGCGGGCTCAGGATGTGTTGTCGCGCGACCGCGATAAGCTCCAGCGGCTGGCCGAAACGCTCGTCGAACGCGAACTGTTGACCGAG
>JALHOJ010000146.1 GCA_022843045.1 Phycisphaerales bacterium
CCGTCTGATACACGCTCCCGCTCACACGGCAGCCGTTCAGCGTCAGCGTGCCATCGCGGATGTTGATCGTGCCGTCAAAGTCCGTCGACAGGGTGTAGTCACCCACGAGGTTCAGGTCTTCAGCCATGACAGGCGCTGAAGCAACCAGCGCGGCCACCGCAACAGCAAACAACTTCATCATGACGTTACCTCTCTTCAGAACAACCACTCCATCCCGAGTACAAAGTCGGGGAGCCCCCGATTCATATCGCGATCGACTCTCCAACGGATTCGGCAGGCCCTCCGATCGCCCAAATGGCTTGTCAAGATTGCGTTACGGCGTGTGGGGACCGAGGGATAACCCCTCCCTAACTCTTGATACCCAGCGACGTTCGAGCCAAATCGCGTCGGCGGGACGATCAGCAACCGCCCCGCCTCATCGCTGCTCGCCAGCATCGCCAACGCCACAAAGCAAACACCGGCACCCACGCGGCCCCGTCCACCAGGCGCAGCCCAATCGGCCGACACCGCGAGCTTTCAACATTTGGCTATTTGCTCGTTTGGCCCTTTGGCCATTTGCCCTACCCCACCACATCCACACTCGAAAACTGATCCAAGTTCATCACCACCCGCTCCCCATCATCCTTCCGAAGCTCCACACGGTCCAGCCACACCTTGTTGTCCTTCCCGTGCGCAAACCACGACCCCGTCTTCCCCTGTCCCACCGACACCACCGTCCCCTCAACCGTGATCGACATCTCCCCCGACTGCCGGGGCACGCGCTGCGTGATCCGGACCCGCTTTCCTGGCGTGAGTTCTGCTTGCGTCGTCATAAGCCCATTCTACTCGGCACTCGGTAGGTCTGTCCGTGCTTCAGGTGATCGCGCCCGCGTGTCCGGGCACGCCCAAGTCCGCAGTTCTTCGCCCACAGGGCGTACGGGCGTTGCCAGGGGCGCAGCGAGCACAGCGAGCAAGCCCCTGGAATGTCTCTTTAATACACCCGGCCCGGAGGGCCGACGAGTGCATCGCGCGCCTTCGGGTGAGGGCAGGAAGCACCGCCTTCCAGGGGCTCGCTGCGCAGCGCCCCTGGCAACGCCCGAGCGCCCTGCGGGCGAAATCACCGATCAAGTCCTCACCCCCCAATCACCCTCGCCGCCTCATCCAACACCCCCCGCGCCTCCGCCACCGTCGGCGCCTCCGCAATCAGCCGCATGATCGGCTCCGTGTTACTCGCCCGCACATGCAGCCACGCCTTCCCCGCCAGCGGCCCCTGCGAAAAATCCACCCGCACCCCATCCTGCAAATCAATCCTGTGTGGGCCGACCGTCCCGGTCGGGTTCCCATAAAACGCTGCAATCTTCTCCACCGCCGGCCGCGCATCCTCCTTCCGCGCCAACTCCACCTTCCGCTTCTCAATCGCATACGACGGCATCCCCGCCACAATCTCCGACAGCTTCTGCCCCCGCCGCGCCATCAACCCCAGCACCAATCCCATCGCCGATAGCGAATCCCGCACATACGTCACCCGCGGCCAAATCACGCCCCCATTCCCCTCGCCCCCAACCACCACATCCCGCCCCGCGGCCGCCTCGCGCTTCATCGCCTCCACCACATTGGCCTCACCCACCGCCGTCCGAATCACCCGCGCCCCGTGCCGCGCGGCCACATCATCAATCATCCGGCTTGTGCTGAGATTGGTCACCAGCACCCGCGCTTTCTTCTTCCCTGTCTCGCTGCCTCGCTGTCTCGCTGTCTCGCTAAGCAGTGCCTCCGCCGCCAGAACCAGCGTGTACTCCTCCCCGATGTACTCGCCCCGCTCATCGACGATCGCGAGTCGATCCGCGTCTGGGTCCTGCGCAAACCCCACACTCGCTTTCTGCTTCTTCACCTTCTTGCAGAACGCTGCCAGATTCTCCCTCGTCGGTTCCGGCGTATGCGTGAACACGCCGTCGGAGTAATCCCCCGAAACGTCAACCTCGCACCCGAGGTGATCGAGAAAGTCAGGTGAGACGATCGCCCCCGAGCCCCCGACGCAATCGATCGCCACGCCGAAGGACGCTTTCCGGATGATCGTTGGCAGCTTGCGTGCGGTGAGATGATCCATCAACAGCGTCGCGTGCAGCGCGTGTGCCAGTTCAGGCTCCGTCACAACCTCGATTTGTCCGATCCGGTCCCACGCACCCGTGTACACGGGTTCCGATCCCCGGAACAAGGCGATGATCTGCTCCGCCACGACCTTCCCCGGCGCGCATGCGCTTGGTACACGGGCCTTGACCCCGCTGTTCGGGAGCAGTACCTTGATCCCGTTCCATTCCTGCGGGTTGTGGCTTGCGGTCACCATCAATCCCGCCGATGCCCCCGTCGCATCCACGAACACCGCCATCGTCGGCGTCATCGCGACATCGCACGCGATCACATCGCACCCGGACGCCGCGAGCCCCGCGATCGCAGAGTTCACGATCACATTGCCGCCATACCGCCCATCACGCCCCACGGCGACCACGGGGCGCGAACGTTTCTTCTTCGCCTCAATGCCCCTGGCCTTTGGACCGAATGTCTGGATCCACGTTCCGACCGCCGCGCCAAACCGCGCCGCCACCTCCGGCGTCAGGCTCTTGCCCACGATCCCCCGCAACCCGCTTACCCCCAGCATCAATGGCGCTTCGCTCATATGGCCCCCAGCCTAGCCCCCGCAAGGCCCAGCGTCTAAATCAGCGCTGTGGACCTTGCCGCACCCCCGGTACACTCACTTCAAGGGCATACGCGCCATGTTCATTT
>JALHOJ010000147.1 GCA_022843045.1 Phycisphaerales bacterium
GGCCGAGAGTTCGCCGCGGGCGATCTTGACAGTCATCTCGCTCTTGTTCTCGAGGTTGAGGCGGGCCCAGACCAGGCGGCCCTTGAACTCGCCGTCGATGACCTGAAAGGTCAGCTGCAGGTACTTACCGCCGCCGGTCTTGGTCGGTTTGTACTCCGAGTCGGAGATCACCGCGGTGTACTTGCCGGCGGGGAGCGGGTCGAGGGCGACGGACGGGTCGACCTGCGAGGCGTCGAAGTTGTTCAGAGTGGCCATGTGACAGATTCCTTGTGCAGGGATGCGTGGGGGTGCGGTGGGGGGACGGATCAGTTGGCGAGGGCTTCGGGCGCGGCTGCGGGCGCAGGCGTGGCGACGGCCTCGGCGAATGGGTTCTCGCCACGGGCGAACGCCCCGTAGATGCGGAAATCGAGCGGGAGCTCCTCGGGAAGCCCCAGGCGGTTCTTGGCGACATGAGCGGGGCGCTCGACGGTGCGGATGATCCGCTCCCCGGTGCCGATGCCGTTGTGCTTGGCCTGGTTGAACCCCTCCGCCACCTTGACGGTGTGGACCTTGTACGTGGCGAAGAGCACCTCGTCGGCCCACTCCTGCACCAGCGCAGACGCGAGCTTGTGAAGGCGCGGCGAGTAACGGTCGTATGGCACGGTCTCGGGGTTTTCGAACTTCTCGATCTTGGCGTGCGCGATCAGGACGACGGTCATGCCCCGGTCGCTACGGAGAGCGTCGAGCGCGCCGAGCACCATCCGCCACTTGTCGACGGCGAACGTGTATCCCTTGGCGTATCCGATCTTCTCAATGTTCTCGACGCTCTCGTCAGCGCACACCTCGGCCCAGATCAGGCGCTCAAGCCAGTCGAGACTGTCGATGACCACGGTCTTGTACTGATGATCGCTGGAGTACAGCGACTCGAGCGCGGCCATGATGTCGCCGAAGCTCTTGGCGAGCGGGAAGGACTCGCAGTCGATGTCGGCAAGGCCGTCCTCGGTGGGGACGAAGATAGGCTTGTCGGCCATCGCGCCGAAGGTGCTCTTGCCGATGCCGTGCGTGCCGTACAGCATGACGCGGCGAGGCTGGGCCTTGCGGCCCTTGGTGATCTGGTTCATGAGGGTTGTTGGGGGCATGCGGTCTCCGTGTTTGCTAGATGGGCGGTCGAGGTCGTCGGGCCAGATCTCGCGGGTGAAATCACCCTGCCCGAGCCGCACGAGCGGCTGGGCGTCGGACTTAGAAGTGGAATGGCGCGTCACGCGGCAGCGCCAGCGGGTTCGGCTGCGGCCGGCGACTGCGGGAGCGGATCGCCGTCGCGAACGATTGAGAAGTTCTCGTCGCCGTACTCAAGGATGCAGAAGCCAGTGAAGACCCGCGTGACCGCCCGCCCCGTCTCGGTTGCCGCGTCCACAGCGACCACTCGCTTCTCAGCATCGACGGCGTATCCGGCATCGAGCCGGACGGCGGCCTCGCCGTGCAGGAAACCCACCGCGAGGATCGACAGGAAGAGCGTCTTCTCGACTTCCTCCATGTCTGTGTCCTCGGCGAACTGGAAGCGGTACACGAGTGAGCGGGCTTGCATCGGGGATTGCTCCGGACGGGGCGGGGGATCACACTCGGGTGGCGGCACCCGCTATCAGGCATCTCGCCGACGGCGGCACGTTTTCACGACAGGTACTGATCAAGATCCGCGCGGCGAAACGTCTCGCGGACGCGCTTCAGTGAGGAATCGAGGGTGGAGCGGGGCACGCCGCGGCTGCGGGCCACGCTGCTGACCGAGTCACGGCGGAGCTGATCGCAGGCCTTGCGAAGGTCGGGCGGCAGATTGGTCACCGCCACATCGACATCGATGCGCAGAGCGATGTGCCGGAAGTCGTCGTCCACCGCGGGCTTGTCGTGGTGGTCGGCGTCGAACGACCGAGTGGGGCGCTGCGAGCCCTCGGCGCGGCGGAGCTTCCACGCTTTCTGCTGGATGAGGTGCTCGACGAACGCTGCGGGCTTGCCGCGAGCGGGATCGAACCGCTCCCACCCGATGACGACTTCGAGCATGAGTTCCTGCTCGAGGTCCTCGCGGGAGCAGGTTCGGATCAGGCGTCCGAGCTGACGGGCTTTGATGCGGGCGAGACGGCGGGCGAACTTAAGGGTCGCTGGATCGATCATGGCCGGACCTTCCTGGCATTGCCAGAAGGCCCCGGGGAGCGACAGGTCCGGCGTGGGCTCACCGGGGCGGGAATGGCGTGGGATGCGGGCCTGTCGTCCCCGACTGGCGACTTGTCGATTCCGCGCCAAAGAACCAGGCAATGCACCCGCCCCAAAGCGACACAACCCGCTGTATTTCAGCGGGCTGCGCACGATGTTCGTACCTCAAGATTCTTCAAGAATTCCGCGCCGACGCGATCGACATGTCGATGGCGTCAGTGGTCGGATTCGACGCGGCAGAGCGTCCGCCAGCCATTCCCTTCGGGCGCGATTGGGTCGCCATCGATACCGAAGAAGGTCTGCAGCCTCTCCGCCAGGCGCTCGCGCCGCTTCTGGTTCTTGGGGGAAGCGTCTCCGCTCTCCCAATCCAAGAT